>NZ_CP120635.1:497500-797500 GCF_021353295.2 Pseudodesulfovibrio thermohalotolerans | reverse complement strand
GCAGATTGGCCGACGGCGTGCTGTGCTCACCCGAAGAGACACGCATGAGCGGGCGGCATTGCAGGAGATGAAAGGCCCCGTCCGGGCTCATGGCCCACTCGATATCCTGGGGCGTGCCGAAATGCTCCTCGATGCGCACGGTCTCGCGAGCCACGACCAGTGCCTGCTCCTCGGTCAACGAAGGCTGGGAGGCCTTGTCCTCGGTAAGCTTCTCGCGGCACACGCCCTCGTCGTCGCTGCAAACGTACATGTCGGTCTTCTCGGCCACGTGGACCTCTTCCAGACGAAGGGGATCGCGGGAGACGATGAACTCGTCGGTCCCGGCGGTGCCGTCCACCACAGGCTTGGGCAGTCCCCAGACCGAACTGATGGAGATACGGTCGTCGCGGACGTTCACCGGATTGCCCGAATAAGCCACGCCGCCGACCGCGGACTCCACCATGGTCATGCAGCCGACGCTCATGGCCACATCGTCGTCGCGGATTCCGTGACTGAGCCGATAGGCCATGGCCTGGCGGGAATATTTGGAGGCGGCGACCTCCTTGTAGGCATCGAGCAGGGAAGCGCGGTCCACGTTGAGCACGGACCTGTACTGGCCCGCGAAAGAGGAACCCTCGATGTCCTCGCCGAGCGCGCTGGACCGCACGGCCAGGTCCGGAGGCGAGCCGAGTTTTTCGGCCAACTTGTCGTAGGCATCCAGAATGGCGGCGGCCAAGTCGTCGGGCAGCCGGGTCTCCATGATGAGCTGCATGATGCTCGACGAGACCTGGAACACGGATTCCCGGTCGTCGCCCGACATGGTCTGGATAAGCCGGTCGATTTCGGCCCCAAGCCCCTGGTTCCGCGCGAACTGCTGATAGGCGGCCACGGTGATGACGAAACCGGACGGGATGCGCAGGCCGAGGCTGGACCCGGCCTCGCCGAGCATGGCCATCTTGGGACCGCACAGGTCTGCGTGGTCGCGGTTGACCTCGGACAGGTCGATGACCACCTCGCCGCCCACGACATGGACCTCGGGTTCCAGCTCCTCCATGATTCTTTCGTTGATGGTCTGCATGGCCGCCACAAGCTCTTCGTGCCCCTTCTCCTCCAACTCTCCCAGATGGCGGACCATTTGGTAGATGGATGTGGAAATACGCGTGCACAGGGTGCGCACGAAATGCATACCGTAGGGGGTGAAGCCGCGCAGGGCCTCTTCCAGTTCGCCCATGAGCTCATGGGCGCGGGTGTTGGCCTGGATAAGCAGCCGGAAGTGATCGTAGCGGGTGGCGAAGACGCGGCGCATTTCTGCCCGCTCCTCTGGGGTCTTTTCCTTTTTCCGGAACCGCAGCCAATCGAACAGGCCCATGAAATGTCGTCCTTTGGAAATCGTCTAGGTCAGGGTCACAGGGTTCATCGGGAAACAGCAGGGTATGAATCGAAAACCACTATCTGTTCGCCTTGGCCGCGATACGGTCTTCATGCCGCTTCTTGCGGCTGGAGGCGTCTTCGAGCTTGTAGAGCAGCTCCTCGAACTCCACGGGCTTCATCAGATAGTCGAAGGCCCCTAGTTCCATGCCCCGAATGGCTATCTCCATGCTGGCATGGCCGGTGAGCATAACCACCTCGATCAGCGGGTCAATCTCCTTGATCTTGTGCAGGGCTGTCAGCCCGTCCATGCCGGGCATCTTGACGTCGAGCAGGATCACGTCCGGCTGATAGGTCTTGAGGCGTTCAAGGGCTTCCTCGCCCGAGCCCGCCTGCTCAACGGTCATGCCCCGGCGCGAAAGCCGCTTGCACAGCGTGTTGCGAAAGGATTCCTCGTCGTCCACAAGGAGCGCTTTTATCTCGGCCATGGCCACTCCCGATTCTTCGTTGTCGTTTCCGACTAACCGGCCACGGCCTCCCCGACCTTTTCGAGGAGGTCGTCCAGATCACACGGCTTGAGCAGGTAGTCGAAAGCGCCGGACTCGACGCCTTCCCTGGCCGCCTGCTCCGAACCGTGGCCGGTAAGCATGATGACCGGCAGTTCCGGCACCATCTTCTTCATTATCTGCAAGACCTCGATGCCGTCCATATCCTCTAGCTTGAGATCAAGGACGGCCACATCGAAATCATTATCCCGGAGCACCCGGATGGATTCGGCCCCGCTGCCCGCGGTCGTCACCTGATACCCGCGCTTGCCCATGCGCTTGGCCAGCACATCGAGAAAGCCGAGTTCGTCGTCGACCAAAAGGACGCGAATGGGCGTATCTGCCATGGCTCCTCCTAGTCTCCCCTGCGCAGCTCGATATGCCGGGCGCGGGCTTCGAGTATCTTGTCCTCGTGCGCCTGTTTCTTGTCGTAGGCTTCACCGATCTTGTCGATGAGTTCATTCAATTCGCACGGCTTCATCAAGTAGTCGAAGGCACCGGCCTTCATGCCCTCGATGGCCGACTCCACGGTGGCGTGGCCGGTGAGCATGATGACTTCCACCAGAGGATAATCCCCCCTGATGCGTTTGAGTACCTCGTTGCCATCCATTCCGGGCATCTTGACGTCCAGAATGACCACGTCGAAGTTTATCCCGCCCTTGTCCAGCGCGGCCAGGGCCTGCGGCCCGTCATAGGCGACGTCCACGGAGAAACCCCGGTTCTCCAGCCGCTTGGTCATGGTATCCACGAATCCTTTCTCGTCGTCGACGAGCAATACTCTAGCAGGCATGTCGTCCTCCTGTTGGTTGTATGCTCATTATATCCGCGCGGCCTCCGATTCGTCCGCACCCCCCGCCGCGCCCGACGGCAGGCGGAGGGTAAAAGTGGTGCCCCGGCCCACGGCCGAATCCACCGAAATGTTCCCGCCCATCTTGTTGATGATGCCATAGATGATGGACAGCCCCAGCCCGGTCCCCTTGCCCACGGGCTTGGTGGTGAAAAACGGATCGAAAATACGCGACAGATTGGCCTCGGGGATGCCCGATCCGGTGTCCGAAACCAACGCAAGCACCGTGTCGCCCTCCTGGCGGGTGCTGATGTCCAGGCTGCCTCCGCCGGGGTCCATGGCGTCGATGGCGTTGTTGACCAGGTTGAGAAACACCTGCTGCATCTCGGAAGGACTCGCCTTGATGGGCGCGATGTTGTCGCCCAGACTGGTTTCGATAACCACGTTGGCATACTTGGCCCGCTGGGAGGACAGCTCGGCGATTTCCCGAATCAGTTCGTTGAGGTCCACGGACATGACAGTGGGATCGATCTTGCGCGCGAACGAAAGGAGTTTGTGGGTGATCTCCTTGCACCGCGCGCCCTGGGTCCGAATCTGGTTGAGAGCCCGCTGGACCTCGCGATCATTGTCGTCCTTGTCGAGCCCTTCCTCAAGCAGGTCCTGAGTCCAGCCCGCCTCCTCGACCATGATGGCCACCGGGTTGTTGATCTCGTGCGCGATGCCCGCCGCAAGCTCGCCCACGCTGGCCAGCTTGCCCGCCTCGATGAACTGCTCGTTCATGATATCCTTGGCCGCGTCCGCCCGGGCGACCTTGCGGGCCATCCGGCGGCTCATGAGGGACGCCATGACCGAGATGGCCACGCCGCCGATGAACAGGATGAGAATGGCCAGATCGCGGCTGCGGTTCAGGGTGGCGAAGGCGTCGGCGGCATCCTGTTGGTAGACCATGAGCCAGTCGCCGCCCTTGATCTGGCTGGTCACGAAAATGGTCTCGCGGCCCGTGGCGGGGTTGTCCATGACGGCCATCGCTGCCTTGCCGCGCACCTGATCGGCGCTCCCGGCAATGGACCGGGCAAGCTCGCGCAAAAACGGGACCTCGGCGGACATGTCACGGTGCGGGGTGGTCTGAAACTCCCCCTGCAGATTGATGATATAGGCCATGCCCGTTTCGCCGATGCGGATATTCTCCACCAGCCGATTGAAGGTGATGAAGTCCAGTGTGGTGCGCAGAACCCATTCGCGGCCGTCGGCACGCATACGCAGGGCGATGATGAAATGCGGCACGCCGCGCATCCCCAGCCCGACGTCGCTGACATGAACCATGTTCTCGCGCACGGCCTGAAACCACGGCTCGCCGGAATAGTCCAGCCCCTGGAGCTGGAACGGACCGGAATAGGCCACCTGGATGCCCTTCTCGTCGATAAGCCCCAGGTCAACGAAGTCAGAACCGTGCCCCCTGCCGAGCGCGTCGTGCAGGGACTTGATCCCCTCCGGCGAGGCCAGGCCGCCCAGGTCGATGACCTCGGCCAGCACCCGAATTTCGGAAACCTTCTCGTCCAGGTAGGCGTCGATGGTCTGGTCGTGCTTGAGGACCAGCTCCCGCAGGTGCGCCTCGACCTTTTCCTCGTAGGCGACGCTGTACTGATACCCGGCGATGAGCACGACGATGAAAAGCGGAGCGAAAGAGACCAGGATGATGGTGAACATCATGCTCCTGGCCAAACCCTGGTAATAGTGGTCGTCGGACATGGTTCCGCTCCGGTAGGCGTTGGGCGCCCGGGGAACCTCGGGCCTGGTTCAGGACCCCGCGGGCGCACTTGCATTTGAATGCAACATACACCGCATTTCCACAATATGGCAACAAAATCCGTATTTTCCATACCGCCAAATGAAAGACCGTCAGGCAACACGGAACCGGGGCAAAACACCCCGCACCAGAAGATTCAGTGCGTTCGGGATATATGGATTCTCCGGTAATTTTGCGCTAGGATTGTTCGGCGGCGGAACCAATTACTCTACTGGATGGACTCAATATGCTCGCTTTCCTCGATAAAATAGATACCGGCACTCCACGCCTGCGGCGGATCGTTTTCTGGCTGCTGACCGCATTCGCGGCCTACATTCTGTTCGGCTTTTTCGCCGTTCCCCCGATCATGAAATCGGTCCTTGTCTCCCAAATCAAAAGCGCGCTCGACCGCAAGGCCGAAGTGGGAGATATCTATTTCAACCCGCTCACCTTCCATCTGGAGGCGACGGGCCTGCGCATCGAGAATCGCGAGGAAGAGGGCGACCTGATCTCCGTGGAGCGCATGGAGACCGCGCCCGGCATCGCAACCATCTGGAAACTGGCTCCGGTCCTCAGCTACCTCAAGCTGGACGGGCTCAACCTGAACATGACCTTCTACGGCAAGGGCCGGTATTCCATTTCCGACCTCCTCGGCACCCCGGACAGCGTTAATCAGGAGAAACCCGAGGAAAAGAAAGACGAGGCGGTCTTCCCCTTCGCCCTGTACGGTTTTGAACTGACCAACTCTACCATCACCTTCGACGACAGGCCCCACGCGAAAAAGCACGTCATCTCCGACATCCACTTGCAGATACCGTTCACATCAAGCTTTGCGGACAGGATCAAGGAGTTCACCCATCCGATATTCACTGCGGTGGTCAACGGCGACCCAGTGGAGCTCAAAGGCAGAATTCTGCCCTTCGACAAGACGCTGCAAACCGAGTTCGAGCTGGACGCCGTGGAAGTGGATCTGCGCCAGTACTGGGAATACCTGCCCATCAAAACCCCGCTCAAACTCAAGAGCGGCCGGTTCACCTCCGGCTTCTCCCTGTTTTTCGAGCGCCCCGAAGGCCAGCGGCTCCGGCTTTTCCTTGGCGGTGGTGGCACCCTTACCAACCTGGAGCTGACCGCTCCCGAAGACGGCTCGGTCCTCGCGATGAAGAAACTGACCTTCGACATGGAGCGGTTCTCCCTCAGCGACAACGCCCTCATCATCAAGCACGTGAACCTCGACCAGCCGTTCTTCAAGGTTGTGCGGCGGGCGGGCGGCGAAATCAACTGGGCGGGCTATTTCCCGGGCTCGGAGCCCGGTCCCACCGGGCCCAAGGTCAAGACCGAGGCGGACACTGACTCGGCCTTTGTCCTGGACCTGCGCAATTTCGAAATCACGGGCGGTGCCGTCGACTTCACCGACCAACACGTCGAAGGCGGCTTCCACCACGTCTTCCCGAAACTCGACTTCGCCATGGAAGGGCTGACCACGCGGGCCTCGCAGGCCAGCGTCTTCAAGGGCTCCTTCGGAGAAACGGGCTTCATCTACGTCAACGGCGAGGCAACCGTGGACCCGCCGACGGCCGAACTGACCCTCTCGGGCAAGGATTTGAACGTGCCCCTTTACGGCCCCTACATCAACTCCTTGCAGCCCATGCTGGTGGACTCGGGCTCTCTGGGATTCTCCGTGGAAATCGACTACAGCCAGCCGGACGGCGAGCCGCAGCTCGTGGCGAGCAATGGCTCCCTGAACCTGGCCGATCTGGCCATGCGCAAACCCGACGCCAAGGAGCCGAGCCTCACGCTGGGCGCGCTGGACGTGTCCGGGGCTACCCTCGACCTTGCCGCCCGCACGGTCGGGGTAGCCGAGGTCAAGCTGACCGCCCCCTCCGCCAGCGTCGTCCGCGAACGAGACGGCCGACTGGACCTGGAAAAGCTCTTTGCGGAAACCGCCGCGACGGCCGAATCCGACGAACCGGCCGATAAACCGGCTCCCGACGGAGACGACGCGGCCGAAACGCCCTGGAAAGCCACACTGGACCATCTGGTGGTGGAGGACGGGTCCGCCGACTTCCGCGACCTGGCCCTGGCCCACCAGGCCCGGCTGGGAGTGCGCAACTTCAAGCTGGACGTGACCGACTTCTCCACGAAAAAAGGTGCACAGATGCCCTTCTCCCTGAGCGGCGGCTGGGCGGGCGGAGGCTGGTTCTCCGCCAACGGCCGGACGTCCCTGGACCCGCTCGCGTCCTCCGGCAACCTCAAGGTCGACAAACTCGGCATCAGGCCGCTGGACGGTTATCTGGCCGAGGACACCGAGCTGCTTATCTCGGACGGCGCGGCCCACGCCACCCTCTCCTATTCATTCACCGGGGGTGAAACCCCGAAGTACACAGTCAAGGGCGACACGGCGCTGACCGGGCTCAAGGTCAAGACCACTTTCGCCGACGCCGAAATGGCGGGCATCGACCGACTGGACGTCAAGGGCATCGCCTTTGCCAACGCCCCCATGTCCCTGGCCATCGGCGAGATCAATCTGAACGGACCGCGTGCCCTGGTGCACTTCGACAAGGACGGCAGGCTGAACATACGACGCGCCCTGCGCCTGGCGGAGCCTCCGCCGCCGCCCGCCGGCACCGCGACGGCCGGACCCGACGCGCCGGCCCCGGTTCCCCCGGCGGAGGTCGCGGCCATTGAGGCCAAGACCGAAACCGAGGCCGCCGAGGAGAAGCCGCTCTTCGAAACGTTGACCGTGGGCAAAATCGGTATGCAGAACGGATCGGTCAAATTCCGTGACGACAGCATCCACCCGGCCTATGCCACGGAAGCCACGGAGATGACCCTTGTCCTGACCGAAATCGGCCAGACCGCCGAGGCGCGTCCCAAGGTGGAATTCAAGGCCAAGCTCGGCCCCACGCCCGTGGCCGTCACCGGCGTGCTCAACCCGCTGGTCAGACCGATCTACTCCGACCTGACCATCTCGGTGAACGGCATGGAGCTGGTTCCCCTGACCCCGTACACCCTCAAAAATCTGGCCTATCCCATCGAAAAGGGACGGCTCTATGCGGACGTGATCTTCAAGACCGAGGACTGGGTCCTCAACGCCCGGAACAAGTTCTTCATCGAACAGCTCAAGCTGGGCAAGAAAGACAAGCGGCCCGACGCGCCCAACATCCCGGTCGAGTTCGGCCTGTCCCTGCTCCAGGACTCCAACGGCGACATGCAGCTCAACCTGCCCGTCTCCGGAAGACTGGACGACCCGAACTTCCGCATCGGCGGCATCGTGTTCCAGGCCATCATCAACCTGCTCTTCAAGGCCCTGACCTCGCCGTTTTCCCTCATCGGCTCCATGTTCGGCGGCGGGGAGGACATGGACTTCGTGGTCTTCGATCCGGGCCGGGCCCAATTGAACGCGCGAAGCACGGAAAAGCTCGACACGGTCATCAAGGCCCTGTCGGAACGGAACAAGCTCAAGTTGGAAGTTGACGGGGTCGTCGATCCCGTGGCCGACACGAACGGCCTGATCCAGGCCATCCTCGAACGCAAGGTCAAGCAGGCCAAATACGACGACCTGCCGCGTTCCAAGCGGGCCGAGACCACGGTGGACGAGATTGTCGTCGCCCCTGAGGAATATGAGGACATGCTCTACGAAGCATATGCCGACGAACCCGACGAGGAGGGCATCAAGCCCACCACCCTGTTCGTCACCGACCGCCAGCCCGTGGAGGTCATGGAAAAGTTCATCCGCGACAGGGTCGTCGTGACAAAGGAGATGCTCCATGAACTGGCCATGCAGCGGGCCAACGCGGTCAAGCAGTACATCATCACCGGCAACCCGGACCTGACGGACCGCGTCTTCCTCCTCGACCGCGATACGAAGCCCGAGGGCAAGACAGGCGTGCCGAAACACCGGGCGGACCTGGGCATCAATTAGCCCTGCCGGACCGGATTCCGCATAACCTGCGACAACGACAAAGGGCCTCATCGAATCTCGATGAGGCCCTCTCGTTTGAAAACCGCAAATAACGTCCGCGCCTATGCGCCGTCGGTCTATCCGCCGATGGAGGCCATGCGGGTCTTGCAGACGCCATGATCGGCGGCCCGCATCTTCCGCAACAGCTCGTTGCCGATGGGCTTGTTCCGCCCGGCCAGCCGGATGATCCTTTCTACCTTTTCCACACCCAGGGCGGGATGGCGAAGGGCGGGACGCAGCCGGTAGACCTTGTCCGAAAAAAGGCAGGTCCGCAGGTTGCCGTCCGAAGTGATGCGCAGCCGGTTGCAGGTGGAGCAGAAGTGATCGGAATACGGGGAGATGAGCCCGATACGGCCCAGACCGCCTTCGATCTCGTACATACGGGCCGGGCCGTGGCGGCGCGCACCCTTCGCGGTCACGGGGACGAGCTCGGCAAAGGGCCGGGCCTCGGACAAAATCTCGGCGGCGGTCCATACGCGGCTATCGTCCCACCCGGTCTCCAGCCCCACGGGCATGAACTCGATGAAACGAAAGTCCACGGGATGGGTACGGGCGAACTCTATGAAATCGCCCAACTCGTCGTCGTTGACGCCCTTCATGGCCACGGCGTTGATCTTCAGCGTCATGTTCGCGGCCAGGCAGCGGTCGATGTTTTCCCGAACCACGGCGTAATGATCGCGGCCGGTGATGGCCTTGAATTTCTCGGGGTCCAGGCTGTCCAGCGAGATGTTCACCCGCTTGATGCCCGCCGCGGCAAGCCGCTCCACGTGGTCGCCGATGAGGGTGGCGTTGGTGGTCACGCACAGATTCAGATCCCCGTACCGCTCGGCCGCGGTGACCATGAAATCGGCGAATCCCTTGCGCACGAAGGGCTCCCCGCCCGTGAACCGTATCTTCCGCACCCCGAGGTTCCGGGCCATGCCCATGAGCTCCAGTATTTCCTCGTAGCGCAGGATGTTCGGATGCGGGATGAATTCCAGCCCCTCGCCCGCGCAGTAGGTGCACCGCAGGTTGCACCTGTCGGTCACGCTGATACGCATGTAGCTGACCTCGCGGCCGTGGATGTCCTCAAGGTTCTTGTGCATGGCGTCCTATGCGAAGATTTCTTTCTTGGTCACGGCCTCGGCCTTGACGCGGTCGAGGAAGTCGGCCAGTGCGGGCTTGACGTTTTCACGGATGTCGCCCGCAACGATGAGAAAGAGCACGTCGTCGCCGGGCTTCATGTGGCCCGAGTTGGCGTGACACCAGGCGCGGAAGATGCCCTCGCGGGCCTCGATCTCCTGGCGGATCTCCTCCATCTTCTCGAAATCGGGAGTGATATCGATGGCTACGACTTCCTCGCGGCCCTTGCGGGACCAGCTCCGGACCACGCCGTTATGCACCAGGATCATGCCCACGTTCTCGGCGAAACCGGGCTCCTTTTTCAACTCTGCCAGAGCCTTGTTGATATCCATGGATGACTCCTTGTTGTAACATTCGTACCTGGTCAGGGTATGCCCTTGGCACGAACCGGACAACCTTTTTGTTTTTCCCCCGGATCAGACACCCGGAGACGGTGAAAATATAATACCACTGCCCGGCCAAAAGGGTATGGTTGAACAAACGGCCGCACAGGCCGCTTGAAAACGGCACTCCTCCCCTTGCTGACGGTTGACGGCATCGCACCAGGAGAGTCGCGTTCCCCGGACCCAAGCCCTCCACTGCGGCCGGCGGTACCTGCAACGCGGCTGAGATGTCGAAACCATCCCGAACGGGGTCAGGGACAGCTCCCGGAACAGACCCGGCCCGGGACCGCCTGACCCCTTTTTCGTGCCCTGACGCCCACTTGAGACGCCCCCACCAATACCTTCCGGGGAGACGGGAACAACGAGGCCGACAGTTTTACCCCCTACAGCGATTCAAGCCCGGCGAGCACCTGATCTATGAGCACCCTCGGGGTGGAGGCTCCGGCGGTGACGCCAATGCGCTTGTACCGGGCGAGTTCGCTCAGGGGCAGCTCGTCCACGGTCTCCACATGCTCGCAGGGCGTGCCCTCTTCCGAGACAACCTTGGCGAGCCTGCGGGTGTTCCCGCTGTTGTACCCGCCGACCACGACCATGAAGTCCACGGTCTTGGCCAACTCCTTGGCCTCGGCCTGGCGCAGCTTGGTGGCGTCGCAGATGGTTTCGAGCACGGTCACGTTCAGGTCGCCCCGCCCGGTCAGCCTTTCGGCGATGGCCTCGAACTGGACCCGGTCCTGGGTGGTCTGGGCCGCCAGGACATACCGTTCGCCCGGAGAAAGCTCGTACCCGGCCAGCTCCTCGGCGGAACCGAAGACGAAATGGCCGTTTTCGGCATAGCTGACCAGACCGGCCACCTCGGGATGGTCCACCTCGCCATAGAGGAGCAGCTTGCAACCGCCTGCGGTGTTGCGCTCGATGAGCAACTGCGCCTTCTTGACCCGAGGGCAGGTGGCGTCCTTGATGATCACCTGCCGTTCACGCAGGGATTCCTCAACCTGGCGAGTAATGCCGTGGGCGCGGATAACGACGTGCGCCCCGGCCGGGACCTCGGCGGGATCGTGAACCATTATCACACCCTTGTCGGCGTAACGCTTAAGAACCTGCGGATTATGGATGATGGGTCCGAGAATATATATGGGATGGCCGTCGGGCTCGGCGACAAGCTGATCGAGCTTGGTCAGGGCCATGTCGACGCCCATGCAGAATCCCGCGGTTTTGGCTAAGATGACTTCCACTTCTATGCTCCTTGCGGTTGTTCCGGAAACAGCCGGCTCCGGGGAAAACCCTTGACTTGCCGACTCCACTCATGAATAGAATTCGTCAAACATATGTTTCAAGCATTTTTACTGCGTATTTTGCGCCTGTAGGCCTTTAATTATGAACGATTCCCCCGACGTCAATACCAAAACAGCGCTTTTGCTCGCCGCCATGGAGGTTTTCGCCGACAAGGGCTTCGACTCGGCCACGGTGCGGGACATCTGCGGCCTGGCCAAGGCCAACGTAGCGGCGGTGAACTATCACTACGGCAGCAAGGACGGCTTGTACGCGGCCGTGCTCGAAGAGATCTTCCCCAAGGGAGAGGAATGGATTTCCAGCGACGAAAGGGGGTTGCCCCCGGAAGAGCGGCTGCACAAGTTCGTCAAGGGGCTGGCGGAGGAGATATACACCCAGAGTACCGGGCAAATCGCCCAGAAATGGGCCATCTTCCTGCGTGAAATGGCAAAACCGAGCCACAACCTCGACTTCATCGCACGGCATCAGGTCCAGCCGCGCGCCAACGAATTGCGCGACATCCTGACCAAACTGCTCGGCCCGGACACGCCGGAGCAGACGCTGGCCTATTGCAGCTCGAACATCTGGGCCCTCATGCTCGACCATCTGCTTACCCAGCCCATCCTGGACCGCCTGACTCCGAACCGGCCCGGCCTGGAGCTCGACGTGGAAGCTTTCGTGGACCACGTGGTCCGCTTCGCCCTCGGCGGCGTCAACGCCGTAAAACACCGCGCGTAAGGCGTGCGGCGGACCGGACACACCCTCCCATCTTCGCGCACCGGTCTTCCGCCCCTTCCCGGGAGCGGGGAGTTGCATGACAAAATGCCCCTCCCCGCCCCCTTTCAAGGACCACCCATGCACAAGCTTGTCCCCATCCTCATGCTGCTCGTCCTGACGGCCTGGGCCGCGCCCGCAACGGCGCAAACGCCGGTCATCCCCTGCCGGGTGGTCGCCGAATACCCTCACGACGCCGGGACCTCCACCCAGGGACTCTTCCATCTCAACGGCGTGTTCTACGAATCCTCGGGCGGATACAAACGTTCCTTCGTGGCCATGGTGGAGCCAAAGACCGGACGCAGGCTGAAGACCGTGCCCATCGCGCCCTCCCTGTTCGCCGAGGGCATCGCGCCTCAGGGCGATGCCCTGTGGATGCTCACCTGGAAGTCGGGCATCGGCCTGATCCACGCCCTCAAGGACCTCGCACCCAGTGGGCGATTCGCCTACCGTTCGACCTTCGGAAAAACCGAGGGATGGGGGCTGGCCTTCGACGGGGAACAATTCTTCATGTCCACAGGAAAATCCCGGCTCGAACTGCGCGACGCGAAAGACTTCACCCTGACGGGCACCATGGAGGTGACCGACGAGGGACGCCCTGTGCGCCTGCTCAACGAACTGGAATTCGTAGGGAAATGGCTCTACGCCAATATCTGGAAGTCGGACAGGGTGGCGATCATCGACCCGGCCGACGGCAAGGTCCGCGCCTGGCTCGATATCTCATCCCTGCGCAAGCGGATCGACCAAAGGGCCGGAACGGCCAACGGCATAGCCTATGACGCGGCAGGCGGACGCCTCTACGTCACCGGCAAGTGCTGGGACCGCCTTTTTGAAATCAAAATTCCTGAATTACGCTGACTTGCGGTACGCCCAGACCAACCAACCGATGCCAAACAAAATCATGGGCAGGCAGAGCACCTGCCCCATGGACATCCAGTTGAGGGCCACGAACCCAAGCTGCCTATCCGGCTCGCGGGCGAACTCCACCAGAAAGCGGAAGACGCCGTAGCCGAGCAGAAAAAGTGCGCCGACGCATCCCTTTGGCCGGGGTTTGGCCGAATAAACCCAGACGATGATGAACAGGGCGAGCCCCTCCAGCGCGGCCTCGTACAACTGCGAGGGGTGGCGCGGAAGCCCGCCCGCTCCCGGAAACGGCATGGCCCACGGCAGATCCGTGTAGCGTCCCCACAGTTCGCCGTTGATGAAGTTGCCGATGCGCCCGAAGAACAGGCCGGGCGGCACGAGAGGGGAAATGAAGTCGCCCACCTCGGGGAAACTCATGCCGTTGGCCCGACCAAAGAGCCAGCAGACGACAAGCACGCCGAGGCAGCCGCCGTGAAAGGACATGCCGCCTTCCCATACAGCGAAAATCTGTAGCGGATTGGCCAGGTAGAACGAAGGATTGTAAAACAAGACATAGCCGAGACGCCCGCCCAAGACCACGCCGAGGATGGCCCAGGTGATGAAATCGTCCATGAGCTTGGGCGTCATCTTGTTCCAAGGCTTGGTTGCGCGGTAGCGCCCCAGCAGCCAGCCGCTCAGGATGCCGAAGACGTACATCATGCCGTACCACCGCAAATCCAGAGGACCTATGGAAATCATGATCGGGTCGAATTGGGGATAGTCGAGCATGAAAAAAGTCTCCGCCGTCAAGGACCGTATTTGTTTTCTTCAAAAAATCGGATATGCTGAAAGACAACGCACAGGGTGTCTTTTTTTACGCAGCCCCGTCAAGCTCAAAGCGGACCGCCATGCAGAAGCCACAGGAACTCGACATACTTGAAATGCCCGTTGAAGGGCTGGCCGCCTATTGGCTGTCCATCAAGAAGATCATGGACGCGCGCAAGGGCCGCGACATCCTGGACGAGGAGATCGCCTCCGCCTCGGAGCCCTATATCCTGCACCTGCTCGAAACGGTCTTCTCCGCGCTGGACGTTCCCCTGGTGCGACGGTTGGCCGCGGCCAAAAAAGACATCCTCGTCGACGATTATCGCATCAAGATCGATCTCATGCGACAGGCCGTCTACGCCATCGCCTCGGGCGAGAACCCGCGCGTCACCCTGGTCCGGATGGACTCCAAATTCGCCCAGCCGCTCATGACCGAGGACCGCGCCTTCGACATGGCCTCGGCCATGTTCGACGCCATCAAGCCCCGGGGAGTGGACCTGGACATCCTGCTTTCCGTTGACCACAAGATCAAGGCCGACCGTCTGCTGGTCAAGCTGCTCTTCTTCGTCATGTACGCCCGGCGCGAAGGACGGCAGAACCTCGACCGCTTCATCCCGCATCTCGGGTCGCGATTCTTTTCCGAAGGCATCTCCCTGGCCATCGACAACTTCGAAGCCGATTTCCTGGCCAACCACCTCGAATCCATACGGAACCGCGTCATGATCGAGACGGGCCGCAAGATGGACATGGCCCTGGAAATGGCCCTGGCCATCCGCAACAAGACGGCCTACGACGACATCTTCCGCATAGCCAGGACCTACATGTCCTGAACAAGGAGGTTTCAACCATGCGCAAAATCCTGACCGCCACTATCGCCATCCTGCTGGTACTGGCTGTGGCCCTGCCCGCAAAGGCGAACCCCGTCTCACTAGGCGACCGAAATTTCCAGCGCGCATGGCGGCTGTACGTCACGCGCTACAACGAAAAAGCCATCGAGCACTTCAAGGCTTCGGCCACGGCATACGCCGAAGCCCTGCGCCAAGATCCGCCGTTACGCACCATGAGATTCCAGTCCAACATGGTGGAGGCGGGCATCGCCATGTATTTCGCCGGAGAATACGACCTGTGCATAAAAACCCTCGTCGACGCCCAAGGCAAGAAAGACAAGATATGGGACGCCGCCCTGTTCATCGCCCTGGCGCAAGGCAAAAAGGGCGACAAGGAGGCCACGCTCCAGGCCTTCGACAGGTTCCTGGACAGCAACCCGTCGCAGCGGTACATCACCAGCCAGATGGCCAAGGTCCTGCCGGGAGTCAAGGACGGCTCAATCGCCCTGGCGGACGCCATCGCCTCCATTGAAAAGGAAACTCAACGCCAGTTCGTGGAAAACGTGGCCCGGTACGACGGCATGAACAGCGTGGCCCCGATCACGGACGCCTGTAACGGGCAGTACTGGTGGCGCCAGAACAGTGCCCCCTGCTCCCGCGGCCTGTACCGCTATAAATAGCCCGACCGCGCGCCCGACCGGCAACTTCCGGTCGGGCGCGCAACCTAGTACTTGACGAACTTGCGGGAATGTAGAACGATCCCTCAAAATTTCTAACGCACAAAGCACATTAATGACTACGGACAGCCTAGACATTCCGCAACAGTACCTTCGGTCCTTTTCCAAGGCAGAGATCAACGACATGCCCCTTCGCCGCTATGAGGGGGAAATCAAGGTCGTCCGCACCGACGCCGATCTCGAAGAGGCCCTGGAGGGAATGCGAGACTCCTCCCTGCTCGGCTTCGACACCGAGACCCGGCCAGTTTTCAGAAAGGGCAAAAAGCCCGGCCCGCCTTCCATCCTCCAACTCGCCACCGCCGATTGCGCATACGTATTCCAGTTGGGTCTCCTCCCACTGGCCAAGGGGGTCTGCGAGATCCTGGCCAACCGGCGCATTCTCAAGACCGGCGTGGCCGTGCGCGACGATATTCTCGGGTTGCAGAAACACACCCGGTTCAAACCGAGCGGTTTCGTGGACCTCTCCACCATCACGGCCAAATACAACCTCCAGACCCACGGTCTGCGCAACATGGCCGCCAATCTGCTCGGGTTCCGCATCTCCAAGTCCGCTCAGTGCTCCAACTGGGCCAAGGAGAAGCTCTCCCGGCAGCAGGTCCTCTACGCCGCCACCGACGCCTGGATCAGCCGCGAGCTGTACCTCGCCCTAGAAGAACTCGGCCTGACCTAGCCGTTCCGTCGGGGACCGCCGGTCCTTGGCATGTATCGTGCAAATTCTCCCGCAACGGGCAATTCGTGCCCTTTCCCTGCCGCATTCCTGACGGGCCGTCTTGCATTGCGGCCTTCAACGATCTGAATACATTGGACGTATCCATGAAAGAGCCGAGCGCCACCCAAGCCGCCACGGTCAGCAAACAGACCGGCGAGCAAACCGCAACGGAACGAATCTACCGCTTCAGCCCCAAGGTCATCCTCATTGCCGGGCCGCCTGCAGCGGGAAAGAGTTTCGCAGCCAGGCAACTGGCCCAGGATCTGAACTACTCCCTGTTGCGCCTGGATGCCTTCACCCCGGAGGTCGCGGCCCGCTACGGCGGGGACATCGAGGCCGTTCGCCAGCCAGCCACCTACACGGATTTCAAGGGAATATTCATTCGCAAGCTACGCGGGCTCCGCTACGGAAACATCGTGCTCGAAGGATGCCGCGTCAGCCACGCGCACATCCACCAGGCCTTCCTTGACGCCCTGGACGACATCTACTCGCCCTTCACCATCGTCCAGCCTTTCTACCTCAATCCGCCGCGCGAGATCCGCATGGAACGATTCACCCTGCGCCGGGTGCGCAAGACCAAGGAGGCTCTCCGCGCGGGCAGCCCCCTCCCGGCCGGGACCCCGTTCTGCGAGACCCTCGAACCAGTCCTGCCCGGCTATGAGGTGGTCGCCGATACCGACGACATCATCCGTTGGGCCGAAGCAAACCGCGACGCCGCGCATCCGGGTGTCTCCCAAGCCGACCGCGCGGTCTTCAAGACCATTGCCGAGGCGGACTCCTTCAACCCGTTCTATCAGACCATCGAATACCGTGGCCGCGTGCTCGTGCCCGGCTTCACCCAATCCGGCCTGGCCTGGCAAAACATCCTCAAACTCGGCGTGGACTTCGCGGGTAAGACCCTGTGCGACTACGGCTGTATGCACGGCTACTACACCTTCAAGGCTGAGGAAATGGGCGCGGCCGGAGTCGGGCTCGACATGGACCGGGGGGCCGTCGAACTGGCCAACCGGCTGGCCTCGGCCAAGGGTTCCGGCTGCCACTTCATGGTCTACGACATCACCACCCCGTTGAAGCGGAAATACGACATCATCCTGGCCTTGAACGTCCTGCACCGCACGGGTAAATTCGAACTGACCACGGAGATCATGTTCGCCCACTGCAACGAATGCATCCTCGAAGTGGGCGAGAGCCAGTTGCCGGTCATCATCGCAGAGGCCACGCGCCAGGGATTCAAGCTGAAAAGGAACCTCCCGTCCCACCGCCAGCAGTCATGCATCGGTCCCCGACGCATCCTGCACATGGCCCGGCGGGAAGGATAGCCCGTGAAGCGAATCGCCTGGATCGGCGGCTACTATTTCCGGCCGCAGCATACCCTGGACGCAGGCTTCGAGATCATCAACATTCCCCTTTCCGGGCCCGACACCCTGGAATGGGAAGACATCGTCGCCCGTTGCCACGGCGAACCGGACATCGTCCTCTACGCGGACAGGTCCATCCCGCCGCCGCTCATCAGCGTGGAATCCTACCCCTGCGCCACGGCCTTTTACGCCATCGACTCGCACATCCACTCCTGGTACCCCATGTACGCCCAGGGATTCGACATGGTCGCCGTGTCACTGCGCGATCACATGCCCCGTTTCCGAAAACGGCTCGCGGACGACCGGATTCTCTGGCTGCCGCCCTATCCGCTGCGCGACGAACAGCCTCCCGAGCCGCCTCCGGCCAAGGAATGGGACCTGCTCTTCGTGGGCAACGTCAACCCCGAGACCACGCCCGTGCGATATGAATTCCTCAAGGAACTCAAGGCCCGATTGCCCAACCTTCACGTGGCCAAGGGCGAATTCGGCGAGCTTTTCCCCAAGGCGAGGGTGGTCCTGAACATCGCCGAACGGGGCGACCTCAATTTCCGGGTCTTCGAAGCCCTGGCCACCGGTTCCTGCCTGGTCACGCCCGACATCGGCCACGGCCAGTCCCTGCTCTTCAAGGACGGCGTGCATCTGGTCACCTACCCGCCCGACGACATGGACGAACTGGTCCGCATCGTCTGCGAACTCCTGGCCGACCCTGAACGGCGGGAGGCCATCGCTCACGCCGGGCACGCCGAGATCGATGCCGCCCACAGGGCGCACCACCGGGCCGGGACCCTGCTCGCCGCCATGGACGGCATCCCGGCGGAAGCAGTGCGAAAACGGCTGGCCGACGCGAAACACATCCACGCGAAATATCTGAAGGTGATCTATCTGCACCTGGCCGAGGCCTATGCGGGCATGGAAATGGGCGAACGCTATCTGAAGGCCGCCCTGAGAAAGGGCTAATACTCCCCGTTGAAATCGGGCAGCCTGCGGTCGCGCTTGCGCTGGGCCGTGCGTTTCTTGCGGTCCAGCCGCCTGCGCTTGGCCGACTTGGGCACCCGGGTCTCCTTGCGAGGAATCACCGGCGCGAGCGCCCACTGCATGAGCTCGACAAACCGCTCCACGGCCGAATCCTTGTTGGTCTTCTGGCTGCGGAATTTCCGGCTGGTCACCTGGAGCACCCCGCGCTTGTCAACGCGGCGCTTGAGCTTGCCCTTGACGGCCACCTTTTGCAGTTCGGTCAGGCTCGGAGAATTATCCACATCGAACAACAGCGTCACGCGGGTATCCGCGGTGTTGACGTGCTGTCCGCCCGGGCCGGAACTGCGGCAGGCGATGAAACGAAGCTCGCTCCAGGGGATGGAAACGGTATCGGTGATGGGAAGCATGACCTCAGGTTGCCATGCCCGGCGGCAAGGAGCAAGCGGTTACTCATTGACAGCCGGACGGTTTTCTCTACAATCCGCTGACCAAAAACCAAGCGAGGTATCCCATGTCCCAAGAATGCCCCTGCGGGTCCGGCCTGGAACAGTCCAAGTGCTGCGTCCCCTATATTTCCGGCGAGGCCGTGGCCCCCACCGCCGAAGCGCTCATGCGCTCCCGCTACACCGCCTACGTGCTCAAGAAGCTCGATTATCTGAAGGAAACCCTCGCGCCCGAGGCCCTCAACGACCACGATGACGAATCCGTACGCAAGTGGGCCGAAACAGCCGAATGGCTGGGCCTGACCATCCATGACACCTGGGCGGGTCAGGAAGGCGACGAGGCCGGCATTGTCGAGTTCACCGCCGAATACGCCATCGACGGCGAGAGCCAGAAGCACCGCGAGCGGAGCCGGTTCCACTTCGTGGACGGCAAGTGGCTCTACGTGGACGGCCAGATGGTCGCTGGGCCTCCCGTCCGCAAGGAGCCCAAGATCGGCCGCAACGACCCCTGTCCCTGCGGTTCCGGCAAGAAATACAAGAAGTGCTGCGGCCGCTAGTCGCGCCACAGACGGAGAAAAGGGAAGGTTGAACCTTGCGAAAGGTTTTTCCTTCCCTTTTTCGTTGCCTCCTCCGCCCTTTCCTTCCGCTGTTTTCGATGACTGCCGCGTCTGCCTGCGAACGGTGTTGAACGCCCGCATGGCCGCGTGGCCGTCTCCCGACGCGTCGGGCTGTCGGGTCGATCAGGCCGTTTTTTCGAGCCAGAGGGAGGATTCGAAGGCCTGCTCCGGGACGATTATCGGCCAATTCTCGATGGCCTTCCCCATGCAGCGGCGTACGTAGGCCGAGGCGAAGCGAACCTTGAACCGCTCGCCGCCCGCCAACAGGGAGGCGGCCAGAAGCTGTTCGTTGTAGCCGCGCCACGCCCAGATATCCGGATAGCCGTTCGGTAAAAAGATGTCGTGGACATGCACCCACACCCCCGCCGCCAGGCCGGGCAGAATCCGATTGAACAGGGTGTCCGCGTCCGTGCCGGGCATTGCGATGTGGCTGCCGTCGAAGAACAGGATGTCGCCCGCCCCCAACTCGCCGAACGCGGCGGGGTCCGCCTTGTCCAGGGTGGTGCGGACGACCTCGCGGCAAAGATGGTCGATGTCCCGCCTCGGCACGGGATCAATGGAATAAAAACGGGTGGGAAGCTCCCCGTCGCGGATGGCCCGGGCCATGAACCGCGTGGAATGGCCCGACCCGATCTCGATGATCCGCGTCCCAGGCGGCCTGAATCCATTCGTAGCGGTCGTTTTCAGTGAAAGGCGCGAGGCTCCCGGCCCAGCGATACGGAATATGAAATCCCCGCATGATGCCGCCGAACCCCATCCAGGACCGCAGGGTCGAAACGCCGCGCCAAAAGCGGCCCAGCCTCGTGACGAGGCCGGTACCGGGCGGAAGCGTTTCGTGGGCGGCCATGACCGCTATCCACAGAGCTTCTTGAGCGCCCGCTTTATTCCGTCCTTGTCGAGGTCGAGCATGTGGCGCAGTTCCTTTTGCGCGCCGTGCTCGATGAACTCGTCCGGAATGCCGAGCTGCCTGATGTGTTTGCCGTCCATGACCTCACGCGCGGTGAACAGTTCGAGCACCGCCGAACCGAAGCCGCCCGCCAAGGCGTTCTCCTCCACCAGCAGGAAGCGATCAAACCGCCCGGCCAGCTCCAGGAGTTGCTCCTCAGGCAACGGCTTGACGAAACGGGCATTGAAGACCGCCACGTCCAGGCCTTCCTCGGCCAGCTCCATGGCCGCCTCCACTGCCGGATAGACGCGGGAGCCGATGGTCACGACTGCGACGTCGCTCCCGTCGTGCATGAACTCGCCCCGGCCGATGGCGATGGGGCTCGGGGCGGACGACACCTTGGCTCCGACTCCGGTGCCGCGCGGGTAGCGGATGGAGCAGGGGCCTTCATGGGCAAAGGCCGTGACCATCATCCGGGCCAGTTCGGCCTCGTCCTTGGGGGCCATGACCACCAGGTTCGGGATCTCGCGCAAAAAGCTCATGTCAAAGGCCCCGTGGTGCGTGGCCCCGTCTTCGCCGACCAGGCCGCCCCGATCCAGGAAGAAATTCACGTTCAAATTCTGTAGGCAGACGTCGTGCACGATCTGGTCGAAGGCCCGCTGCATGAAGGTCGAATAGATGGCAACGGCGGGCTTGTATCCCTCGGTGGCCAGTCCGGCGGCGAACGTCACCGCGTGCTGCTCGCAGATGCCTACGTCCACGAACCTGTCCGGATAATTCTTGCGGAAACACTCCGTACCCGTCCCCTCCGGCATGGCCGCGGTGATGGCAACGATCTTGTCGTCCTTGGCCGCGAGGGAACACAGGGTGGAACCGAAAATCGAGGTGTAGGACGGCAGGCCGGAACCGGAAAACTTCCGGGCAAGGCCGGTCTCGGGAATGAACTCGCCCACGCCGTGATAGTGTGACGGATCGGACTCGGCGGGCTCGTACCCCTTGCCCTTCTTGGTCATCACATGAACCAGCACCGGCTTGTTCAGCTTCTTCACCTCTTCGAAGACCTTGACCATGGTGGCCGTGTCGTGGCCGTCGATGGGGCCAACGTAGGTGAAGTGAAACGCCTCGAACAGAATGCCGGGGGTGAAGAAGGATTTGACCGAATCCCCGTACCGCTTGGCGTACACCGCCAGATCGCCGCCGATCTTGGGAATGGTCCCGAGCAACCCTTCCACGTCGGATTTCAGCCGTTGCAGGAACGGAGTGGTCATCTTGCGGCTCAGGAACTGCGACAGCGCGCCCACGTTCTTGGAGATGGACATCTCGTTGTCGTTAAGGACGACGACCATCTTGCGGCCCAGGTCCCCGGCCTGGTTCAGGCCCTCGAAGGCCAGCCCGGCCGTCAGGGAGCCGTCGCCGATGACCGCCACCACTTCGTGGTCCTCGCCCTTGAGATCGCGGGCCATGGCCATGCCGAGCGCCGCAGAGATGGACGTGGACGAGTGACCCACGCCGAAGTGGTCGTAGGGAGACTCGGCCATGCGGGGAAAGCCGCTGATGCCGCCCTTCTGCCGCAGGGTGGAAAACTCCTCCACCCTGCCGGTGAGCAGCTTGTGGGCGTAGGCCTGATGGCCCACGTCCCAAATCAGCTTGTCGTGTTCCAGGTCGAAGGAACGGAAAAGAGCCAGGGTCAGCTCTATCACGCCGAGCGACGGGGCCAGGTGGCCGCCGTGGACGGATACCTGGCTGATGATGATGTCACGCAATTCCTGGGCAAGCGTGGCCATCTGATCCCCTTCCAGGTCACGGACGTCGCCGGGCTTGCGTATCTTCGACAGAATAGTCGTTTGTTTCGGGTCTTTGATCATGGGAGCGAAATCCTAGTTCAATCAATAAACCCTGTCCACTATGTATCTGGCCAATTGCCAGAGGAACTCCTGTTCGCTCCCGAAATAGCCGGACAAATGGGTCAAGGCCTCGTCCACGTAGTCCTTTGCCAACGATTTGCTCTTTTCGAGCCCCATGAGAGCCGGGTAGGTGGACTTGCCCATGGCTTCGTCGCTGCCCACGGGCTTGCCCAGGGTGGCGGTGTCGCCGACCACGTCGAGGATGTCGTCCACGATCTGGAAAGCCACGCCGATGTTGCGCCCGAACCGGCGGGCGTTGTCGATGTCCGCCTCATCCGCGCCGGACAGGATCGCTCCGCACTCGCAGGAGGCGGTGATAAGCGCCCCGGTCTTCATGGCGTGCATGGTTTTGAGCTCTTCCAGGGGCACTCCGGTGCGCCCGGTGAACTCCATGTCGACGGCCTGGCCGCCGACCATGCCGCCCGCTCCGGCCGCACCGGCCACGACATGAATGGCCCGCAGAACCCTGTCGGCGGGCAGTCCCTTGAAGATGGACGCCGCGGACATGAGCCCGAAAGCCTCGGTCAGCAGCCCGTCGCCCGCCAGGATGGCCGTGGCCTCGTCGAACTGCTTGTGGTTGGACGGCCTGCCGCGCCGCAGATCGTCGTCGTCCATGGCCGGCAAATCGTCATGGATCAGCGAATAGGTGTGAATGCATTCGAGCGAAGCGGCAAAAGGCATGGCCTTGTCGGTTTCGCCGCCGAGCAGTCCGTTCCAGGCCAGGACCAGCACGGGCCGCAGCCGTTTGCCGCCCGCCAGCAGGGAATATTCCATGGATTCAAGCAGTCGCGCCGGTGTGCCCCTGCCTCGCAGGCAGGTGACGAGATATTCCTCCACCTCGGCCGCGCGGCGGCCCAGCTCATCCTTGAACGTCACAATTCGTCCTCCGTTTCCGAGTTCAGAGCCTCAAGGGCGTCGAATTCCCGGACCAGCCCCTCGGACACGAGTTTGACCTCGTTCCGGGCGGTCTCCAACTGTCTGCCGCACGCCTTGACGAGCTCCAGCCCCTCCTTGTAGAGGGCCACGCCCTCTTCCAGGGGCAGATCGCCGCGTTCCAGCTTTTCCACTACGAGCTTGAGCCGCTCCAGCCGGTCTTCGAATGTATCGTTCGCCACGGGGTACCTCCCTCGGCTTTATTAATCAATTCTCTATCATTCAAATATGTTGCAAAAAGACTTTTGAAATAAAACCTCCGGATCGACCACTTCTCCGCACACGAACGCGGCCAGATGCAGATGCGCGCCCGTGACCCGCCCGGTTGCTCCGGACAGACCGAGAACCTGCCCGGCCTCGACCACGTCCCCCGGCTTCACGGCAGTCTCCGACAGATGGGAAGACATGGTGAAAAATCCGTTCCCGTGGTCGATCAGGACGCTGTTGCCAGCATAGTAAAAGCCGTCGACAAGAACAACTCTCCCGGCGGCCACGGCATGAATGGGCGTGCCGAGCCAGGCCCGGAAGTCCAGGCCGGTGTGCCGCGCCGCCACATTGCCGTTGAAGGTCCGATACAAGCCGAACCGACTGAGCATCTTGCCCTTCACGGGACGGGTGAAGGGCAGGCTCCAATGCCGCTCGGGAGAGATCACGGCCAGGGCGGCTGCGAGCGTCTTCCGTTCCCTATCGATACGGGCCAGCTCGGATGCGGGCGGACGGACCATTTTGGGCGGTACGGACAGGGTCTCGGTGCCCCACTCGGATTCCGTCACCTCGATGGAGCGGACAAACCGCCGCTCGTGGCCCCAGATATGCGCCACGACCTCCAGCCTGCGGGGCCCGGCCTCACCGCGATAGTCCGTTCCGAGCAACACCACGGCCTCGGACCTCTCTCCACGCGGCGTCACGGCGGGACGCACGCTCTTCCCGTCCCAGCGCACCTCCAGGTCCTCCAAAGGGTACCAGGTGCCGATGCGCACCAGGAAGGGCTTGCCCGTGCCCACCGACGCCGGGGCCTGAACGTCGACCATGTCTCCGGCCAGGGCCGGAATCGACATCATCAGGCAGACAAGAAAAACAAGACAGGGACCTACCGGTCCCTGCCGTTTATACGATCGATTGCAACGCATTGGAATCAATCAACTCATTATTATCGCAACAACTTATCGGCGGTCGAGGTGAACAGGGGCGCCGGATCGACCAGATCCCCCTGAACCGACAGCGAAAAGTGCAGATGGGGCCCGGTGGCCCTTCCGGTCATGCCGGTGAGGCCGATGGTCTGGCCGCGCCTGACTTCGTCGCCTTCCTTGACCGTGGGCTCGGACAGGTGAAAGTACATGGACACCACTCCGTTGCCGTGATCCACATAGACCGAATTGCCCGCGTAATAGTGGTCGCCCACCAGGATGACGCGGCCGCTGTCCACGCACTTGACCGGGTTACCCATGGGGGAGCGGAAATCCAGCCCCCGGTGCGGGTTCTTTGGCTTGCCGTTGAGGATGCGCTGCGCCCCGTAGACACTCAGAATTTTACCCTGCACGGGCCTTTCCAGGGGCAGACGCCACATGCGCCGGGCCGAGACCGTATCTTTCGCCGCCGTGGTCCGGCTGCGCTCGGCCGCGATGCGGTCGTGAACTTCCTTGGGCGGAGAAACCATCTTTTCCGGCAGAGTCAGTTCCTGCTTCGGATAATCCTCCGGGGCGATGCGCACTGTACGGCGCAAGGTGTTTTCCTTGCCAGCCACCGAGGCGACGACCACCAGTTCCTCCTTGCCCGGACGCTCGGTGAGAACATCCGTGCCGAGCATGGCCAAAGCCACATGCCGGTCGTTCCAGACGGAAATGGACGGAACCACCTCGCGCCCCTGCCAACGGATCAGCACCGACTCCATCGGCAGGTCCGAAGTCAGCCGAACCAGGAACGGCTTGCCCACGCCCGCCTTGCGCGGCGCGGCCAGCACCAGGGCCGGAACGGGCTTGACCTGGACGGGTTCAACCGAGTCAGGAGCGGACCCGGCCACGGCCTGAACAGGAGCGGTCGCGGCAGGAACCGAAACGTCCGCTGTCGGGGCGGACCCGACTTCGGCCGGAGCTGGCTCGACCACTGCCGGGGGCGGCGAAACCTGATCCAAAGCCGGAGCGGCTTGAGCAGGCTCGGCCTCGACAGGATCGGGAGTGGCCTGAGCCGGAGCCGTCACAGCAGGAGCGGCCGGAGCCGGAGCTGCCTGAACGGGCTGGGCCTGGGTGTTGGCCGCGGTAAGCAGAGAGGGCCCATCGCCCTCTTCAAGCCCGAAGGACGAATCCTGGGCCAGGGAGTTCAAGGGGAGGCCCAGCAGGGCCGTCAGAAACACAATCAGAAAAAACCGTCGCATAAACCTCTATTCCTCATTTGGTCGGGAGTCCGTCACAATGGCCGCCACGCGGCCTTCACGTACCGTGATATCAAGAGCATCGCCCTTCGTCACCCTTCTCGGGTCACATAAAAATTCGCCGGTTCCGGCCACCCGCACCAAGGCGTAGCCCCGTTCGAGCGGCCCTTCCGGATCAAGCCCGCGCAAGGCCGTTTCCAATACGGCCAGCCGTTGCGCCGCGCCCTCGGACGCATCCCGTCCCCCCTTGTCCAGACGCCGCCCGAGACCGGACATTTCCACGGCCATGCCGTCCACGCGCTGCGGCCCAAAGGCCCGGTTCAGACGGTGCGCCAACCCGGCAACCTCGCGTCCCAGCCCGGCTGGCCGCTGCGGCCCGTAGGCCCGCCCCAGTCCCTCGGCCGTACGCACGGCCCGTTCCGCGCACCCGAAAAAGTGATCCAATCCAGCCCCTTCGAGCCTGGCCATCAACGCCGAAAACCTGTCCTCCATGCGCTCCAGCCGCCGCACGGGTGACAGCCAGACCAGCGCCTTGCGCATATGCTCGAAAGCGCCTTCCTTGCCCGCGAGCCATCCCGCATAGGCCCGGCCCAGGCTCAGGTCCAGCGCGTCCACTCTCTGCGCCAGAGTCTCCCGCCTGGGCCACAACTCCTGGGCCGCGTGGCTAGGGGTGGCCGCCCGCTTGTCGGCCACGAAATCCGCGATGGACACATCCGGCTCATGGCCCACGCCGGTCACGACCGGCAGCCGCGCCCGGAAGATGGCGTCCGCCACTTCCTCAGTATTGAAAGCCCACAAATCCTCCAACGATCCGCCGCCGCGAATGAGCGCGACCGTCTCGGCCCAGGACTCCTCATCCACCAGATCGAGCGCGGCCGCGATCTGCGCGGGCGCGCGGTCGCCCTGCACCAGCACCGGATAAATGCGTATCTCCGCCCCGGTGCCGCGCGTGTCCGCGATGCGCAGAAAATCCCGGATGGCCGCCCCGGACTTCGAAGTGATGACCGCAACCCGCCGGGGATTCCTCGGCAACTCCAGTTTCCGGTCCTCGTCGAAATACCCCTTGGCCGCCAACTTCTTCTTCAACGCCTCGAACGCGACGGCCAAATCGCCCACGCCCTGCGCCTGGACCAGTTCGGCCACCAGTTGATACTGCCCGCGCGGCTCGTACACGTTCAACCGCCCGGCGCAGAGCACCTCCATGCCGTCCTCGATCCCGCTGCCGGTCAACGCCGTGCCGCCGGACGACTCCTCGATCTCCCCGGTCAGCGGGTTGACCATGTCGCCGCCCTTTTTCACGGGCGCCGCCGACCGCTGCGACGACCGGAACCAGACCACGGACAGGGCCGCATCGCCGTCGGTCAGCGTGAAATACACGTGTCCGGACGCGGGGCGCGCCAGGTTCGACACCTGCCCCCGCACCCATACGAACGGGAACTCGGCCTCCAGCAGGGCTTTGACCGATTTGGTCAGTTCGGAAACGGTCAGTATGTTGGACAAAAAGTGCCTCCGGCGGCCCCCCATCCCCACCTTTTCCCAAACTTTTCAGTGCGCTTCGCTGTTTTCAAGCGGGGGGATGGTTGTTTTGTTGAATTCTCTTTTAATCCGAAGCGATGGCCGCTCCAGCCCCGATCATGACGGTGCCAGCGGTGCGGTTCATACCCCTCCACAACAGGGTGGAACGGACGGCGTGGCGTCCGCGCGAGGCAAGCCAGGCGTACACGAGAGGGACCGTGCCGATAATCGGAACAATGATGGCCATGACCAGAGTTGCGTCCGTGACGGTCAGGGCCCGCATGTCCACGAAGCCGGGCAGGAACCCGCAGTAAAAGGCGATGGCCTTGGGGTTGCCCAGGGTCACGCACAGCCCGGCCAGAAAACTCCGGCCCGGACGGACCGGCAGGTCGCGCGAGGCGGCTGAAAAATCGGGCTTCGCCAGCCAGCAATTCACGCCCATATACACCAGATAGGCCGCGCCCGCCCACTTGAGGAACACAAAATACGGCCCGATCTGCGAGGCGACCCACCCCATGCCGAACAATGCCGTCAGCAAATAGCACACGTCGCCCAAAACCAACCCGGCCGTGAACGCGCCGCCCGCCTTGAAACCACGCGCCAAGGACTGCGCCACCACGGCCGAAACGCCCGGCCCCGGAATGCACGCGAAGACCAACGTTGCCAGCGCCAACGCAATGCCGCTCTCGATTGTCATGGTCTCCCTCCCGTATGAGTTTTCCGGCCGACCAAAACCTACCACCCACCACTCCACGCTTCAACCGGAAAGCGCGGGACTTGGTGTGCCTCCGGCGGCCAGGGGGGAAACTTTTGAGAAAGTTTCCCCCCTGGACCCCCTTTCAAAACTTTTTATGTGCCTTCGGCAAGGCTCTGCGAATACCAGGGCCTTGTTTCGACAACGATGAGACGCCCCCCGCGAAGCGGCATAAAAAGCTTTGGAAAAGGATGGAGATGGGGGTCCGGGGAAGAGGAAGGAAAGAACCTTTCACCGAAAGGTTTTTCCTTCCTCTTCCCCCGGCCGCCGGAGGCACAAAAAAACCCCCGGTGCGAATTCCGCGCCAGGGGTTTTGGATATCAATGAGCAAGCGGAATCTACGGAGTTTGCAGACCCCAGTTATTCCAGATCTGGTTGCGCCATTCGGCGAAGGACTCGGCAAAGGTATCGAGAGGCAGCTCGATCTTTTCGCCGGTCTTGCGGTCCTTGGCCTCAATGATGCCGTTCTTGAGACCCTTGCCGCCGAGCACGAGCTGCATGGGGTAGCCGATGAGATCGGCTTCGGCGAACTTGACGCCCGGCCGCTCCTTGCGGTCGTCGAAGGCGACGTCCACACCCATGCCCGTAAGTTGGGCGTAGAGTTCCTCGGCCTTGTCGGCCACGTCCTGATCCTTTCCGCCGAGGGAGATAAGACAGACCTCGAAGGGCGCGATGGAGGGCGGGAAACAGCAGCCGTTGTCATCGAAGTTCTGCTCGATGGCCGAGGCCACGATGCGGGAAACGCCGATGCCGTAGCAGCCCATAATCATATATTGGGACTTGCCGTTCTCGTCGAGGAAGGTGGCTTCCATCTTTTCGGAATACTTGAGGCCGAGCTTGAATACGTGGCCCACCTCGATGCCCTTGGTGAACTCGATCGCGCCGCCGCACTCCGGACAGGGGTCGGTGGGCTCGATGACGCGCAGATCGGCGAACTTGACGATGTCGCAGTCGCGGTTCAGGGCAAGGTGGCGAACATGGGTGTCGCCCTTGTTGGCCCCGGCCACCCAGTCTGTGGCGGAGAGCAACTCATGGTCGGCATAAATGGGCACGTCCTTGTCCAGTCCGGCAGGACCGGCGAAGCCTACCGGGGCATTGGTCAGTTTGCGGACCAACGCCTCGTCGGCCAGCTCGATCTCGTTGCCGCCCACCAGGTTGCGCAGCTTGACGTCGTTCAGCTCGCGGTCGCCGCGAACCAGCCCGGCAACGGGCTTGCCGTCCACGACGAAGAGCAGGGTCTTGACGAGCTTGTCGGCGGTGATGCCCAGGAAGCCGCAGACCTCCTCGACGGTGTGCGCGCCGGGGGTGGCGACCTCTTCCATGGGCGGCACAGCCGACTCGTCGGCAGGCGCACCCTGGGGCGCGTTGACCTTGGCCTTTTCGAGGTTGGCCCCGAAGTCGCAGGAAAGACAGGAAGCGATAGTGTCCTCGCCGGTCTCGGCCAGGACCATGAATTCATGGGAAAAATCGCCGCCGATGGCCCCGGAATCAGCCTGAACCGGCTTGAAGCGCAGGCCGATGCGGGAGAAGGCCTTCTTGTAGGCGTTGAACATATCCCAGTAGGACTTTTCCGCGCCCGCCTCGTCCTTGTCGAAGGAGTAGGCGTCCTTCATGATGAACTCGCGGCCGCGCATGAGCCCGAACCGGGGACGAATCTCGTCGCGGAACTTGGTCTGGACCTGATAGAGATTGATGGGAAGCTGCTTGTAGGACTTGATCTCCCCGCGCACCAAGTCGGTCATGATCTCTTCGTGGGTGGGTCCGAGGCAGTAGTCGCGGTCGCTGCGGTCCTTGAAGCGGAGCAGTTCCTTGCCGTAGTAGTCCCAACGGCCGGTCTCCTTCCACAGGTCGGCGGGCTGGACAGTGGGCAGCAGCACTTCGAGCGCGCCCGCGCGGTCCATCTCCTCGCGGATGATGTCCGCGACCTTGTTGATGGCGCGCAGGCCGAGCGGCAGGTAGTTGTAAATGCCGCTGGTCAGCTTGCGGATCATGCCCGCGCGCATCAGGAGCTTATGGGAGACAACCTCGGCGTCGGCCGGGTCCTCCTTCAGGGTCGGGATGTAATAGCGGGAAAGACGCATCTATTAACTTCTCCTTTCTTCCAGGAATTTTTCGATTTCTTTCATGAATTCGGGCAGCAGGTTGGCGTTGCCCTTGACCTTGCGGACCACTTCGCCCTTGCGGAAGATGATACCCAGGTCACGGCCTCCGGCAATGCCGATGTCGGCCTCGCGGGCCTCGCCCGGCCCGTTGACCACGCAACCCATGACGGCCACGGTGAAGACCTCCTCCACGCCGCGCAGGGCCGCCTCCACCTGCTCGGCCAGATCGATGAGCCCGATCTCGGTTCGCCCGCAGGTGGGGCAGGATATAATCTCAGGGCCGCGTTCCCGCAAGCCCAAGCTGCGCAAGATCTCGTAGGCCACGCCGATTTCGGCCACGGGATCGTGGGTCAGGGACACGCGCATGGTGTCGCCGATGCCTTCAAACAGCAGAATGCCGAGCCCCACGGAGGACTTGACCGCGCCGCGCACGAGCGTGCCCGCCTCGGTGATGCCGATGTGCAGGGGATAATCCACCTGCTCCGACATGAGCCGATAGGCCGCGATGGTCTTGAGGACCGACGAGGTCTTGAGGGAAATCTTGATGTCGTGGAAGCCGCGCGCCTCAAGCATACGCACGTGGCGCAGGCCGGACTCGACCATGGCCTCGGGCGTCGGTCCGCCATAGGTCTTGAGCAGGTCCTTTTCCAGGGAGCCGCCGTTGACGCCGATGCGAATGGGCGTGGAGCACGCCTTGGCCGCCCGAACCACGGCGTCCACCTTGGCCTCGTCCCCGATGTTGCCCGGGTTGATGCGCAGGCCGTCGAACCCCGCATCCAACGCGGCCAATGCCAGCCGGTGATCGAAATGAATGTCCGCGATGAGCGGCACCGGGGATTGGGCGCGGATGGTTCCGAGCTTGGCGGCCGCCGTCTCATCGGGCACGGCCAGGCGCACGATCTCGCACCCCGCCTCGGCCAATTGGTTGATCTGAGCCACCGTGGCCGGGACGTCGCGCGTGTCCGTATTGCACATGGACTGAACCCGGACAGGGTTGTCCCCGCCGATGCCCACGCCGCCGATATTCACGACTCTTGTCTGCTTGCGTTGCATAAGGATTGGCACGTTACGCAATTTCCCCGGTCAAGCCAAGAGCCCGCAAGGGGCAAAAGCAGGGGCTTTCAACCGGACGGCGGACCGGGTCAAGGAGCCAGAACCATTTGCGAAAAAAACCCCATCCCGTTGCGGCGTGAACGGGCCGCCCCATCGCCTTCCTTCCTTGTACGCCGCTCACCGTGTATATTCCCACCCCGCCGGGTAACACGGTTGTTGTGCCCCCCCTCAACAATCGGTTCTATCAACATTGCCCATCGAAACAGCCGACTTCGCCTTTTTTCAAACGGATACCCAATCGCAACAGTCCGTTTTCCTTTTCCTCTTGACGAGATTGTCCCTTTTATTTAGGAACGGCATAGTGTTACATTTTCATATTTCGTAGCAATTTTATAGTTGCATTCAATTTTTTTTATGTCATCGAAGGTGCTCAAATGAGAAAAATTCATCTTGTCTACGCCTTTTTGCTGCTTTTCCTGACCGTTCCCATGGACGGAGCGGCCCGCACCCTGACCGACTCCACCGGCAGGAACAACGAGATTCCGGACAAGGTGGACCATGTTATCTGTTCCGGCTCCGGCTGTCTGCGTCTCCTGACCTATCTACAGGCGCAGGACCACGCCGTGGCCGTGGACGACATCGAGGCGCGCCGCCGCAAATTCGACGCCCGCCCCTACGCCATCGCCAACCCGCAATTCAAGGAGATGCCCATCTTCGGGCAGTTCCGGGGGCACGACAACCCCGAACTCATCCTCACCCTGGAACGCCAGCCCCAGGTCATCCTCAAGACCTACTCGGCCATGGGCCATGATCCCCAGGAGCTCCAGGACAAGACCGGCATCCCGGTGGTGGTCCTCAACTACGGCGACCTGGGCGCGAACAGGCCCGAGATGTACAAGAGCCTGCGCATCATGGCCAAGGTCATGGGCAGGGAGCAGCGCGCCGAGGACATCATCAACTACATGGAAGGACTGATCGCGGACCTGAGCCGCCGGACCGGCGACATGCCGGGGCAGGAGCGGTCCACGGTCTACGTGGGCGGCGTGGCCTTCCGCGGCCCCCACGGATTCCAGTCCACTGAACCCGCCTATCCGCCGTTCACCTTCATCAACGCGATCAATCTGGCTTATGAGGCGGGAAAAGCGGGCAAGAGCCTCAACCAGTCGGACATCGCCAAGGAAAAGATCGTGGAATGGGACCCGAACGTCCTCTTCCTGGACCTGGCCACCCTGCAAATGGGCGACGGCGCGGGCGGTCTATACGAACTGCGCACCGACCCGGCCTACCGCATGTTGACCGCCGTAAAGGAAGGCCAGGTGTACGGGCTGTTGCCGTACAACTGGTACACCCAGAACTTTGGCTCCATCCTGGCCAACGCCTATTTCATCGGCAAAGTCCTCTACCCAGAACGATTCACCGACGTGGACCCGCAGGCCAAGGCGGACGAAATCTACACGTTCCTCGTGGGCAAGCCGGTCTTCAAGGACATGAACGCCCAGTTCAAGGGATTGGCCTACAAGCCCGTGCCGGTGAACTGACATGCACTTCTCCGACGGACAGGTCCCTGCCGAGTACCGGCACTACATCGGCGTCAAGCTGACCCTGATCTGCCTGGCGGGCGGGTTGCTCGCCCTCGGCCTGGTGGTGTCCGTCTCCATGGGCGCGGCGCACATCCCCATTGCGGACGTTGGCCGGACCCTCATGGGTTGGGCCGTCTCCAAACGGTACGACGTCATCATCTGGAACATCCGCCTGCCCCAGGCCCTGTCCGCCATCGTGGCGGGCGCGGGCCTGTCCGTGGCGGGTGCGGTCATGCAGTCCATCCTGCGCAACCCGCTCGGCTCGCCCTTCACCCTGGGCATCTCCCACGCGGCCGCATTCGGCGCGGCCTTCTCTGTTATGATCTTGGGCGGCGGAATCATGGCCTCCACCAATGCGGACGCCGTGAACATCACCAATCCGTACCTGACCACGGCCGTGGCCTTCCTCTTCAGCCTGGCCGCCGCGGGCGTCATCGTGGCCGTGTCGAGGCTGCGCGGGTCCACGCCCGAAGTCATGATCCTGACCGGCGTGGCCCTGGGCGCGCTGTTCACCGCCGGGACCATGTTCCTGCAATTCTTCGCCGACGACGTGCAGTTGGCGGCCATGGTCTTCTGGACCTTCGGCGACACGGCCCGGGCATCCTGGTCCGAACTGGGCGTCATGACCGCCGTCACCGTGGTCACATCCCTCTACTTCCTGGCCAACGGCTGGAACTACAACGCCATCGACGCGGGCGACGAGACCGCCAAGGGACTCGGCGTGCGCGTGGACCGCGTCCGGCTGATCGGCATGATGCTCGCCTCCATGCTCACGGCGGTCATCATCGCTTTCCTCGGCATCATCGGCTTCGTCGGTCTCGTGGTTCCGCACATGGTCCGGCGGATCATCGGCTCGGACCACCGCTTCCTGTTGCCGGGCTCCATCCTGGCTGGCGGGCTGCTCCTGCTCGCGTCGGACACTGCCGCCCGGCTGATCCTCGCCCCGCACATGCTGCCGGTCTCGGTCCTGACCGCCTTCCTGGGAGCGCCTGTCTTCATTTTCCTCATAATAAGGGGGCAACGGCGATGATCCTCTCCGTCACCGACCTCGACTTCGCCTACAACGGACACAAGGTCCTCCACGATGTGAATTTCAACATCGAAGGGGGCGAACTCATGGCCATTCTCGGCCCCAACGGCGTGGGCAAGACCACCCTCCTCAAATGCATCAACGCCATCCATTCCCCCTGCGCCGGCAAGGTCCTGGTCGAAGACCGCGACGTGCTCCGTATGCGGCCGAGTGAAATAGCCCTCGGCATCGGCTACGTGGCGCAACGCAACGAGACCGCTCGCCTGACCGTGTTCGACGCCGTGCTCATGGGCCGAAAGCCCCACATCGTCTGGCGCGTCGGCGAGAACGACCTCAAGATCGTGGATTCCGCCCTGAAAAGGCTGCACATGGCCCATCTGGCCCTGCGTCACATCGACCAACTTTCCGGCGGCGAGCTGCAAAAGGTCGCCATCGCCCGCGCACTGGTCCAGGAACCGCGTCTCATGCTCCTGGACGAACCCACCTCCAGCCTGGACCTCAAGAGCCAGGTGGACATCCTGACCATGCTCCGGCGGGTGGTGGACGAGCACCGAATCGGAGCCGTCATGACCATGCACGACCTGAACACGGCCCTGCGCTACGCAGACAAGGTCCTGTTCCTCAAGGACGGGCGCATCCACTCCACCGGCCCGGCCTGCGAAGTCACCTCCGAGGTGGTCGAGCAAGTCTACGGGTTGCCCGTCCACATCCACACCGTTCAGGGACACCCGCTGGTAATCCCTGCCGTATAGAACAGAAAAAGGAGACTCCCCAATGTCCTGCGCCTTCCCCAAAGAGCAAATCGACGAGACCGTCCGGTTCCACGGACACCACTGCCCCGGCCTGACCATCGGCATCCGCGCCGTGGAACTCGTCCAGCGCGAACTCGGCGAACTCGACACCCTCGAACTGGTCACCGTGGCCGAAACCGATATGTGCGGAGTAGACGCCATCCAGTTCCTGACCGACTGCACTCTCGGCAAAGGCAACTTCATCCACAGGGACTACGGCAAACGCGCCTTCACCTTCTACGACCGCAAATCCGGCAAGGGGTTTCGCGCCCTGCTCAATGAGACCGGCCCCGCCAAGCCCAACGAATGCTGGCAAGAGGCCATCGACCACTTCATGACCCTCCCCCTCGACGACATGTTCACCATCACCCGGCTCGACTGTCCCGCCCCCAGGCCCGCGCAGGTCCTCGAAAGCCTTCACTGCGCCCAATGCGGCGAACTGGTCATGGAATCCCGCACCCGCCGCTACGGCGGTAAGACCTACTGCATCCCCTGCTTTGGGGAAATCGACCAGAAGTTGTAAGAAAGGAATGCCTCCGGCGGCCAGGGGGGAAACTTTTGAAAAAGTTTCCCCCCTGGACCCCTCTTCAAAACTTTTTGTCGCTCGCTTCGCTCGATTCCTACACCGTCTCACCGAACTCCCCCCCCAAAAAAAAGCTGACAGAACAACCCTGGTACATGGGACACGTTAGGGCTAAAAGCCTGTGAGGAGGCATGTCCTAGAGGGGATTCGGCACATGCCATGTGACGGCAAAGCCATGCTGCCCTCTACTTTCAGGAATGCGGCCAAAAGTCGCAGGAGAGGAATGCCTCCGGCGGCCAAGGGGGAAACTTTTGAAAAAGTTTCCCCCTTGGACCCCTCTTCAAAACTTTTTCTCGCTCGCTTCGCTCGATTCCTGCACGGTCTCGTCTACCCTCCGCATCCTTCAAAACAGCTTTCGCTCCTTTCCGCGAAGCGGCATAAAAAGCTTTGGAAAAGGATGGAGATGGGGGTCGGGGAAGAGGAAGGAAAGAACCTTTCACCGAAAGGTTTTTCCTTCCTCTTCCCCCGGCCGCCGGAGGCACACCAAAAAAGCCCCCACGCTTACGCGCGGGGGCTTTTTTCATTGCATTGCGGAACGGCTATTTGCCGCCCTTTTTGCCTTTCTTGCCAGACTTCTTGGTTTTGGGCTTGGCTTTGGCCTCGACCTCAGACTTGACCTCAACCTTTGTTTCAACCGGGGCTTCAGTCTTGGCTTCAACCTTGACTTCGGGCTTGGCTTCAACCTCGGCCTCAGGCTTGGCTTCAGGCGCGGGCTCGGGCTTGACTTCGGGCTCGGGCTTGGCTTCGACGGTTCTCTTTTTGGGCTTGGGCGGATTGCCGTGCTCAATCCAGGTGACCTTCTCGGCAACCGGCTTGCGGTGCGTATCCTTCATGGACAGGCACTTGGTCGGGCAGTTGTCCCTGCACAGACCGCAGTAGACGCAGGCGTGCGGGTCGCACTGCCAGGTGCCGGACGACTTGTCCACGGTAATGCACTGGCTGGGGCACTTGCGGGAACACAGGCCGCAGAAGATGCACTTGTTGATGTCGATGACCAGCTCGCCCCGGTAATTGGAGAACGGCGCGCGCACCTCGAAGGGATACTTCCGGGTGACGGGCTTTTTCAGCAGGTTCTTGATGACGTTCGGTGTAAACAGCATACGACCTCCTAGCGTTCGGTGCAGCTGATGCACGGGTCAATGGACAGCACGATAACCGGCACGTCGGCCAGCTCGCAGCCCGGCAACATGCCCAGAAGCGGCGGAATGTTGGCGAACGTGGGGGTGCGGATACGCAGCCGGTCCAAGTGCTTGGTGCCGTTGCCCCGAATGTAGTAGACGCACTCACCGCGCGGCTGCTCGACCCGGGTGAATATCTCGCCCTCGGGCGGATTGCCCTTGACCTTGGTGGCAAGCTCGCCCTCGGGGAGCTTGGCGATGGCCTGGCGGACCAGGTCGATGGACTGGAGCACTTCGCGGAAACGGACGGTGGAACGTGCCCAGCAGTCTCCGGCGGTTTCGACCACTGGCTCGAAGTCCAGTTCGCCGTATGCGCCATAGCCGGTCATGCGCATATCCTGGGCCACGCCGGAGCCGCGCAGGGTCGGGCCTGCCGCGCCGAGTTCCCAGGCCTGTTCCTTGGTCATCACGCCGATGCCCACGGTACGGGACTTGACCGTGTAGTCGTTCATGATGGTGTCCTGCATCGCCCGGACTTCCTTCTCGACGATCTCGATCTCGGACAGAATCCAGCGAATCTGCTCCGGGCTGAGGTCGGCGCGGACGCCGCCGATGACGTTGACCGAAACGATGACGCGGCTGCCGGTGGTCGCCTCGTTGATGTCCATGATGCGTTCGCGAACACGCCAGAACTGCATGAACAGGGCTTCGAAGCCGAATGCGTCGGCGAACAGGCCCAGCCAGAGCAGGTGGGAGTGGCAGCGATGAAGCTCGGACCAGATGATGCGCAGCATCTTGGCGCGGTCCGGAACCTCGACGCCCATGAGTTCCTCGATGCTCTGCGAGTAGCAGACGGCGTGGATCATGGAGCAGATGCCGCAGACGCGCTCACAGACGTTAATCATCTGGTGATAGTCGCGGATATCGGCCAGTTTCTCCAGGCCGCGATGGACATAGCCCAGCGCCGGGATGGCCTCTTTGACGATCTCGTCCTCGACCTTGAGGGTCAAGTGGACCGGCTCGGGCAGGACGGGGTGCTGCGGGCCGAAGGGTATAACGGTGGTTGCCATTTCAGCCCCCTATTTTTTGGGCTCGATCTTGACGTTGGACACCAGGGGAACCTGGGTGACCTCGGGGTCGAGATAGAGCGTGCGGTTGAAGTCGAGAACCAGGCCGTCGAACTTGACGTCCCACTGGTCGCGGATTTCGTTTTCCACCAGAAGAGCGGCGAAATAGACGCCGGACACGCTCGGAATGGGCTTGTCCATGTCGGCCAGCAGCCGCAGGTGGGTGATCTCCAGGTTCTTGTCGAAGTGGTAGAGGATGCCGATCTTGTCTCCTTCCTGGTAGGTGGAGTACGTGACAAGCCTCTGCCCGTCGTTCTTCATATGCATGACCTCGCCGACAAGGCTGTCGACGGTCACATCTATAACTTTACCTTGCATTGATTACCTCGCGTGAAGCTACTTGGCTTCTTCGACTTTCTGGGCGAACTTGGCGAGTCCCGCCACGACGCCGTCGATGATGGCCTCGGGCTTGGCCGGACAGCCGGGAACGTAGACGTCCACGGGGATGACCTTATCCACGCCGCCCACGACATTGTAGGCCTCGCGGAATACGCCGCCGGTGTTGCCGCACGCGCCGATGGCGATGACGGCCTTGGGCTCGGGCATCTGGTCGTAGATGTTCTTGAGCACCTTCTTGTTCCGGTGGTTGACCGTTCCGGTAACCAGAAGCACGTCGGCGTGCTTGGGGTTGCCCACGTTGACGACGCCGAACCGTTCCACGTCGTAGAGCGGAGTCAGGCAGGCCAGTACCTCGATATCGCAGCCGTTGCAGCTACCGCAGTCGAAGTGCATGATCCACGGTGACTTGGCGCGAGATTTCTTTATGAATGATCCGAACATGATTTACCCCGCGTACAGCCAGATGAGGTTAACGACGGACATGCCCATGCCGAGCAGCCAGACGCGCTTTATCATCCAGCGCCAGGTCATCCGGGCCATGGTGTTGTCCACCAGGATTTCGAGCATATAGGTGGCCGCGAGCAGAAGCGCCATCCAGGCCACGTTGGTATGCCAGAAGAGCGCGCACAGGCCGAGCACCAGGATGGTCTCGTACCAGTGGGCTATTTCGATCAGGCCGAGGTAGGGGCCGGAGTACTCCGTGAGCACTCCCTTGACCAGTTCCTGATGGCCGTGATGGGAGGTCGAGAAGTCGAACGGGGACTTCCGCAGTTTGATGGTCAGGGCGTAGCCCAGGGCCAGGTAGAGCAGCGGCATCTTGGCCAGAAGCGGCGTCTCCTGGGCCCAGATGGCCTCGATGGAGAAACTGCCGGTGACCATGTAGAAGCCCACGAAGACCAGGACCAGTATCGGCTCGTAGGCCAGGACCTGGATCAATTCGCGCTGCGCGCCCACCTGAGCGTACGGAGACTTGGTGGACAAGGCGCCCATGACCAGGAAGACCGCGCCGATGGCCTGCACGAAGATGACGAGCAGCAGGTCGCCCTGAGCGAAGAACAGGGCCACGGAAGCGGCCGCGGCGACGAGGTACACCCAGGCGCAGAGAATCTGCCACTGGTTGACGACCATCTTTTCCTTTCCGAAGAGCTTGGCCACATCATAGAAGGCCTGCATGATCGGAGGCCCCTGCCGCGACTGGAACCAGGCGGTTACGCGGCGGTCCAGGCCGGCGAGCAGGCCGCCTGCCAACGGAGCGCCAACAAGTCCGATGATGACGAGAATGAGAGTTTCCATTAGAGCGCCCCTCCCAGCATGAGGACGATCAGCGCGACCGCCAGAGCGTTGAAGATGGGCGTAAGCTTGGGTTCAGCGAACAGCTCGCCCAGATAGAGGTTGCCGGTGGAGAACGGCACGTCGCCGTTCATGGGACCGACGTAGGTGCCGTCTGCGGAACTGTTCACCCCGCTCACGTAAGGCGGCATGATCTTGACCTTGCGGTAGCCCGAGGCCGCCTTGACCGCGTACAGCAGTCCAAGGCCGAGAACCAGGAACAGGGGCACCACCACAAAGGTGCCGTGCGCCGACTCAAGAGAGCCGAACCCCACGGTGAAGGGAGCCGAACCGATCCAGGGGGCCAGCATGGAGTTGTAGAACCACGGGGAGGTCAGGGAGAGGACCACCGCGCCCAGGCACAGGGTCATCAGCGGCACGCGGATGAGCAGCGGCTGGGATTCCGGGCTGGCGCCCGGCTCGCGGGTGCCCATGAGGGAACCGGCCCAGCGGGCCAGGTACACGACCATCAGGGCCGAGCCCAGGGCCAGCATGACCACCACGAAGAGGTTGCTGTCGGCCGAGGCCTCAATGGCCATCCACTTGCCGAGCAGCACGCCGAAGGGCGGCAGCATCATGGAGAGGATGCCGATGATGGTGATGAGCGCGGTACGGGGATGCTCTCCGTACAGGCCGCGCATGTCCTCGATGTCGCGGGAGCCGATGGCCTGCTCGATGGTGCCGACGCACAGGAAGAGCAGCGACTTGGAGACAGCGTGGAAGAGGATGAGCATAATCGCCGCGGTCAACGCCAACGGGGTGTTGATGCCGGCGCAGCAGATAATCAGGCCGAGGTTGGCCACTGTGGAATAAGCCAGGATTTTCTTACCGTTGGACTGCCCCACGCCAAGTGCGGCGCAGCTGAGGAAGGTGAAAGCGCCGCACAGAGCGATGCCCGTGGACAAGAAGGTTCCGGCATAGATCGGGGCGAACCGCAGAACCACGAACACGCCCGCCTTAACCATTGTTGAGGAGTGCAGGAGTGCGGAAACCGGGGTCGGAGCGACCATGGCCCCGAGCAGCCAGGACTGGAACGGGACCTGGGCGGCTTTGGTGAAACCGGCCAGACAGAGGAAGGCGACGCCGGTGACCATCATGGCGCCAGAGGGGCCGAGGGCCAGCATCGCGGAGATGTTCAGCGTTCCGGCATGGGCGTAGACCAGCATCATGCCGACGACGAAGGCCAGGCCTCCGAAGGCGTTCATCCACAAGGCCCGGATGGAGTTCTTCGTGGCGATCTCGGTGGCGTCATGCCCGATGAGCATGAAGGAGCACAGGGTGGTCACTTCGAAGAAGAAGTACATCCACAGGATATTGTTGGACAGGACCAGACCGTTCATGGCGCCCAGGAACAGCAGCATGAAGAAGAAGAACCGCGGCTGGCGCGTCTTCTTCAGGCCCAGATGCTCTTCGTGTTCCTTCATATAAGGAATAGCGAAGACGCAGATCAGAGAACCGATGATCGAGATGACCAGGACCATGACCAGGGTGAGCTGGTCGCCCATCAGCGCGGGCACGGCCTCGTGGCCGACCATGACCACCTCGAACCAGACGAGGAGAACCGTCTGGGCCAACGTGAAGCCCTGAACCAGCAGGCTCTTGTGTTTATAACCATAAAAGAAAATGACACCCAGCAGGACGAAATCCAGGACGGTAACCAAGAAATCGCTGCCGATGCCCAGGAATGAGCCGACCTCGATCGGCGCAAACGTCCCCTGCGAAAGCAGCCCTAACGACGCGAGCGTCAGGATGCCCCCAGTGGCGAGTACGGTCAGCTTCCGCACGGACGAAGACCGCACGAAATAGCAGACCACCGCCGCTGCCATCGGCAGCAGGATGAGAAGCACTAACAGATTTGACATGAAGACCTCGTTTCAGAAGATGAAGAACGAGTACAGCAGGCACCTGGATTCCGGTTCACCTCCAACCGAAAAACCAGTGCGTTTGCACTTACCCCTTAGCCTAATAAACACTTGTCCTTAGGTGAAGTTGACACCCAGGTCAAGGCCCGAACCGAACTTTTGCCTCATACTCAAACACGCTGCAAGCGACCGTATCTACACACGATCTCGCACTATTTGACGTTTTTGAAAAAGTCCGTCTCGAAAAAGTATGGAATGTCGTGAAAAAAAGCACAATCCCCACCTGACAGGGCTTCCGAGAGATTCGACACTCGGACTTTCGGACTAGTCAGAAGTATCCGAGATTGGTCAGGGCGGACAGGACCGCCTCCTTGCCTCCGGCTCGGCCGGACCGCTCACCACCCTGCACGTCGGGAAGCGTGGTGCAGGGGCGGCAGCCAAGGGAACGGTACCCTTGATCGTAAAGCTCGCAGTGCGGCAGGCCGAAGCGGGCGTGGAAAGCCCAGACGTCGGATTCGGTCCAGTCGAGCAGCGGGTTGACCAGAGTATGGTCCGGATCGCTCCGCTCCTCCATCTCCTTCCGCGCGATGCGGTCGGGGTGCTCATCCCGGCGAATGCCGGTCAGAAGGAAATCGGTCCCGGTTTCCCGCACCGCCTTCTTCAACGGCTCCACTTTAAGTTCGCGACAGCAGACGAGCGGATCGCGGGCCAGGGGATAGCCTGCAAGGGCGACGGCGGGCCGGGCGACATGAAGGTCCACGCCCCACGCAGCGGCCATGCGGTCGCGGAAAGCGAGCACCTCCGGAAATTTGCAGCCGGTATCGAGATTGATGGCCCGCACCGGACCGGCCCCGGCATGTTCAACCAGAGTCTTCCAGATAAACAGGACAACGGTGGAATCCTTGCCTCCGGTCCAGGCCACGCGAACCCGGGCGGGGTCGACTCGTCCGGCCAGGTCGGACAGGAGGGCTTCACTATGCAGAATTTTCTCTTCGAGAGTGGACATTAAGTTGTTCCCGTATGGTTGCTTACACCCCAACGTTGCCGCACCCCCCATCCATAGGCAAGGGGAAAATACATCTCATTGGCCACTCTGCCCGGCGCGCCCCGCGAACGAAAAAACGCCTTTTTTTTCAATCCGAAAAAGAAAAAACTGACTTTTTTTTCAATCGTACGCATCCGAAAACAGGCATAAACGAAAAAGAATGCTTCTTTCTAGAAAAATTTTTTCCATGTCCCACAGAACCATGTCCACGAGCGCGATTGAGTGGCGAATCAGAACGGGACTCCCGATTATCCCCCGTATGACGCGTTTTTCCGGCAACGGCCCGGTCCGGTTGGCGGAACGGGATGACGCCAGATCTGCCGTTCAGGCCAATATTTTTCCCACCAAATGAAAAAAATCGGAAAAAAGCGCTTGACGTCCGACGAGGTTACGCATAGACATGCATCTCGTTTGCGCGCCCGTGGCTCAGCTGGATAGAGCATTCGGCTACGAACCGAAAGATCGCACGTTCGAATCGTGCCGGGCGCACCACGCTAGCAAAGTCCCCTGTAGGTCAACCTACAGGGGACTTTTCAGTTGCGCCAATCGGCGATTGACTCCTTGGCCGCCTGACCGCATTCTTTGGTGGAACATCCAAGGAGGAAAGAATGGATCGACCAAAGGTGTACGTCACCCGCCAAATCCCCGAAGAAGGGCTCGCCCTGCTCCGACGGGTGGCCGAGGTGGAAGTCAACCCCGTGGACGCCCCCGTGTCCCGCAACGAACTGCTAAAAATCGTCGCCGACTGCGAAGGCGTGATCGGCCTGCTCACCGAGAGGATCGACGCCGAGTTTTTCGACGCGGCTCCCAAACTCAAGGGATACGCCAACTACGCCGTCGGTTTCGACAACATCGACGTGCCCGAAGCCACCCGGCGATCAATGCCCGTGTCCAACACCCCGGACGTGCTGACCAACGCCACCGCCGAATGCGCCTGGGCCCTGCTCTTCGCCGTGGCCCGGCAGGTCATCCCCGCGGACCGGCTCATGCGCTCGGGCGAATGGCCCGGCTGGGGCCCCCTGCAATTCATCGGCGGCGACGTTTCCGGCAAGACCCTGGGCATCGTGGGCGCTGGCCGCATCGGCACGGCCATGGCCCGCATGAGCCGTGGATTCAACATGCCGGTCCTGTACACCAGCTCTTCCAACCGCCGGAACGAAGTACTTGAATCCGAGCTGAACGCCCGCCTGGTCTCCTTTGAGGAGTTGTTGGAGGCGTCGGATTACATATCACTACACACCCCGCTCAATCCCGGCACCAAGCATCTGTTCGGAGCCGACGCCTTTGTGCGCATGAAGCCGACCGCCTGCATCATCAATACGGGACGCGGTCCTGTGATCGACGAACAGGCCCTGCTCCACGCCCTCAAGACCGGCGAAATAGCCGGAGCCGGTCTGGACGTGTACGAGAACGAGCCCGCCCTCACGCCCGGCTTGGCCGAGCTGGAAAACGTGGTCCTGCTGCCCCACATCGGCTCCGGCACCGCCTCGGCGCGCGCCGACATGGCCGTCCTGGCAGCCCGTAACCTCATCGCCATGCTCGAAGGCCGGAAACCCGAGACCTGCCTCAACCCGGAAATATACGACTAGCACGCACAGCCCTTCCGCTTCGCAAACCATCAGCCCGCCGCGCGTGACCCTGACGCGCGGCGGGCGTTTTCCAATTGAAGCCGGTTCCGATCGCACGAGAACGACATGCCGAAGGCGAACCGACCGTATATATCTGAAAATCACAACCGTCTGGAATTAAGGGTTTTCCCTGGGCATAAACTGTGCTAACCGCCTGTCCATGAAATGCGCCAAATGCGGAGCGGCCATCCGCCCCCAAGACCGCAAATGCCGCCGATGCGGCCAGGCCGTGAAGCGGCCTATAGACGAGATCACGCGAAAGATGACGCTCTCCCCGCGTCTGGCCGTGACCTCCGGCGTTCTACTCATCCTCGTGGCCGCCGTGCTGCTCCTGTACGGCGCGCTGGAGTTCGGAGCCGTGCTGCTCTGCCTGGGCGTGGCCTTGGCCCTTGTCGGCCTGCTTATGGGCTGACCCTTCCTCTTCCATTGAACGCAACGAGCCCCGCCGGATGATTCCAGGCGGGGCTCGTCGCGTTTGATACGGCGTCGCAGACTAGTGCAGGCCGCGCGTCTCCCGGCTGGCCAAACCGCCGGCAGTGAATGTCATGGACCCGATGTCGCCAAAGGTGGTGGCCTGGCGCACGGTCAACTTGAGGGGCTGGGCGTAATCCACCCGGAAAGAGCGGCCTTTTTCAAGGGGCACATCCCCGGCCAGCGCCACAAGCTTGTCGTCCGGGCCGTTGCTCCATGCGGACTCGAACACGTACTCGCCCTCGGGCAGCCTGTAGCTGCCGCCGGAAATCCACGGGATGAGAAGATTCTGTCCACGCTCGTCGCCAAGGCGAAGCGCAAGCACGGTGCGCGGCAGGATTTCGACGTAGAAAGTGGACCGGGGAACGCCGGGCGTCTCTCTGACCACCCGGAACAGCGTCCCGGACGAGCTGTCTTCCTCAAGGGCGTACTTGGACATGAAATTGTCGGGGTCCAGAATGATCTCCCAGCCCAGGTCCTGGCCGTTGTTTGCCCAGGGGATGGCCACGAACCCCTTGAGGTTGACGACCTCCTTGAGATCGCTGCCCCAAACGCCTTCGAGAATGAGCTGGTCGCCGAGCACGGCATGAAGGGTTTCGCCCTCGCGCACGAACACCGGGTTGCCGTTGAGCCAACAGACGAACACCGGGGTGTCGTCGCCCGGCGCGTTGGGAAGCCTGCCGGTCCAGCGAACCTGCGCCTTGGCCACCTTTCGGCCATCGGAGCGCAATTCCAACTCGGAGAACGGCTCAAGAGCCATGCGGCGGGCGTTGATGAGGTTCACGCCGGGCCGGTCCGAGGCGAACAGGGCGAGCTCGGGAGCGAACTCGCTCGGCCCCGAGGAAACTTGTTTCACGGCCAGGGTCGATCCGGGCGCAAGATTGATGACCCGGTCCTTGCCCAGGGTACGCCCGTTGACCGTGACCGTGACCCCCTTGCGGGCATAGGCCAGGACGTCCTCGTCGGTAAACTCGGGCGGAGCCACTTCGACGCCGAGACGATGGAGAAGCATGATGGTGGCGGTCAACTGCTGCCGGACCTTCCAGTCTATCTGAATGATGGACTTGGAGACCTCCACGGCCACGGCCGGGATGTTGTGCTCGGCAAGGGCGTAACAGGTCAGGGACTTGCGCATCTCGGGATAGCTGGTGCCCTTGTCGAAGGTTTTCGTATTGAACAGCCGGAACTTGTAGTCGCTCATCCCGATATGGTCATTCAACTCGTCCAGTACCGGAGCCACTGTGCCCGCCAGATCGATCTGGTTGTAGGCAAGGGTATCCACGATAAAGGACTGGCCGTACCGCTTGGGGTTGCGCAGGTTGTCCACGTAGGTCGGATTGTAGAAGCCGCTGCCCTCGTGCAGATGGATGAAGGCGTCCGCCTGATTGAGCAGATAGCGGATGACCCGAGCCACGCGGTCCTCGTAGAAACGATTGTAATTTTGATCGAAGCGCCGGTTCATGTCCACGTTGATCTGCCGCTTGCGCAGATTGATGGACGGCACGTTGGCGCGCGGCAGGACGATCAGATTGCCCCGCAGGACCTTGCCGCGCGAAAGGAGTTGAGCGGTGATGTATCCGGAAGTTTCGTCGCCCTGGATACCGCCCTGAACCATGACAGTAGGGCCGGGCCGCTCACCCTGGAGGTAGACGACCTTGAGTGGATATTGCGTGCCCGCGAAAAAGGAATGCTCCCACGAGCCTGCGTCGGCCTGGGAGGCAAAGGAAAGAAGAATCAGGCTAAGAAGCCAGAATGTGGTAGAAGGGATACGTTTCGGCAAAAACGACATCTCCATCCTTTCCCTTGATTTCAAGGCGCAGCCCGAAGAGGTCCTTGCGCTCCATGCCCTCGGGCAGGAGGAAAGTGGTTTGAATGCGCTTGAATCGTTGAATCTGAAACGACAGGTCGGCCTTGTTGGTTTCAGCGTCCTCGGCCTTGCCGCCCTTGGTCAGAAAGAGGAAGTCCGCCTGTCCGGCCATGGCCTTGGAGGCCTGGAGGTTGTTCAACTCGAAGGAGACGGTCAGCTTGCGGCCCGCCAGCTTGGCCTGCATGTTTTCAACGCCCACCTGGCGGGTGTCGGCGCGGGTGAAGATCGTGTTCAGGTTGATCTCTTCCCGCGGTTCGGGATGCTCGGCCTCGGTCGTGGCGGCGGCCAGAAGGGATTGCAGCTCGGTCGCGTCGTAGGATTCGAGGATCTTCTCCATGTTCCCCAGCCGCTCAAGCCGCACCTCGGCGTCCACCAAGCGCTGCTCCAGGCCCTTTTTCTCGGTCTGCAACGCGTTGTTGATCCGGAACCCGCGCACGCCCATGTAGATGCCGCCCACGGCGCACAGTAGCAAAAAGATCTGGCTGAAGACGAACATCTTCAACCAGAACGGGCTGAGACGATATCGGGACACGTCCCGATCATCGCGCATGAAGAGCACACTGTACTTGGAATCGCTCATCTCATCCGTCTCCACTGCTCACTGTCGATTTTCCAGGAATCGCCTTCGGGCACCAGGATCAGGGTCTTGCGGCCCCTGTCCTCATACCCCCCGGCATCGGCGAAAACCTGGACAAAGGCCACCTTGAGCCCCATGGGATGCAAAGCGACTTTCAGGTCATCAATTTCCAATCTAACAGGAGGCTTCTTGGCCCACAACGTCTTTTTGTAATCGACAATATCAGCCGCCCCGCGACGGCCTCCCTGGTCGGCGTTCGGCTCGTAGAAACTCCCGTATGCGGCCACATCGGCGGCAAGCCACGCCTCGCGCCACTTCTCCACCAGCTCCACGGCCTCGCCCGTTTTGACGGACAGGTACTTGTCGTCGAGCTCTTCCGTGACCGGAACGTACTCGCGTCCGGCGATGCGCCAGCGGCCCTGTTCATCCTGCACCCAGTAGAACCGCTTGCCCGTGGTGGAGGCCAGCCCCCTGGTCCGGTAATACTGGTCGAACCAGGTCACCCAGTAGCCCGGGCCGGGAATGGCCCTGACGTTGTCCACCATGACGTGTATCCACGGCTGGGCGGAGAAGATGTTGCGCTTGTGCGCCTCGAAGCCATCGAAATCGAGCCCCTCGGACATCTTGAGGAGCGGGGCGTCGTAATAGGAGAAGAACGCCTCGTCCTTGGCGCCCCAGTCACGGGCCCATTCTTGGAGGGTCTTCACCAGGGTCATGGCCGTGACCTCGCTTTCGCCCGGCTCCGGGGTCCAGTCGACGTCGTCGGCAATGACCACCGGAGTGCCGTAGGCCGCGTCCAGGGCCACGTTCTTCATGTCCGGGACCTTGAGCGCCACGCAGCCGAGCGTGTCGCGCGGCAGGAAGGTCTTGCCCCTGCCGTGCAACCAGATGCCCGAGCCGGTCTTGCCCTTGATGCGATCGATGGGGTTGGGATAGTTCAAGGAATAGGCGATGTTGCCGTACAGGTTCCAATCCAGCTTGCGGTTGATCCGTCGACCGACGAAATAGACGCCCTCGGGGGTGCGCATGTCGCCCTCAACGGCCTTGTCGCCCAGGGATTGGCCCGTGGTGCAGGGGAAACGCCGCACCTCGTGCAAGGGCGACTTGCGTTCGAGCACGATCAGTTCCTGGGCTCGCTTGTCCACGGCGATGATTCGTTCCGGCCCGTAGGAATGGGAGGAAAGCAACGGCGTCCAACCCCCGGCCAGGGCCGTTGTCGCGGACATAATGAGTGTCAGGACGATGAGTGCTACCCGCATGTGCTGTTTCTACCCGCTCCTGGTTTACCCGAACCGGCTCCCGGTGTTCCCGGCGAGCCTATTTCCCCGCGGCCAGCAGCTCCTGGCGGGTGAAGATGGCGCCGAGCTCCAGCCCGGCCTCCTTCAGCCGCTCCCGGCCGCCTTCCTCGCGATCGAGGACGGCCAGCACACCGACAATCTCAAGACCGGCATCCCGCACGCGCTCGGCGGCGGTTATCAGCGTGCCGCCGGTGGTGCAAACGTCCTCCAGCAGAACAACCTTGTCGCCCTCGCTGAAGTTGGCCAGTCCTTCAAGGTACTGGTTGGTGCCGTGGCCCTTGGACTTCTTGCGGATGATGAAACCCGGCAGCGGCCGCTCTTCCAGGAAGGACACCACGGTCACGGCCGAGACCAGCGGGTCGGCCCCGAGGGTCATGCCGCCCACGCCCTGCACTTCGTAATTCTTGAGCATCTCGACGAAGAGCCGCCCGATGAGGTAGCCGCCCTCGGCATTGAGCGCGGTCTGCTTGCAGTCGAAGTAATAATCGCTCTTCTTTCCCGAGGTCAGCGTGAAGTCGCCTTCCTTGTAGGAGAGCTTGAGCAGAAGCCTTGCCAGCCGCGATTTGAGTTCCGTCATCCTGTTATCCTTCAAAGACGCGATTGAAAACCACGTCTTCATAGCGTTTGTAATACGAAGGGTCAAAAGCTTCGTCAAGTTCGTTGGAACCGAGATGTTTCTTAACTTCCGGGTCGTTACGCACCTCGTCTTCGAACTGGACGCGATTTTCCCAGCAGCGCATGGCCACGCGCTGAACCATCTCGTAGGCCTCCTGCCGCTTCAGGCCGGTGTCGATGAGCTTGTTCAGGACGCGCTGGGAGTAGAAGAGGCCGAAGGAGCTCAGCAGGTTCCGCTCGATGACATCCTCCTTGACCACCAGCCGTTCCAGGACTCCGGCCATGCGATGCAGCATGTAGTCGATGAGCGCGGTGGTGTCCGGCATGATGACCCGCTCCACGGAGGAGTGGGAAATGTCGCGCTCGTGCCACAGGGCCTGGTTTTCCATGGCCGCAAGAGAGTTGGAGCGGATAACCCGGGCCAGGCCGCAAAGGTTCTCGGCGGAGATGGGGTTCTTCTTGTGCGGCATGGCGGAGGAGCCCTTCTGGCCCTTGGTGAAGCCTTCCTCGACCTCGGAGACCTCGGTACGCTGCAGATGGCGCAGCTCAAGGCCGAGCCGTTCGATGCCACCGGCCAGCATGGCCAGGGCGGTGAAGAGCTGGGCATAGCGGTCGCGCTGCACGATCTGGGTGGAATGCGGGTCCGGCGCGAGACCAAGCGCGGCGCAGGTGCGCTCCTCAAGCTCAGGGCCGGAATGGGCGAAGGTGCCCACCGCGCCGGAGAGCTTGCCCACGCGAATATTCTCGCGGGCCGCCTCGAAACGGACCTTGTGGCGGGCGAATTCGGCGTAGAAGCCGGTGAATTTCAAGCCGTAGGTGGTCGGCTCGGCGTGGATACCGTGGGTCCGGCCCATGCAGATCAGGCCCTTGTGCTTGTAGGCGAGCCCCTTGAGCACCTCAAGGATGCGGTCGATGCCTTTGGAAATGATCGCCCCGGCGCGGGTCAAGAGCAGCCCGTTGGCCGTGTCGACGATGTCGGAGGAGGTGCATCCCAGATGGATGTAGCGGGAGCTCGGCCCGACCTTTTCCTCGACGGCGGACAGAAATGCGATGACGTCATGCTTGGTGGTCTGTTCGATCTCCAGGATACGGTCGACGTCGAAATCCGCCTTCTCGTGAATCTCGTCGCAGGCGTCCTGCGGGACCTTGCCCATTTCAGTCCAGGCCCGGACCACCGCCAATTCAACCTCAAGCCAGACCCGGAACTTGTTCTCCAGGGTCCACAACGCCCGCATCTCCGGACGGGAATACCGTTCAAGCATCGTCTCTTTTCTCCATGTTTGGGTGCTCGCCGCGCAAGTGATACACTATGGCAACGGAGCAATAAAAACTCAAGTGGCGCGGAGCCAATAAAAAAGGCAGCGGGTGCTGCCTTTGGCGCGTGTTTAGGACGCTGAACCTGCGCTCGATGTATCCGCCTTGGCGGGACAAGCCGGGGCCGCTTGCGGCTTGGCCGAGGCCTCGGATCCGCCGTCGTCGGCGGGCGATTGAGCTTCGCCGGGCTTGTTCCCGGCGCTCGTTCCGCCATAACCGTCGGCGTACCAGCCGCCTCCCTTCAGATGAAAGGAAGAGTGGGAAATGAGTTTCTTGGACTCGCCTCCGCACTCGGGACAGCGCATTTCGTGTTCTTCGAACCCGGACTGCCACTCCTCGAACACGGTGTGGCAGGAATTGCATTGGTATTCGTAGATAGGCATGACTTAAAACATTCCTTCGACGACAAAGGCAAAAGTTACAGCGCCTCATGCGGGGCGCCAACAATCCCCGGCACCGTGCGTACGACGCACGGCCCGGCGGGAAAAACGCGCCGGCTTGAGGGCACGGCGCGAACAAACGACAGAGTTAGGCCTTGGCGGCCTGGGCTTCCCGGATGCGGGCCTTGATGGCCTTCTGGCGGCGGTGACGCTTGCGATCCAGTTCCTTCTTGCGCTCATGCTTTTTGTGGCGTGCCATGGTTGTCTCCTTAGATATTTAGGCCCGAAGGGGCTTTTCTTTCTTGCGAGCCGCACTTCATATAACAACTGCATCCGCTTTGTCTACCCCCGGCTCGCCGGATTTCCCCTTGACTCGAAACGGTATGATGTCCATATTCCCGAATCCAAGCATAAATCCAAAGGAGCAACGCCATGCTCAGAAGCGTCAGCGTAAAAAATGCCATCAAGGATGCCCTCGAAATCTTCCAATTCGACCAATGGGTAAGATTTTATTTCACGGTCGACAAGGACGGCGGAATGCGGATTGAGATTCCGGAGGACAAGCTGCGGAAGATCGAGGAGGAAAACCCTGTCCTCTTCAGGTTCGCGGACATGGTCAACGACGCTCCCCTCGACTATAAACGCTCCCAGGACAACGTCTGCTCCTTCGTGGCATCCCGCCTGGACGGCGAAAAATACGAGCCCACGGTCCTGCCGCAGGTCTTCGATGACGTCCGGTTCAAGGTGGAGATGTATCTGTTCAACGTGTGGCAGAAAATGCACGAGCCACACCTGGACGAGGAATACCTCGATTTCAGTGAATGGATGGAGATGTACGAAGGCTGGAACTCCCTGGACGAAGTCAAGGAGTACCGCACCAAGCTGCTCCAAAGCGGCACCGACCCGCAGGTCCCCGCCTGCGACACCGCCCAATAGCTCCTGCTCAAGCGCACGAAAAAGCCCCCGCTGCCGATTGGCGCCGGGGGCTTTTTCGTGCGCTTCGATACGCGGCTATTTCTTTTTGCGCGGCCGCCTTTCAGGCTCCCGCTCCACGCCGGTGACCTTGCCGCCCTTGCCCTTGATGATGATGGTCTCGGGGTGCTTCTTGTCCCGCTCTCCATGAACCGCATGGCCGTTTCTCCGGTCGCCTTGTTCGGAGGCCGCAAGCAAAGGACCCGCCGGGAAGCGAACGTCCGCCGCCCAGGACGGGGAGAGCATCACGAGAGTGAGGACTGTTGCCAATAGTATTTTCTTCACTCGGGCCTCCTGTGCACTTCAAGCAAAGGGCGTTCCCAAAATGAATCGCCATGATTTCAAGACGATACCCTTTGATGACTATCCTCGCGCACCGAAAAATGCGCACTCGGGAACCATACGTTCCCGCTCGGGGCAATGGTATCCGGCCCGCTCCCGCCAGTCAACGGCCGGTCAGTAGCGCAGCTTGTCGTCCAGGTAGACCGAAAGCACGGCCTCGTCCACAGCGCGGCGGGCCTTGGCGTCATCGGGGTCCACGTAGGCGGCAAAGGCCAACATGCCCTTACGCGTGTAGACTATGTACGCCAGATTGAGCTTGGTTTTGCCGTCCCGCGACACCTCGGTCTCGATGCGCAGGGTCTTCTTGTCCTTGAAATAGACGGCGTCCTTGAAGACCGTAACGGGATCGCCGGGCAGGCGGACTTCGTCGCGAATGGATCGGGTCAGGGAACGGATCAGGAACCTGTTGAAATTGGAGATGTCCGAGGTCTGCATCTTGCGGCCCGGCTTGACCTCCACCAGGAGGGAACATCCCCGGCCGTCGGAGTTGACGTAGCCGGCCTTCCAGTCCGGGGCCATGCCCTGGACAGGCCACGGCATACGCGCCCGCTCGACCGAGTCCAGGTATTCCGCCGGAGCTTCGGTCCAGTCCTGGGGCAGCCAGATGGTATAGCCCACGTCCGGATTGCAATAGGGGAGCGACGCCCAGACCGGAGCCGAAAAAATGATCATCGCGATCACGGCGACAATAAAAAACAATACGCGCATTGGGGGATTCCTCCGCTTCACGACAGTGAAGCGCTCAGAGCAGGTTTAGACCATACACGGACCGGCCCGCCAAGGCAACCGCCAATGCGCTCATTTTCTCGGCCATCCCCTTTTCTCTTTTCCGATTTTATCCTATAGCGACAGATAAGCGGAAACACGAAATCGGAGGTTCATCATGCTGAGCTACACTTGTATCGTCGAAGGCAAGGTCACCGGAGGCAACTTCCAGTCATGGGTCCAGAGCACCGCCCAACGCCTGGGACTCAAGGGCTGGGTGCGGAACATCGCCGATCGCAAGGCCGAAATCCTGCTGCAGGGAGAAGCGGCGCAGTACGCGGCCTTCCGTGAACACCTCAGGACCGAGGCCCCCATCGTGGACAAGATCGAGATCTCCTGCAACGCCATCGACCACGACAAGACGTACGACGTATTTGAAATCCGGGGCTGATTTTTCGGTCCTCGGTCAACCGGCCCGCCCGCCGCGCCCTCCGGCGTGACGGGCGGTATTGTTTGCCCCGCGCGCCCCGATTGCGCCGCCCACCCGGATGCGGTAGGAGACTAGCCATGCCCGAGGCCCGCCACCTGAACATCGCAACCAAGCTGACCATCTGGTCGTGCGCATTGATCGCGGTGTTCTTCGCCACCTCGGCCTATCTCTTCCGCCAGGTCAGGCAGGACGCCGACATCGCCGCACTCATCGTCACCGAGAACCACGCCTTGGACTCGGCCATCCAGCGAATGCTCGAACGCCTCGGCAACGTGCAGAACAACATCCGCCGCTACCGCATCCTGGGCGGCGACCAGGCGGCCGTGGGCTTCATCGTCGAGGACCTGACCCGATTCGGCGAGATTCTCAACGAGACCATCCGGAAACATCCCCGATACGCCGACGAATGGAAGGATCTGACCTCGGAATACGAGATCACCCTGGACCCGGCCAATTCCCCGGGCGACAACCTGGCCCCGGACGACACGGTCCGCGACTGGACCGACATTCTCGAACAATCCCTGCTGGAGAACCAGGCCGACCTCGAAGCGCGTCTGACCGCCCTGCGCGACGCGGGACGCCATGCGGCGAACGTGGGCATGTACGGGCTGGCCTTCTGCCTGGTCATCGGCGTGGGCGGCAGCCTGCTGCTGGCCTACACCCTGAACCGCTCGCTGAGCGAAGTACGCCGGGGCATCCGCGACCTCGGCGACGGGGCCGCCCCCCGGGACGTGCGCATCCTGTCCGGGGACGAGCTGGGCGAACTGGCCCTGGCCTTCAACGCCATGGCCGCGCGGCTCAGGCGCGAGGAACGTATGCGCGCCGACTTCATCGCCATGCTCTCCCATGAGATACGCACTCCGCTGACCTCGGTGCGCGAGGCCGTTGACCTCATCGGGTCCGGGACCTTCGGCGAGGTCAACGAAAAACAGAAGCGGTTCCTGGACATCGCCGAGCAGGAATCCGACCGGCTGTCCGCCCTGCTGACCCGGCTCCTTTCGGTCTCGCGCCTGGAGGCCGAGGAACTGGAACTCGCTCCGGAACGAGTGGACGCGGCAGAGCTGGTGCACTCCACCCTGGAACGAATTACGCCCACGGCCAGGGCGGCTTCCGTGACACTGAAAGGCGAGGTCGGGCCGGACCTTGCCGTCCGGGCCGATCCCGCGCACATCCGCCAGGTGCTGACCAATCTGGTGGGCAACGCCGTGAAATTTTCCGGCCGGGAGGGCACGGTCCTGGTAAGCGCCGCACGCAGGAACCAAGAAGTGGTCTTCAGCGTCGCAGACGACGGGCCGGGCGTCCCGCCCGATGAGCAGAAACGCATTTTTCTCAAGTACTACCGCGAGCCCGGCGTGCGGGAGAGTGTCGACGGGGCCGGGCTGGGCCTGGCCATCTCGCGGCGCATCGTCCTGGCGCACGGCGGCCGCATCTGGGTCGAAAGCGAACCGGGCCGGGGCTCCGTCTTCCACTTCACTCTGCCCGCCAGTCCCGACGAGGAGCATTCATGAGCGCGAAACCGGACATTCCGACCATCCTGGTGGTCGACGACGACGAAAACATCCTGCAGGTGCTCGAAGCGCGCCTGCTCTCCGCCGGGCTGAGCCCGCTTCTGGCCGACCGCGCCGAGACCGCCCTTGAAATGCTGGCGGACGAGCCGGTGGACCTGATCGTCTCCGACGTGAAGATGCCCGGCATGGGCGGCCGGGGCCTGCTCAAGGAGGTCATGGAGAACTGGCCGCACATCCCGATCATCATGCTCACGGCCCACGGGACCATCCCGGACGCCGTCGGTTCCATTCTGGCCGGGGCCGCCGACTATCTGACCAAGCCGTTCGACGGCAAGGAGCTGGTTCGCAGAATCCGCGTCCGGCTCGAAGCGCGCGGCGAAGCGGCTGCAAACGGCGGCACGCCCGGTGCGAAAACAGCCGGTCCGTCCCCTTACGGCTCCGCATCCAAACCCGGCACGCATGGCCTGATCGGCGGGAAGGCCCCATCCATGGCACGATTTCTCGAACGGCTGGACCGCGTGGCCCGGTCCACGGCGACGGTCCTGCTCTTCGGCGAGTCGGGCACGGGCAAGGAGATGGCCGCGCGCATCCTGCACGAGTCGAGCCCCCGGGCGGGCGGCCCCTTCGTGGTGGTGGACTGCGGCTCAACCCAGCCCACCCTGCTCGAAAGCGAACTTTTCGGCCACGTCAAAGGGTCCTTCACTCACGCGGTCAAGGACAAGAAGGGACTCATCGAGGAAGCCGACGGCGGCACCCTGTTCCTGGACGAGATCGGCAACATCTCCCCGGAGATGCAGACCCGGCTGCTGCGTTTTCTCCAAGAAGGGACCATCCGACGGGTGGGCGACAACAGCGAACGGACCGTGTCCTGCCGGGTCATCGCCGCCACCAACGCGAACCTCCCGAAGATGGTCGCGGACGGCGGGTTCCGCGAGGACCTCTACTACCGCCTCAAGGTGGTCACCCTGACCATCCCTCCCCTGCGCGAACGGCGCGAGGATATCCCGGCTCTGGCGGACGGACTCCTCGACCGGCTCTGCGCCCGTCAGGAACGGCCGCGCGCCACGCTCTCGGACGAGGCGTCGCGACGGCTCGAAACCCACCCCTGGCCGGGTAACGTCCGCGAACTGGAAAACGCCCTGGAAGCGGCCCTGGTCTTCTGCGACGAGGACACCATCGGGGCCGACGACCTCCAGCTCGAAACGCCGCCCCCTGATTCTCCGCATGTCTCCTCGGCAAGCCTGTCCCTTGAGGACAACGAACGGGAAACGATCATCCGCGCCCTCAAGGCGGCGGGCGGAGTGAGAAAGGACGCCGCCGACCGGCTGGGCATCAGCCGCCGGGCCATACATTACAAAATCAAAAAATACGGCATCGACGGGGAATAGCTGCATTTCCTCCGGGAATAGCCCCATGTCCGGGGTTGCGCACGGCAAACCGCTTGTATATGTTCTAGGTCACGATACCGCCGGGTCCGCAGAGGCCCCCCTGGAGACACCTGTTAATGAGCGAAACCAAGATCCTGTTGGAGTCGGGCACCAATGAGCTCGAAATCGTCGAATTCTATCTCGACGAAATGCGTGCGAACGGCGACTACCGGGGATATTACGGCATCAACGTGGCCAAGGTCCTGGAAATCATCCAGATGCCCGAGCTGACCGAGATGCCCGAGGCGCCCCACGAATCCGTGCTCGGCGCGTTCACCCTCCGCAACGAGGTCATTCCGCTCATCGACCTGGCCGGATGGCTGGGCAAGACGCGCGCGGGAAAAGAGCCGCCCAAGGTCATCGTCACCCAGTTCAACCGGACCAAGAGCGCATTTCTGGTATCGGGCGTGACCCGCATCCACCGCATCGGCTGGCAGGAGGTGGAGGCCCCCACCAACTACGTCTCGGCACTGACGGTCAACTCCATCACCGGCGTGGTCAAGATTTCCGGACGGATCACTTTCATCCTGGACATGGAGAAGATCTGCATGGACCTCAACCCCGAGGACGAGCCGGACCTGGCTCCCGCCCATGCGGTCAGGGAAACGATCGCCCACAGGGAATACCGTGTGCTCCTGGCCGACGACTCCACCATGGCGCGCAAGATGATCGCCAACATCCTGACCTCGGCGGGATTCAGGGTCCAAACCGCTGAAAACGGCGAACTGGCCCTGCAATACCTGCTCAAGGCCAAGGCCAAGGCGGCCGAAGAGGGGTGCTCCCTGGACAGGTTCGTGAACCTGGTGGTCACGGACATCGAAATGCCCTCCATGGACGGACACACCCTGACCCGGCGCATCAAGGAAGACGGCGTCCTCAGACGCCTGCCGGTCATCCTCTGCTCTTCCATCATCAGCGAAACCCTGCATCACAAAGGCATGGCCGTCGGGGCCGATGCGCAGATTTCCAAAGCCGAACTGAGCGAACTCGCCCCTCGGGCGTTGCGACTGCTCGAAACGCAGGCCGACTAAACCGGACCCCAGAGGCAAAGAACACATGAAACCCGGAATCGCCAAAAAGTTCTTCGCCTACCTGGCAAAACACTACCCGGTCATGTGCGCCTCCGGTGCCTTTCCGCTCATGCCGCCCGTGACGGACGCCTCCAAACGGCTCGACCGGCTGGACGATCTATCCCGCAAGGGCATCGCCCGCCACCTGGCCTCCCTGGAATCCTTCCGCCGCACCTTCCTGGCCGAAGCGGACAAAGCCACGGTCCCGACGGACAAGGCACTGGCAGAGGCCCTGGCCATGAACGCCAGCGGCGCCATCGCCGAACTCGACGGCATCCGCGCCTGGGAACGGGCCCCGGAACTCTATCTTCAGGTGGCCTTCACCGGGCTGGAGCAGGCCGCCGACCTGCCCGCAAAAAACGAGCGGGCCAGACAGAAGCGATTCATTGCCCGGCTCAAGGCCGTTCCCGCCCTGCTCGCCCACGCCATCAAAAATGTCGAGGCCGCCAGCGCGGCCGGACGGGCCAACTCCCAAACCATGGTCCGAGACTGTGCCCGCTACCTGACCGAACTGAGCGGCATGGAGCTGGGCCGCACGGGCAGGGCTCCCCGCTTTCTGGCCGACGCCCTGGCCTCCCTGCGCGAATACGATCGGTTCGTCACCTCAAGGCCCGTGATCCCCGATCCGGACGGGCCGCCCTTCAGCTATACTGCTGAACACGTCCTCGGCACGAGCCGGTCCGCAGAGGAACTGCGCGACCTGGCCGAAGCCGAGTTCGACGCCCGGCTGACCTCCCTCAAGCGGCTGGAATCCGAAATCGGCGGCGGGTCGTGGCAGGAGTTGTATGAGGGGTACGAAGGGCCGCCGACCGACGGGCTGGCTCCCCTGGACCTGATTATCCGCGAGATACACAGGCTTCGCAGTTTCGTGCAGAACGGTCCCCTGTCCGGGGTCTTCACGGACTCCGGCCTGCGTATAGAGCCACAGCCCAGGCACATGGCGTCCGGCTTGCGGCCCATTCACCACGACCCCGTGCTCGGGGCCTGGGAAAACGAACCGTCCCGCTGCTACGTCAGCCCACAGATTTTCACCGGCAACAGATTTCGTGACACCCCGGCCCATCTGGCGCGCATCCGCCGCGAGTTCCCCTTCCTGACGGCGATGCAGACCTACCCGGGACGCCACCTGCTCGACTCCCAACGCCGTGCGCTGGACGACCCGATCCTCAGCCAGGTGACCAACCCCCTGTTCATGGCGGGCTGGCTGGCCTTCTCCGAGCATCTCCTGGACGAGCTGGGCTATCTGGAAACCGACCTGGACCGGCTGGTCCGTCACGTGCGCGGCCTGCGCCGGGCGGCCCTGGCCCGCATCGACTGTGAGCTGGCCTCCGGCGATCTCGACCAGGACCACTGCCTGACCATCCTGGACAAGGCCGGATTCACCAGGGAAGAAGGGCTGGCCGAGGCCAAGCTCATCCGCACGGCCCCGGGTCACCGGATCATGCCCATTCTCGGCCTGCACGAGCTGACCGAACTGCGGCGTGAATGGCGGCTCGACCTGCCGCTCTTCTGCAAGACCCTGTTCGCCGAGGGACAACTGCCCCTGCCCTGCATCGCGCGCCGACAGATTCGCTGACCGCGCTCCCGACCCGACCGAATTAAAGGCTGGACATATTGCCGAGGGACGACAGGTGGGTGGTTCTGGTCACCTTGACCTGATCGGAAAGCATCTCGATACTTTCGATATTCGCGAGAAAGAAATCGGTCAGGTCGGCGTCGAGCTTGCCCTCGTCCACTTCCCTGCGGAGAATCTTCATGGCTTCGCTGCGGGTATAGGCGGGCTTGTAGTGCCGTTCCTGCGTGACCGCGTCGTAGATGTCCACGATGGCCATGAGTCGGCTCTGCGGCAAAATATCTTCCGCCTCCAGCCCGTCGGGGTAGCCCGATCCATCCAGCCGCTCATGATGCTGGCGGATGATGGTCAGGAGATTGCCGTAGCCGTCCTGCATGGGAATGTGCTGCAAAATGCGCTCGCTCTCGGCCGGATGACGTTGAATCTCCCTGCGCTCGTCCTTGGTCAGGTTGCCGTAGGTGAGCAGCAGATTCTCCAGTTCGTCGTCGTAGAGATAGCGCAGGTCGGTCCCGTCGCGGCGCATGACCTTGGTGCCCAGTTCACGGACGAAATCCAGATCGGCCGCGTCCGGCACCATGGCCTTGTTCACATCGCACAGGCAATCATAGGCCCTTCCCCAATCGAACCCGTCGAACTGGCCCAGGAGCTGAAACCGCGCCCGGACCACGTCCATGCGCCGCTCGGACAGCCGGGTGCGCTTGGTCAGAACGTCCTCCTTGATGCCGATCTTGCCCACATCGTGCAGGATACCCGCGTAATAAATCTCGCGCAGTTCGTCGTCGTTGAACGTTTCACCCCGGCATCCGCCGGCCTCGTTCAACGCGTGGGCAAAGGCCACGGCCAGATGGGCCACCCGCTCGGAATGGCCCGCGGTGTACGGGTCCCGAGAATCGATGGCCTCGGCCAAAGCCTGGAGGATGGCGTTCATGAGCTTCTGAATGCCCTCGAAGTTGAAGGCATTCGAGACCGAAATGCCCGCCACCGAGGCAAGGGTGGTCAGGCTTCGCCGGTGCGCGGCCTCGAACACCCCTGTGTTCCGGGATGCGAGGATGAGCGCGCCCTCGCATCTATTGGGCGAATTGACGGGAATGAGGAGCATGGACCCGAGCCCCGGCAGTTCATTGTCCCAACGCGACTCCTTGTCCAGGTCGTTGACGATCTCGCCCCGGCCCGAGGAGACGACCTCCTGGAACAGCGCGCTGTCCACCATGGGCTGGAGATAGGTGCCGAAGGGAAAGCCGAACTGCACGGCCAGACGGAAAATTTTGCGGCTGGGTTCCAGCAGGAAGATCATGCCCAGCTCGCCGGGATAGTTCTCCAGCCGGCACTCGTCTATGAGCGCGTTGACCACATCGCGCATGTGCAGGGAAGTATTGATATTCGGCACCGAGCGATGCAGCAGGGCCAACTCGCGGTACTTGGCGAGCGCCTCTTCGGCGATGGAACGCCGGGCGCGTTCCATGTCCACCAGTTCCTGGATGGAATAGGCGACGAGGTCGAGCAGGTCGGCAAGGCCGGTTCCTTCCTCGGAACCGTCGGCACGCAGGAACAACCGGCCCGAATGCTCCTCGTCGAAACGGATCGGAACGCTGACCACTCCCGGCTCGCCCTCGCCGAACCCTTCGGCGGAGGCCGGACCTTCCACGATGAGCACTTGGCCGTCGAAACTGATGGCCAGGGAACACTGGCCGCCGATCAGCTTGGCCGCCTTGCGCAGGAGGTTTCGCAATACGCCGGGACGTATGTATTTTTTGAGAAATGTCATGCGGAAAGAGTCTATTTCGGCAAGGCTCCGGCTACAGCTCCAGGAGTTCCTTGGACACCCGCAGGATTTCGTCGGGATCGAACGGCTTGGTCATGTACATCATGGCGCCGAGCTCCAACCCCTGTTTGCGGTCCACTTCCTGTCCCTTGGCCGTAAGCAGAATGATCTTCACATCCGCGAGGGAGGCATCGTCCTTGATGATCCGGCAAACTTCGTAACCGTTCATCTTGGGCATCATGATATCGAGAAAAACCAGATCGGGGCGTTTGCTTCGGATGAACTCCAAGCCCTCTTCCCCATCGGAGGCGGTGTACAGGTCCACTTCGAATTCGTCCTCAAGCTCCTCAAGCGTTTGCTCAAGCAGCATCTTGATGTGAACCTCGTCATCAACAATGAGGATCTTCTTGGCCATCACACAATCTCCTTACTGGTTTGAACATAATCAAGCAGAATTTTGCAATTGTATGACCATGCCACAAGAGTGGCGGGTCTCGCAATTGGAATAACGGGGACAACCTAATTGTCGCAAGCCGTCGGCGGCAGAATGACAGCCGACACGCCGTCGATGCCGGTCAGTCGCTCCAGGTCCACCTTGTCCGCCGCTGTCGGGGGAATGAACACGGTCCCCTTGAAGCCGTTCTCGACCAGATGCCAGAAATCGTCGGGCGCGACGAAGGCCACCTCGCCCGAACACAACGCCCGCAGCCCGTCGAGATCGCAATCCTCCCGCCCGCCGAGGACGAGGCAGGAGTCGCCGCAGGAACTGCCGTACAGCAGCGCCCGGGCGGAACCGAGTACAGCGGCTTCGTCCACGGGCTTGACGAGAGAGATGTCCCCCACCTCGGCCTCAGTCCCGCTCAGGGCGGTGATGACCAGAATGGGAATGTCGCGGGTTTCCGGCATGGCCCGCAACCGGGCGATGGCCTCGCAGCCGTTCATATCCGGCATCATGATGTCCATGGTAATCAGATCGGGCATTGCCGAACGGGCCGCGGCCACGGCGTCCTGGCCGTTCCGCGCCTCGCACACGGCGAATCCCTGCTCCTCGAAAACCTGGGAAAGATATTCGAGCAGGGAGGGATCGTCGTCCACCACCAGAATCAGCGGCGAGGTCCGCGCCTCCTTCACCACCTCGCCGCAAGCCCGGCAAACCGCGCTTTCCACCCCGGGCAACGGGGCCACGGGAGCTTCGCCGTCAGACTGGGCTTTCGCCTCCGCCACAGGGATGGTGAAGGTGAAGACGCTGCCCTTGCCGACATGGCTCTCGGCCCAAATGGAGCCGCCGTGGCGTTCCACTATCTGGCGGCAGATGGGCAGTCCCAGCCCCGAGCCCTCGGGCTTGCCGGTAAGGGTGTCGCCCACCTGCCTGAACTTGTCGAAAACCATGCGCAGATCGTCCATGTCGATGCCTGCCCCTTCATCCTCCACCGAGACGCGCACATAGTCGCCGTCGCGCCCGGCCGCGCACCGGATCGTTCCCCTGTCGGTGAACTTGACCGCGTTGGACAGGAGATTGACCACAACCTGCACCAGCCGGGCGCGGTCGCCCCGCACATCCGGAAGGCCGTCCTCGACGACCGTTTCCACGACAAGCCCCTTGGCCTGCCACAGACCAAGGGTGGCCTCCACGGATTGCTTCAGGACCCCGGCCATGGACACGCGCTCGTCCCGCCACCGGATTTCCCCGGCCTCCATGCGGGCGATATCCAGAACGTCGTTGATAAGCTCGGTCAGCCGCTCGGCCTCGGCCACGATGATATCCATATTGCCGCGCACCTGGCTGATGGGCCTCTCCACGCCCTTTTGTCCGGCGAGCAGGGGGAACACGGCCTGCTCCAGCTTCTTCCTGATGATCTTGGAAAAACCGAGCACAGAGGTCATGGGAGTCCGCAGCTCGTGGGAAACGGTGGAGATGAAATCCGTCTTGAGCTGGTCCAGCTCCTTCTCCCTGGAGATATCCCGAACCAGGAGCACCCCGCCCATGCACTGACGGGCAGGCTTCTCGGCAAAAATGGACGAGCCCACGGCCTTGCCCGTCCGTCCCCGGGACAGCGGAATTTCGGCGGCCAGCACCTCGCCGGAGCATCGGCGGATTCTCTCGGCCACGGTCGTGACTTCGACGGGAAAAAATCGGGAGGGGAACTCTCCGCTGCAAGGCACGTCGCCCAAATCGAAAAACTCGCGCATGGCCGGATTGATGACGGAAATCCGTCCGTTCACGTCCACCACCAGCAGGCCGTCCGCGAGGTTGTCGATAATGGCCGAGAGATAGGCCATGTTGTCCCGCAGCTCGGCGGTGGCCTTTCCCACCTCGCTCTCCATCTCCGAGAAGAGCAGGGCCAACTCCAGCCCCATGGATTTCATGGCCCGGCCGAGCACGTCCAATTCGTCCCGGGAGCGGATGTCGATGTCCGCCGAAAAATCATGAGCCGCCAGCCTTCTCGCGTAATCGGTGAGCTGCCCCAGAGGGCGTGAAATTCGCCGCATCATCAGATAGAGAATGCCCACGCACACCCAAAATACGATGAAGAGCAGGCCCTGCATCTTGAGGAGCACCCCCCAGAAATACGCCAGGATCAACTCCCTGCCCATCCCCACGTGCACATGCCCGGCCATGCCCCCCAAAACCGGCGCGCTGACGTCGAGAACCCGCCCATAGGGCTCTATTTCCAGGGAGGTTATGGCGATCTCGTGCCGAAAGCCTTTGACATCGCGCAGCAACGCCGGAAACTCGGGCACGAAGGTGTGCGAAATCACCAGCCCGTCCGCGTCCACCACGAACACGTAGGCCACGCCCTCGATATCGAGATATTGGTCGATCATGGACTGGATCGTGGCCGCGTCGCGGTTGAGCAGAACATCCTGGCTGGCCCCGGCAATGGACTGGGCGATGGCCGTGCCCTTGCTCAGGTACTCCTTGGTCATCATTCCATACAGGGTCCAGGCGGCCAGAACCGAGGTCAGGCCCGAGATGATCCCGAACAGGCAGAACGTGACCAACCCGGTCTTCTTGAACAGGGACATGCCCCTCAAAGTTGCCATGCCCGCCACTGCCCCTCGTCCATGGGCACGAACCTGCCGTCACGGAAAATGGTGAAATAAACGCTGTCCACGCCCTGGTGCCGGTCCGGGCCGAAGCGCATGGGCACGTCGATGCCTATATCCGCCTCGCGGATGGACTCGGCCGCCGCCCCGAGCCCCTGCTCGGGCGCGGAGTCGTACGCCTCCAGGATGCGGGCCATGGCCTTGGCGTTGAGGAACCCCTCGAAACTGGTGAAACTGTAGCGCAGGGGCGCATAATCCCGGTCGGACAGCTCCGGGGCCTCCGGGGCGTAACGGTCCATGAGATCGCGATACTCGCGCACGGCGGGCAGACTCAGATCCTCGTAACTCGGGACCACCTGGGAATTGACCAGGTTGGTCGTGTAATCCCGTCCCCGCATCCGCCCCGCATCGAGCAACAGTTGAAGGAGTTTCTCGCTGCCCACGAAGGACACGTTGGCGATGGGCGCTTCAAGCCCCATGTCGCGGGCGTCCCGGATAAAGGCCGCACAGGCCGCATACGAACCGATGGACAGGATGGCATCCGGATTCGCACGCATGAGAATCTCCACCTGCCGCTTCATGGATTCCCCGAAACGCGCCCCGCGCCGGTAGGTCGCCTCGCCCACCAGACTGAACCCCCGCGACTTGAGCGCCCTGTGCGCGCCGTCCCAGCCGCTTCGTCCAAAGGCGTCCGCCTGATAAAAAACCGCCAACCGCTTGCGATTGAGGCGCAGGAACCGGTCCACCAGACCGGCCAGCTCACTGCGGTAGGAGGCGCGAAGGTTGAACACGTAGCGGCCATAGGGCAACTCGCGTTGCGGTTCAGCCCCGGAAAAAGGAAAGAAGAGCAGCTTCCTGCGCCCGGAATATCCCTTGAGAAGGGGCAAAATGCGGGTCACGGTGGGGGTGCCCACGTAATTGAACAGGCAGAGCGGTTCCTCCCCCCGCAGGAACTCGATGGTGTTGTCGATGGCCGGGCCGGGCTGATAGCCGTCGTCCAGGATGCGGATGGAGACCGGCTTGCCGTTGATGCCGCCGTGCTCGTTGAGATAGTTGAAATAGGCCATGGAGCCCCGGTAAAGCTCCACCCCCAGGCCGTCGCTGGAGCCGGTGAAGGCCGCTGACATGCCGAGAACGTAGCGCGCCGTGTCCTGAGCCCGCGCCGTCGCGCCCGAAAGCGCCAGACACAGGACAATCAGGGTCCACACACAACGCGCCGCGCCTGACTTCATGCAAGCTTCCCCTGGATCATCATACTCCCCTGATCCTCCCAACATATTTTGGTTTACCCGTAACATGTTCATTACATGTTGAAAAGATTGTTTTAATCACTTTCTTCATTCAAATGTCCCGCCCCCACAACTCCTCCCCTCCCCCGCTCCCGGCCCGCCACCGACCCCGTCCCACCCTTGCCAAGCCAAGGCATGTGCAGTAATTCAACGAATCCATGCAAGACGCCCGGCGCGCCATGCATTTCCGCGCCGCCCCGCCGTCCTGCACCGAAACCATCCACCAGGAGTACACGACCGCCATGTGTGGTATCGCCAGTTTCTTAAGCAATAAAAAATGGTTGGAGACGCCGGACATCGACTGGCTCTTCTCTCTCGACGCAGCTTTCACTGAAATCCGCGAAACCCCGGACCTTCTCGACGCCGCCAAGCCGCTGGATGAGCTGGCGGAGCGGTTCTACGACCTCATGTCCTTTGGGCTGCACATGCGGCTCGTGAGCGATCCCGAGGCGTTGCGGGCGCTTTCGTCCATCCGGGACACCCTCCGGAACCTGCGCAACGCGGCTGCCGTGAAGCTGGAGCAGGGACCGCGCACCGACGAGCTCGAAGGGTTGCGCGAGACCCTGGACGACTATTTGTGGCAGATCGAGCAGGAGGTCCTGGTCAACAGGGACCGCACCCTGTCGCTCATGCCCGGCGACTTGGCCGACGCACCGGACGCCCGCGACCGGCATTTCCTGGCTTGGGGAGCCGAGCAGGTCCTCCAGTCCATCGACAAGCTCGAAGTGCGCGGCCGCGACTCGGCGGGCGTGGCCCTGGCCTTCATCCTGCCCGAGGGCGCGGACCCGGAGCTGGCCCTGACCGCCGAGCAGAAGCAGAAGCTGGCGGACCGCTGCTCCATCGGCAACGCCGACACCCGGCAGGTGCTGGTGCGCAAGCTCGCCGACGGCCGGACCGCCTGCCGCTTCCTCTACAAGGTGGCCCAGCTCGTGGGCCAGCTCGGGGACAACGGCGCGGCCCTGCGCGACTTCATCCGGCGCGACGACCTGCTCTGGACCATGTCCGAGGGGTTGCAGACCCTGAATATCATCGCCCACACCCGCTGGGCGTCCAACGGCATCATTTCCGTGCCCAACTGCCACCCCGTGGACGGGCTGGTCGAGGGCGACATGTCCACCGGGCTGGAAAAGACCATGTTCGTGCTCAACGGCGACGTGGACAACTACCGCACCCTGGTCGAGGAGTCGGTCCTGGCCAAGGGTGCGCTCATTCCGCCCGCCATCTCCACGGACGCCAAGATCCTGCCCGTGCTTTTCCACCTGGGCGTGGAGAACAAGGGCGACGCCGAGGAGCGGTTCCGCAACGTGCTCAGGCGGTGCGATGGCTCCCTGGCCGTGGTCATGCAGAACCTCAATGATTTCGACTCCCAGTTCCTGGCCCAAAAGGGGTCGGGCCAATCCTTCTACATCGGCAGGACCCGGGACGGCTGGCTGGTGGCGAGCGAGGCCTACGGCATGGCCGCCCGCGCCCGCTCCTCCTTCCCCGTGGCCGTGCACAGGCAGGGCGGCGTATCCGTGGTCCTCAAAGACACCGACCCCGAGGACGCCATTCCCGTGGCCCGGTACCTGGACAACGGCGAGCCCGTCGAGCTGGCCGAGGAAAAGATCGAGATTTTCTCCAGGGACATCTTCCGGGGCGAGTTCACCCACTACATCGAGAAGGAAATCCACGAGGCCCCGGACTCGGTGCGCAACACCCTGCACGGGAAATATCTCAAGAAGAACGGCGGGGTGGAATTCCTGCCCGAGGGATTCGGGCACGGCCCGGCCCTGGTGGAACGGTTCCGCGACACCGAGCATCCCATCCGCCGGATAATCTGCGTGGGCCAGGGCACGGCCGCCGTGGCCGCCATGGCCGTGGCCCAACTCCTGCGGCGCACCCTGTCGGGCACGGGCATATCCATCGAGCCGTACACCGGCTCGGAGCTGATCGGATTCATGGGCGAAGAGCGCATGGACGACGCGTTCCTGATCCCTGTGTCGCAGTCGGGCACCACCACGGACACCAACCGGGTGGTGGACCTTTGCCGCGACCGGGGCGCGTGGGTCAACTGCATCGTCAACCGGCGCAACTCGCCGCTGGTGCAGAAGTCCGACTCGTACATCTACACCTCCAACGGCCGCGACGTGGAGATGGCAGTTGCCTCGACCAAGGCGTTCTATTCCCAGATCGCGGCGGGCAAGCTGCTGTCCCTGTGGCTGGCCGACATCCTCGGCACCCTGGACCGGCCCGCCATTCTCGGCGAGATCGAGTCGCTGGAGAATTTGCCCGGCCGCATCGACCGGGTGCTGGAGACCAAGGAGGCCATCGCCGAAGTGGCGAGGAAGTTCGCGCCCGTGCACCGCTACTGGGCGCTGGTCGGCAACGGCTCCAACTGCGTGGCCGCCCAGGAAGTGCGCATCAAGCTCTCGGAATTGTGCTATAAATCCATCCCGTGCGACGTCACCGAGGACAAGAAGCACATCGACCTGTCCACCGAGCCGCTGACCCTGGTCATGGCCTCCGACCTGCCCGAAATGGTGGTCACGGACACGGTCAAGGAGACCACGATCTTCAAGGCGCACAACGGTTCGCCCATCGTGTTCTGCGCCGAGGACGAGGACCGTTTCGACGCCGTGGCCGAGGCGACCATCAAGGTGCCCCGCGTGGGCGGCGGCCTGGATTTCGTGCTGGAGACCGTGGCTGGCCACTGGTGGGGCGTGTCGGCGGCCAAGGCCATCGACGCCCATGCCGAGCCCTTCCGCCAGGCCCGCGCCCTCATTGCGGAGATGCTTGAGGACACGGCCCGGTTCGACCGGGGCAAGCTCCTGGTGTCGCTGAACAAATGCAACGAGCGGATCGCCTCCGGGGCGACGGATTCGGCCCTGCCCGCCCGCGTGGCCTCGTCCCTGGCAAACTATATGCTCTGGCTGGTCAACCAGTCCGAGGCCATCTGCGCCACCGAAGCGCGCCTGGCCGACATCCTTACGGTCCTCAACAAGGCCATCGAGGAAATGACCCGCCCCATCGACACCATCCGCCACCAGGCAAAAACCGTCACCGTCGGCATCTCCAGGCCGCAGGGGTAGACGGACGGACCAAAACAACGGCAAAGGCCGGGCGCGAGCGCGTCCGGCCTTTTTTACGGGCAGCCTCGGCCCGGCCCGCACCGATTTACTTCCGCCATCCGATCGGCTAGCATTCGATCGTCCGGACTTCCGCCACGAAAGCCGGACGGTCCCCCGAAACCGCTATCCAAACGCGCTCGGCCGCACAGCCGGGACGCTGTACGAGGCTCCCATGCAGATGACCGTCACCACTCCGGCCCTGCTCTTCCCCGCAATCTCCCTGTTCATGCTCGCCTTCACCAACCGCTTCCTCTCGCTGGCGGCCCGCATCCGCACCCTTCACGACGAATACCGGCGTTCACCGGACAAATCCATCCTGGCCCAGATCGACAATCTGCGGACGCGGGTACGCATGATCCGCCACATGCAGGTCTACGGCGTCCTGTCCATGCTCGCCTGTATCTTCGCCATGGTCTGCATTTTCCAGGAATTAATGCTCGCAGGGCAAATCCTGTTCGGCGCGAGCCTTCTGTTCCTGATAATCTCCATGCTCTACTCGTTTCTCGAGATCCGCATCTCCATCCAGGCCCTGGACATTCTCCTTCAGGACATGGAACAACGCTGATCCGACAGGCTGTCGGACAACACAAAAAAAAAAGGCCCCGGACAACTGTCCGGGGCCTTTTGCAAACGCTTTTCGGCGGGCTAGATATACAAGGTCTTGAAATTCTGTTTAACGTCGGGGAACCGCTTGAAATCCTTGTACTCCCCGGCGGCCTTTCCCATGTAGCCGACCAGTTGGGAGACCATCTTTTCTCGCGGGACCTTGCGGCTCCAGGACTTGACCACCAAATCCCCGCCGGTCTGCAACTCCACGGCGAAGACGAGCACCGTTGACGGGGTGATCTCGTCCACGCGCCCAACGGTGTCCACCGTGAGGATCACGCCGGTAAACGTGTCGCGATATCGCTCCACGGCCCGGTTGATGTCCTCGACCTCCCGGTCGGACAACGCCAGCCGTTCGAGGGAGACCATCCCTCTTACGGAGACCATGCCCGACAGACCGTGTTCCCGAGAAACGCTCTTGAACAAATCCGTCTGGAAATAAACCAGTCCGCCAACGGCTACGAAAAAGAAGAAGACTGCAAAAAAGCCGACCGGAAAGCGCCTCCCGGAGCCTGCGCTCTTCGTCATAATAAACAAACCGCCTTAATTCAATTTTCCCACAGTGAAAGGATGTGGAAAACCTACCTACTTGCTACAGAATTAAACCATTTCGAATATATTGGCAACGCTTTTCACGGAAAAGGCGGGTCTGTCCGATTTCCGGCCGATTAGGGACAACGTCCCGTACAAAATTGCGAACAACGAACATAAAATTAATGAATTCTTTATTAATCAAGCGGTTAAACGAACATTTCATCCTTAACTGTTGTCGGAAACTTCGCAATGTTGTATATTCCCGCGCATGGTGGACAAAAACGTGCCCGAACTCCGCATCTCGGTAGCCCAGCTCAAGCCGGGCGTCTTCATCCGGCTGGAAGAAACCAACTGGTTCGAGCACCCGTTCCTTTTCAGCAGTTTCAAGGTCAGGGATGACGACCAGATATCCCTCATACGAAGCCTGGGCATCACCCATGTGATCTGCATTCCCGAAAAATGCGACGTCCTGCCCTCCGTCCCGGCCAAGGCCGGGGAGACGGCCCGGCCCGAATCCGAGCCCGTGCCGCGCGAGGTCATCGACCGGCTGTGGGAGGTCAAGAAGGAGCGCACCCTCAGGCTGAAACGGAAGAAGGAGCGCATCGCCCTGTGCGAGGAACGCTTCAACGCCTGCATCAGGGCCTTCAACGACATCCTCAAGGGCGTGACCGCCGGACAGGCCGACGCGGTCGCCGACGCCGCGCGCTTCGTTTCGCGCATGACCGGCTACTTTCTGGACGACCGCGAGTCCACCCTGCATCTGATGAACGTGATGGACCGGGGCGAATCCGCGTACTCGCACCCCATGAACGTGGCCGTGCTGTCCATGATCGTGGGCAAGGAGGCCGGGCTCTCCGAAGAGGAGATGACCATCCTGGGCCTGGGCGCGTTGTTCCACGACATAGGCAAGGACCGCATCCCGAAGAAAATCCTGAAGAAACGAGGCGAACTGACCCGGCCGGAAAAGGAACTCCTCGAACGGCACCCCGCCCACGGCGCGGCCATGCTGGCGGCCATCGACGTCTTCCCGCGCAAGGCGGCCATGGTTACGGCGCAACATCACGAACGCATGGACGGATCGGGTTTTCCCCAAAAACTTGCCGGAGACAGGATAGACAGGCTGGCCCGCGTGGTCGCCATTGCCGACGCCTACGACAACCACTGCAACCGGCCCGATCCCATGGAGTCCCTGACCCCGTACCTGGCCTTGTCCTACATGTTCGGCCAGCAGAAGCACCTCTTCGACGTGGAGCTGCTCGCCCTGTTCATCCGCTGCCTGGGCGTGTACCCGCCCGGCACCGTGGTGGAGCTGTCCAACGGCGAGGTGGGCATGGTCATGGCCGTGAACCCCAAGAACCAGCTCAACCCGAGCGTCATGCTCTACGATCCGGACGTGCCCAAAAAGGAAGCCCTCATCGTGGACCTGGCCGACGAACCGGACCTGCGCGTGGAAAAATCCATCCGCCTGGCCCAGCTCTCCCCGGAAATGCTCGAATATCTCTCCCCTCGCACCCGCATCACCTACTACGTGAACCCCGCATAGCCGGACCGAAACGCGCTTAGTCCCGTTTTCCCCGAATCCACGCGGCGTTATTCGCCGGACAGCAGGCGGCTGATGGACGCCATCAGGTCGTGCTTGAGGATGGGCTTCATGATGAAGTCGCCGATGCCGATGTCGCGCAGCCGGTCGTAGGACACCGCGTCCGAGAAGCCCGTGCACAGGATAATCGGAATGTCCGCGCGAATCTTGAGGACCTCGCGGGCAAACTCCATGCCGGTCATGTTGGGCATGGACTGATCGGTGATAATCAGGTCGAAGTCGTCGGACCGGAATTTGAAGGCTTCCAGCGCCTCGATGGAGGATGTGCGCGCGACCACCTGGAATCCGAAGGACTCCAGCATCTCGCGGCCGATGTCCGTGAGCGGCTTCTCGTCGTCCACGAACAGGATGCGCCCCTCGCGGAACACGAGGTCGGCGGGAATGTCCGCGTCCGGGCGAGCCGTCTCGGAACTGCGCGGCAGAAAGACATGAAAGGCCGCGCCGCTGCCCGGATGGTTCTCCAGCTCCACGTAGCCGTCGTGACGCTTGACGATGCCGTGGACCATGGCCAGCCCCATACCGGTTCCCTCCCCCTGCTTCTTGGTGGTGAAGAAGGGATCGAAGACGCGCTCGGCCACATCCGGGGCGATGCCCGGCCCGGTGTCGGCCACGGTCATCCGCACGAACCGCTCGGCCTTGCCGAGATCGCCGGGCGGCAACACCGGATCGTCCGGCCGCACGTCGGCCAGGGTGAGGGTCACAGCTCCGCCCGTCACCTGCATGGCCTGGGAGGCGTTGCCGCAAAGATTGAGCAAAATCTGGTGCATCTGGGTGGGGTCGGCCATGACCTGGTCCCGGTCGGTTTCGAACCGCGTGATGATCTCCACGTTGGAAGGCACGCTGGACCTGAGCAGCTTCAACGCCTCCTTGATAAGCGGAGTGAGGGTCATGGAGTGCCGCTCCTGTGGCCCCTGCCGGGAGAAATTGAGTATCTGGGTGACCAGATCGCGCGCCCGGCGGCCCGCCCTGGATATCTCCCGGATTCGCCGCTCCAGGCCCGAATCCGGCTCGGCGGACGATTCGATGATCTCGGCGTAGCCCAGAATGACGCCCAGGATGTTGTTGAAGTCGTGGGCAATGCCCCCGGCCAGGGTGCCGAGCGCCTCCATCTTCTGGGACTGGCGCAACTGCTCCTCAAGCCGCTTGGGCTCGGAGATGTCGAAAAGATAGCCGCGAAGTTCCACCGGATCGCCCTCGACGCCGGCCACCGTGTCGCAACTGACCAGGAGATGTCGCCTGAGCACGCCGCGCGTGAAAACCACCTCCTGGTTGGACATGCGCCCGGGAACGGACAGCAGGTCGCGCAGGGGCTCGCCGCCCCCGGCCCGCTCCCACAAGTCGAAGATGTTCGCCCCCAGGGCGTCCTTGGGAGAAAGGAAATCGAACATCTCGGCAAAGGTTGCGTTGCAGTCCAGAATGCCGCCGTCCGGGTCGGCCGCGAAGTTGCCGGTGATATTCCGTTCGAAAAGCAGCCGGTAGCGTTTCTCCGAGGCCTGCAACTCGCGCAGTACCGCCGCTCGCTTGGCGATGTCCAGCCGCAGCCGCCGGTTGGCCGCATTGAGTTCGCTAGTCCGGGCCTCGACCTTGCTCGCCAGGGTCTCGTTCAGGTCCCGCAGCCGATTTTCCGCATCCCACTTGGACCCGAGGGACAGGGCGATCTGCTTCAGCTCCGGGGAGCGGAACGGTTTCTGGACGAAGAGCAGCTTCTCGGGCGGCTGAACCCGCTTGTTGAACTCCTTGAGAGGAACGCTATGACGGGCCGAAAGGAGCACTATCTCCACATTCGGGTCCAGGCTCCGCAGGCTCTCGGCCAGTTCGAGGCCAAGCAACGCCTCGCCCAGATCGGAAAGATGAATGTCGACGAGCGCGATGGAGAACGGCTCGCCCCTGGCGATGGAGTGTTCCATGGCCATATACCCGCTCTCGGCATCCATTGCCTGGACCACTTCGAAAACCGGCCGGATCGCGTCCTCGTCGATCTCCTCCCGGGACGGCAGGCGCGCGTCGTCGCCGAACAACGCCTCCAGGGCCGACGGCTCCTCGCTCTCGTAGCAGAGGATATCGCGGTAAAGCATACGCATGGACTCGTCATGGTCCACGGTGAGAACGCGGAAGCGGTTGGTGCGTTCGGCCAAATTGTGTCTCCCCGGTCGGTTCAGGCCCGCAACGTGCATCATGTCCTGCGATGAAACATACGGAAATCCACCGAAAAAGGGAAGGTTGAACCACGCGGCGGACACCCCGGAACGGTCGGCGTCCGCCAGCCTGTCCGGGGTGTCGTGTGGACCGGTGCCTTTAAAGGCCATTGATCGAGCTAAAGCTGCGCAGAAGCGGCGGGCATGGAGTCCGTGCGCTCGAAGACCTGCGCGTGATCGAGGTTCAGGATGGCCAGCACGTCGGCGCGTTCGGCCCTGGCCTGCCTGGTCGTGGCAAAGTTGCCCACCAAAACGCGGTACCAAACGCCCTTGTCGCCGAGATCCACCTGGTTGATCCAGGTCTCGAATCCCTGTCTGCGAAGCTCATCGCAATGGATGACGGCGTTCTTGCGGTTGTTCCAGGAGCTGACGTGCAACCCGTAGGACTTCGGCCGGGAAGTTATTTTCTCACCCCCGGAACCCTGCTCCTTCACGGCCGCCTCGACGACCTTGGCGGAGGGGGAAGGCGAGCCTGCGGACGCGGGAGATGCCGCAGGCTCGCCGGGGTTCTGCTTCGGGTCGGGGAAGGACTGACGAAGCAGAGGGTTCGGGGTGGAACCACTGAGTTGGGTGCCGGTCTCCTGAAAGCGGGCCGACAGTCGGGCGCGCTTCAGGTTGTCGGCAGCCTTCACGTAGTAGCGGGGGGACAGCTCAAGGGCCTTCTCGAAATACGGCACGGCCTTGCCCGGCTGATTCTCCGTCAGCAGGACGTACCCGAGATTGTTGTTGGCCTTGGCTTCACCACCGGCGTACTTGAAGGATTCGATGGCCTCGTCCAGGCGGCCCATGCGGGCCAGGGCCAGACCGAGGTTGTTGTAGGTGCGGGCGGAAACGCCCCCGTTCTTCAATGCCCGGCGGAAGGTTTCCACCGCCTTGTCGTACTGCTTCCGGGCGATGTAGACCACGCCCAGATTGTTGTAGATATCCTCTGCGCCATTCCCGTGATGCAGTTCGAGAGCGGCGGAAAATTCTTCGGCGGCCTTGTCGTACCGGCCTGCGCGGTCATGGAGGATGCCCAGGAAGTTATGAGCCCTCCAAAGCATGGGGTTGAGGGCCACGGCACGGCTCAGGTGCGTCTCGGCCTCGTCGTACAGACCGGCCCGGAAGTACACGCAGCCCGCTGCCTCGTTGGCGATGGCGTGGTCTGGGTTCTTCTTGAGAACCGCGTTGAATTCGGTCAGGGCCTGTTCGTCCAGCCCCTGGGAGAGCAACAGGTTGCCACGCTTGACGCGGGCCACGAGATTGTTTTCGTCAAGCTCGATGGCCTTGTTGAAATGAACCATGGCCATTTCGGGCTTGGCGCGGCGGAGATAACCGTCGCCCACCTGCTCGTGCTGTTCGCTGGACAGGTTGACCGAGGACTCCTCCCCGTACGCCAGTTCGTCGAAGGTCTTGTCGTTGAGGGACTTGTTCGCGCAACCGGACAGGGCGATCCCGGCGAAAACGACGATTGAGATGATGAAAAGCTTCTTCATTTTGGTTCTCCTTTACGGTTCCGCGCTACTGTTTGTTCATCTCGACGAACATATCCAGGCTCATGATGACCGCCGGTCCGAGGATGGCCACGAACAGGGACGGAAGAATGAATGTCACGAGCGGCAGGAGCAGCAGGACCGGCATCTTCGCGGCCTTTTCCTCGGCGCGCTGGGAACGCTTGACGCGCATGGCGTCCGAATAGACGCGGAGGGTCCGGCCGACGCTGATGCCGAAGGCGTCGGCCTGGATGAGCAGGGAGGTCAGGCTGTTCAGGTCGTCCAGCCCCACTCTTTCGGCCATGGAGCGGAGGGCCTCTATGCGGGACTTGCCCGCGCGAAGCTCCAGGGTGAGCAGCTTGAACTCGGAGCTGATGATCGGCCCGGAGGTCTTCATTTCCTGGCAGACGCGGTCCACGGCCTGGTCCAAGCCCATGCCGGACTCCACGCAAACCACGAGGAGGTCGAGGGCGTCGGGCAGCTCGTCGCCCACGTCCATCTTGCGCCTGGAGATCTTCTTGCTCAGCCAGTACTCTGGGCCGTATACGCCGACGGCGGCCAGAAGGACGAAGCCGAAGCCGGTCGCGGGCAGGGCCATGTCGGGCATGAACAGGAACCGGAAAAGAAGGAAGCCACCGCCCAGCCCCACGGCCAGGAATCCCTTGAGGCCCTGGAAAATCTTGTAGGAATCGGCCTTGCGCAGCCCGGCCTGGATGAGGCGAAGGCGACCCTTGTCGATCTCGGCGGCCTCGGTGGGGCCGATCTTGGTGCCCAGCCTGCCGAACAGGTCCACGAACCGCTTTATTGCGCTGCCCAGCGGCGCGGTCAGGGCGTCGGAACGCTTGACCGCCGTGCCCGAGACCCGCTCCTTGAGGCGCGCGGAGTCGCTTGCGCCGCTCAGGTAGCCCATGAGTCCGTAGCCGGCCAGGAGCACGGAGACGAAGCCGATGCCTGCGGCGAACAGGGGAAGAATCTGATCGTTCATGCCGTCCTCCCTACACCTTGATCTTGATGATCTTGCGGATGATGAGCGCGCCGAAGACCATGGAGATGAGCGCTGCCCAGACCATGTTCTGGCCGAGTTCCCGGGTCCACAACAGGCTGACGTAGTCCGGGTTGACCACGTACAGGATGCCGGTCAGCAGGAACGGCAGGGCCACAAGGATGTACGCGGACACCCGCCCTTCGGCCGACAGGACCCGAATCTTGCCGAACAGGGCGAACCGTTCGCGCACCAGGGCGGCGATCTTGGCGATGATCTCGGCCAGGTTGCCGCCGGTTTCGCGCTGAATGTTCACCGAGACCACGAAGAACTTGAGGTCCGGGCAGTCCACCCGCTCCTGCAGGTTGGAGAGCGCGCGGTCCACGTCCATGCCGTAGTTGATCTCGTCCAGGGTCTTGCCGAACTCGGGGCCGATGGGACCGTCGAACTCGTCGGCGACCATGCGCATCCCGCCGCCGAAGGTGTGTCCGGCCTTGAGCGCCCTGGCCATGAGATCAAGGGCCTCGGGGAGCTGCTTCTGAAACCTGTCCATGCGCTTGCGCTTCTTGGCCATCAGAAGCCAGACCGGGATATTGCCGAGCATGATGGCCGCGGCCAGCGAAACCCACACCCTGCCGGAGAAGGTGCCCGCGTAAAAACCGATGACCGCCAGCAACATGCAAAGCAGCAGGTACATGCCCGGCGCGCCCTTGGCGTCGGCCTGATACATGAGCCTGCTGAACTTGGCGGACCAGCGCATACTTTCGAGGAACCTGTTGAACATGGGCACTTCGCTCATGGCGGATTCGCGCAGGACCAGGTCCACGGATTCGGCGTTGAGATCGGCGGACAGGGCCATGGAGCGGAGGCGGTCCTTGACGCGGCGGTCGACCTTGTCGGAGCCGGACTGCATGAGCGAGCCGATGCCCATGACGAGCAGGAAGACGAAAACCACGCCCACGGCGGCGATGAGAAGAGTCATGGTCATGGCTTACTCCTTCCTCGCGGGCCTGGGGGTCACGTTGAACATGTCCGTGGGGAACGGGAAGCCCATGCGTTCCAGCTTCTCGGCGAACTTGGGCCGGATGCCCCTGGCGGTGAAATACCCTTCGACCTTGCCTTCCGGGCTCACGCCGGTCTGCTCGAAGGCGAATATCTCCTGCATGGTAATCATCTCCCCTTCCATGCCGGTCACTTCCTGGATGGAGATGACCTTTCTGGTGCCGTCCACCAGCCTGGTGGCCTGGATGATGACGTCGATGGCCGAGGAGATGTAGCGCTTCATGGACAGGGGGTTGAGATTCAGCCCGGCCATGGAGATCATGGTTTCGAGACGCATGAGCGCGTCGCGCGGGGTGTTGGCGTGAATGGTAGTAAGGGACCCGTCGTGGCCGGTGTTCATGGCCTGGAGCATGTCCAGGGCCTCGGCGGAACGGACCTCGCCGACGATGATGCGGTCGGGGCGCATACGCAGGCAGTTCTTGACCAGGTCGCGCATGGTGATCTCGCCGCGCCCCTCGATGTTGGCCGGGCGGGTCTCCAGACGGACCAGGTGTTCCTGCTTGAGCTGCAACTCGGCCGCGTCCTCGATGGTCACGATACGCTCGTCCTCGGGCACGTTGCGCGACAGGCAGTTGAGCAGGGTGGTCTTGCCCGAGCCGGTACCGCCGGAGATAAGCACGTTGAGCTGGGTCTGGACGATGCCCTTCATGAGCATTGCCATTTCCGGCGTCAGGGAATTGAAACCGATGAGATCGGTCACTTCCAGCGGGTCCTTGGAAAATTTACGGATGGAAAGCGACGGGCCGTCGATGGCCAGGGGAGGAATCACCGCGTTGACGCGCGAGCCGTCGAGCAGGCGGGCGTCGCACAAGGGCTGGGATTCGTCGATGCGCCGTCCCACCAGGGAGACGATGCGGTCGATGATCTTGCGCAGGTGGTCGTCGTCCTTGAACCGGGCCGGAGTCAATTCCAGCTTGCCAGAACGCTCGACGTAGATCTGCTTGTAGCCGTTGACCAAAATATCGTTGACCGTGGGGTCCTGAACGTAGGGCTCCAGCGGCCCCAGGCCGATGACCTCGTCCTGGATCTCGGCCAGCATCCGCTTGCGCTCGGCCAGATTCAAAGGCGCGTTGCGGAACTCGCCCCAGAGCAGTCCTTCGGTGACCTTGCCGATCTCGCTGCGCATCTCGGACTCGGCCAGGGAGTCCAGGAGCGAGAGGTCGATCATGTCGATGAGCCGGTCATGAATGCGGGTCTTGATGTCGAAATAGTGTTCGGCCGCCTCGGCCTTGACGGCCTGGGGCTCGGCCTTCGCCTTGATCTTGACCTTGGCCTTGGGCTTGTCCGTCGCCTTGGAGGCAGCGGACGCGCCGCGCCTTGCCGCGTTCCTGTTCAATCGTTCCGCGAGGTTCATAAGGCCGCTCCCGCCAGATTGTCATTGGTGTCCGAGTCCTTGCCTTTTTTGCGGAAGAATGAGGCGAACGGCAGGCCGAAGCCCTTGCCGGTCTTCTTCCGCTCGGGCGCAAAGCCCTTGGCGACGGTCCGCACGGCCTTGGCCGAGGGCGACTTGGGAAAGGCCTGGATCAGCGGAGTGCCCTGGTTGATGGCGGAAAGAACGGAGTCCCCGTCCTCGGGAATGGACCAGGCTATCTCGCGGCCCAGGACCTCGGCCGCCTCGGCAATACCGATGGAGGCGTTACGGGTCACGCGGTTGGCGATCACGCGAAGCCGCCGATCCGTGTCCGGGTCCTGGCCGCCGAGGGATTCGGTCAGCCGGGCCACGTGGGCCAAACACGGCAGGGAGAGCTGCATGGTCAGCAGGATGGAATCCGCCAACTCCACTTCCTTGGGCAGATCGTCGTCGCCGGGGGTGGAAGCGTCCACCACCACGAAGTCATACGCGCCGCGGAGCTGTTCCAGAATAAGGAGCAGGGTCTGGTCGTCGGGACGGTCCGTGGAGACCGGACCGGGCAGAACGTGCAAGCCGGATTCGTGTTCGGAAATGACGCTGCGCAGATAGGTGGCGTCCAGACGGGAGATGTCGACCACCAGGTCGCCCCAGGTGTAATCGTATTTGAGGTCCAGGAAATAGGGAATCTCGCCCATGGGCTGGCGGAGGTCCAGGAGCACCGTGCGGCCGGGGGCGTTCTCGTTCAGGGCGCAGGCCAGGTTCACGGCCAGGGAGGTGGTCCCCACGCCGGGCTTGCAGCCCATGACGGTGAGGATGCGCCCCTTGTCCGTTTCGTCCACGCCCAGGCTCATGCGCATGGCCGTGCGCAAAACCGCCGCGCGCAGGTCGTTCTCGGCCACGGGAAATTCGAGATATTCGCGGATGCCGCTGCGCATCGCCCGGATGAGAATCTCGGGGTCCGCCGCGTTGCCCGTCAGGTAGACGTCTTCGGCCTGACCGGACTCCAGGGCGTGGATGATGTGCGGCATGTCCTCCTCGACGGAGTCGCCGGGCTCGTAGATGAGCACGCCCATCTCGTCCGAATCGTCGGCGGCCAGCCGAACCATGGGATTGGCGGCGACCATCTTTTCCAGACGGTCCCGCTGCTCCTTGTCGATGACTGCCAGCGATATGGGTATCACTCTGCTGTTCATGATTCCCCCTTTCCCCTATCCTTGCCTATTCGGTCCCGACAACCACGGCATTCAGGCCGTCGTCTTCCCCGCGGGACCGCATGTTTTCAAACAACGTCCGGCCGTTGCCGGGCGGATGGGACTTCGGAAGCATGGCGATCAGCCCGCGCCCGTGTCCGAAACCGCCCCTGCCGGTCACAGCTTCGTATCCACCACGCCGAACATGGACGGTCTGTTCCGTTCGGTCTTGTCGCGGGGCCCCTTGTTGTAGTTCTCCGCCACCTTGGCGGCGTAGCGGCCGTCCAGGCCGACCACCGGGGCGTCATCCTGCCCCGCTTCGGGGTTCGCCGTCTGGCTCAACATGATGCCTCGCACCGAGCTGCCGAAGTCGGGCGTGGTGTGCTCGGCCTCGAACATGGTTCCGCAACCGGCCTGGAGCATGATGGCGATCATGCCGAGGTAGATGATGATATTTTTCATGACTCCTCCAATCTCTCTATTGAGGCCAGGAGTGGCCGAATTCGCCGTCGAATCCGTTTTCAGGCCGGACCACGACCTCGGGACCAGCAGGCGAACCGCCGGACATGGACGAGGACTTGTCCGAATGCTTTCCGCGCCCTTCGAAAAGGCCCATCAGATAGAACTCCGTGTCGTCCGGGGCCCGGAAATCATCGGTGGGCAGGGTCATGGAGTTCCTGTCCACGGGCTTGGCGAGATGGGCGGTGACCAGCACCACCAGCTCGGTCTTGTTGGAAGCGAAGTCCTTGGAGCTGAACAGGCTGCCGAGCACGGGAACTTCGCCCAGCACCGGGAACTTGCTGCTGTTCTCCCTGAGGGAATCGCTGATAAGTCCGGCGATGGCGAAGGACTGCCCGTCGCCCAATTCGACCACGGTGTTGGCCCGGCGGGTGGTCAGGCTGGGAATCTCGTAACCGTCGATGCTCAGGACCTTGGAATAATCCAGCTCGGAGACCTCGGGGTTGACCTGAAGGTTGATGCGGCCGGTGCCCATGACCGTGGCCGTGAACTTCAGTCCGATGCCGAACGGCTTGAAGACAATGCCCACGGTTCCCAAGGCGCCCGGCATGGGCAACGGAATCTCGCCGCCCACCAGGAACTCGGCGGATTCGCCGGACACGCAGGTCAGGTTCGGCTCGGCCAGGACGCGGATCAGGCCATTGGCCTTGAGCGCGTCGATCATGCCCAGAATGGAGGTGTTGCCCGTGCGGTAATTTCCGGTGAAGTTGATGTTCTCGGTCAACTCGAAGACATCGTCATCGGTATTGTATTGAGTCAGGTTGTTGATGATGGAGTACACGGAAAAATTGGAGCCGATGGCCGCGAAGTTGATGCCCAGCCGCCTGGTCGCGGAGCGGGACATCTCGGCCACGCGCACCTCCAGCATGACCTGCTGGATGCCGTCGACGGTCAGGAGGTTGACCACCTTGCCCGGTGCGGCCGCTTCGGCCAGGGCCAGGATCGACGAGAGGTTGGCGGTGTTGGACACGTACCCGGACAGGGTGATGACGCCGCCGGAGGTCAGCACGCGGACGTTGTTCTCATTGGGAAGCAGCTCGTAGATCATCCGCTTCAGGCGGGTGGTGTCCGGGTCGACGGACACGTCGTAAATCTCCGAGACCTCTTCACCGGCCCACAGAGTCAGGGTCGTGGACCCGATCTGGTTGGCGGTCAGGTAAATCTGCCGGGGCGAAATGACGACGATGGAACAAATGACGTCCGAGGCGAGGGAAATCCGGCTGACGTTCTTGTCGGTGGTGATAACGGTGGACTCGCCGACGATCATGGAGATCATGTCAGGCTTGTCTGACTTGACCACCTGGGCTCCGGCCGCGGTGGCGGTCAGCAGAACCAGACAGGCAAGAAGAATTATCAGGCTGTAATGTATGATTCCGGTTTTCTTCATCACTCACGCCCCTAGAACTTGACCGACGAGCGGTTTGTGCCGGTGATGACTTCGATATTTACGCTGCGCCGGGTCTGGCGAACCTGCCGGGTGGGCCGCAGGGCGGCCAGGGTCTTGGGCACCGTGGCTCCGTTGGTCCGGACATCCGATTCGTCCTGTTCGTTTCGAAGGGCGAAATGCAGGGTTCCCTGGGTCGCGGCCAGGGCGAGCCGCTCGGACTCGGTCGGGGTCAGCTCCAGGGTGTAGACGTCCACGGAAGCGGTCCTGCCGTCCTCGGTGGGCGGAGCCAGCTCGGTGCCGGTGGCGATGACCTTGACCCGCTCCAGGACCAGCTTGGTCACGGGCTTCTCTTCGCGGCCGATGGTCATGGAGACGATGACGTCCACGTTGTCGCCGGGACGGACAAAGCCGGACAGGCCCATGACGCTGTTGCCCTTGACGGCCATGGCGCGCTTGCCGGGAGTGATGAGCGCGGACACGCCGCCGCCCATGACTGACTTGTCGGCCAGCTTCAGCGGGGTCAGGACATCGCCCATGCCCACGGGCTGATTGAGCACCCGGCCTTCGATCTGCGCGAGTTCGGAGAAGGCTCCCGAGGGGCGGGAATCCTTGGTGAACATGCGGACCTCAAGCATCTCGCCGGTCAGCTTGACGCCGCGAATCAGGTCGGACTTGGCCACGACCACGGGCACGGTGTCGTTCACGGCAGTCGGAACGGTCTTGTTCATGGTGCTGGTCCAGCGAAAGATCATGACGCCCGCCACGATGGCCAGGACCAGGGCCAGCCCTATCTGAATCAATGCCTTGTTGGACTTGCTCATGGCGGCCTCCATTAATAGCCGGTGTAGACGGAGCCGGTGAGCCAGGCCTGGAGGCCCATGGCGACGACGGTTCCGACGGCGATGGCCAGGCCGTAGCACAGTCTCGGCATGGCGTTTTCAGCGGTAACGGGGGCGAAATCGAATCGGCGGCTGACCATGAACACGGAAAAGGTGGCCACGATGTTGCGCAGGACCCGCTTGAGAATTTCCGGATTGAAAGCGAGAACCGCCAGGGCGTAGACGCCGCCGGCGATGCAGGTGAAGAGGAAGGCGGTCAGGGTCGCATCCAGGCCGAGCCATGCGCCGATACCGGCCATGAGCTTGACATCACCCGCTCCCATCACGCCCATGAAATATGGAATGGCCATGGCCACGAAACCGAGTGCGAAGCCGCCGGCGGCGAACTTCAGTCCGGCAAAGCCGCCGAACACGGTGTGCGTGGCGAATCCCGCGAGGATGAGCGGGAACGTCAGCCAATTGTATATGCGCTGGGTTTTGAGATCGGTGACGGTGGCCGTCACCAGGGCGGTCGCGAGCGCGATGATGATGAGAATATCCATGGTTCCCCCGAGGTGCCTGATTGGCCGCTTGCCGTCCCCACTTCCCCTGGAGACAGAATCGGGGCTAACGGGACCATCCCGAAAGCCCCGGTTCGGCTGCTCTGGCTGCTTCCGTTAAACGGTTAGCTTTGTTCCGCGAGACCTACTGGACAGTAGCCTCGGACATCTTGGTCTTAATGAATTCGAAGGTGGAGACCACCTGGTCGCCGAGGGCGGAAGTGGCGGTAACGATACCGGCGGCGATCAAGGCTGCGATCAGGCCGTACTCGATAGCGGTTGCGCCTTCTTCGTCACGGATGAGGTTCATCAGCTTCGTCATTGTCGTTCTCCTTGGTTTGCAAATTTTGCTTTTTGAAATTTTGTGCCTTTCAGCACCAGCCACGCCCACCATTCAGCAACCCGTGTGCCACAACGAAAACCGCGTCGAAAAAAAGTTCATAGTCGACTGCAATCACGGGAAATATTTTTTACACTGTTGCGCACAGCTCTCCAAAGGCCCTTTCACGGCCCCTCTTCCAACGGGCCAAATCCACTAATCGTGGACCACCGCCACGCATTGTCGAAGGCTCACCCCCTGGATATCCCTTTAAAAACAACAGGTTAATTGATCTATTTTTAGTGGACCATCTTGTGCAGACTTTGGCAACACATTGATTTCAAGGCATAAAAAAGGGAAAATCCCTGCGAAGAGGGATTTTCCCGGGAGTAGACGAACCACAAAATGTGGATGCCGTTATGCGGCAGACTAGACGGAAAATGCGCGGACAGACTCGGCTACATTCTAATTCTTGAACAATATCGGATTGATGCCGTGTTTTTTGAGTTTGTTCCAGAGGTTCTTCGCGGACACGCCAAGGGCGGACGCGGCCTCGGTCTGGACCCCGCCGCACGCTCTCAGGGCGTTCTGGATGAGGGTCTTCTCATATTCCGCAAGGGCCTTCTTCAGGGGAAGCCCTTCGCCCGTGGGCAGGTACGCGGCGTTGTCCGCGGCGGGTCGAGCGTTGGAAAAGGCTTGGTCCACCTCGGCCGGGGTGATCCGGTTGGAGGTACAGAAGATCGCGGCGCGCTCCACGGCGTTGGCAAACTGCCGGACGTTGCCCGGCCAGTCGTAGTTGAAGAATATTTCCATGGCCTCGGACGAGACGCCCGCGATATCCGTGCCGAGCCGACGATTGGCGCGGTCCAGGAAGAACTCGGCCAATTGCGGCAGGTCGGACTTGCGCTCGCGAAGGGGGGGCAAAATCAGGGTGGCCACATTAAGTCTATAGTATAGATCGCTGCGGAACCCGCCATCCCGGACGCGCTCCTCCAGCTCCTGGTTGGTGGCCGCGATGATGCGGACGTCGTAGTGGATGGGCTTGGCCCCGCCCACGCGCTCGGCCTGTTTCTGCTCCACGGCGCGCAAAAGCTTGGGCTGGAGATGCAGCGGCATGTCGCCGATCTCGTCGAGCATAAGGGAGCCGCCCTTGGCCAGCTCGAACTTGCCCTGCTTCATGGACGTGGCCCCGGTAAAGGCCCCTTTTTCATGGCCGAACAGCTCGGATTCTATGAGAGTTTCGGGAATGGCCGCGCAGTTGATCTTGACGAACGGAGATTTTGCCCGGGAACTCAGGGCATGAATGGTGTCCGCAACCAGCTCCTTGCCGGTGCCGGTCTCGCCCATAATGAGCACGTCCGCATTGAGCTCGGCCACCCTGCTGATGCGCTCCTTGACCCCCATCATGGGCGCACTGTGCCCGATGATGTTGTTCAGGGGGCTGGAACCGCCGTGACGCTTGAGTTCGGCCAGCTCCGTCTGGAGAAGGCGCTTCTCCAGGGCGCGGCGGACCACGACGGCCATCTCGCGCAGGGAAAACGGCTTCTCGAAATAATCATAGGCTCCCTGCTGCATGGCCGTTATCCCGGTCTCCTTGGAGCCGAAGCCGGTCATGACGATAACGTCCACGCCGGGGGCCACATCGGCCAGATGACGCAGGGCTTCGAGCCCGGACATGCCGGGCAGTTGGATGTCGTGCAATATCAGCTCGAAGGCGGTTGTCCCGGCCTTCTTGATGCCTTCCTCCGCGCTGGCCGCGGTTTCAACCGCATAGCCGTTCTCGACCAGCGCCTCGACCAACATGCCCTGAAAGGCACGGTCGTCGTCGACCACAAGAATTCTTTCGCCCACAGGTCTGCTCCCTGATGGTATTCTCCCCCGCGTGCCGGAACCCTACAGGAATCGGGGACGATTATCCACAAAAAATAGATATCATGAACCGCTCAGTCTCCGTCCATACGCCCATCCACCCCTTCCGTAAACTTTTTTATCCTTTTAAAACAAATTATTAACATTATTGTTCCCCTTTCTCCTCGCACCTTGGCACGCACAATGCTTTGATCCGGATACCCGTGCTTACGCCGGGCCAATTTTGGAATGAAGGAGAACGGGAATGAGAAAGAGAGAAGAAAGACGCCGGGGGATGGCCGCAGTGGAATTCGCCCTGCTGCTTCCCGTCGTGCTGCTCTTGATCCTGCTTCTGATTGAGGGCGGCAACGCCATGCACACATACTCCTCGCTGGTGGAAGCCAGCCGGGAGGGCGCGCGGCACGTGCTCATGGAAGGCGAGACCGCCGACGTACAGAGCCTCGTCGCCGCCGTGCTCGCCGATTTCGACCCCGAAGACGTGTCCACCAACGTGACCACCGACCCCGTCGACAACACCGTCACAGTAGAGGTTTCCTATGTTTACAAGATTTTCGGATCGCAAAGCGGAGAAGGCATGTTCGGCGACAACGAGCCGTTTACGCTCGTCGCGCAGACAACCATGCCGCTTCCCTAGGGAATCCCGCAGGGGCTCCACCAGCGCCATCATGGCCCTGCTGCTCCCCATCCTTCTGGGAGTGGCGGGCATCGCCGTGGACATGGGCAACATGTACATGACCCATACCAAGCTCCAGGCCGCCGTCGACGCGGGCGCGCTCGCCGGGAGCCTGCAACTGCCCTATGACCCCGACCTGACCAAGGGCATCGTCAACAAGGCCGTGAACGACATGGTCGCCGCCAACATGGAAAGCGCCGAGGTCACAAGCATCGCGGCGGGCACCGAAATCCGCAGCGTCAAGGTCACGGCCCGGGCCACGGTCAACATGCTCCTCATGGAAGTGCTCGGACTCGCCGACCAGGAAGTTCAGGCCAGCGCCGTGGCGGGCTTCAACAAGCTCGAAGTCGTCTTTGTCATCGACAACTCAGGCTCCATGCGCGGCACGCCCATCACCCTGGTCAGACAGGCCTCCGCCGAACTGACCGACCTGCTCATTCCCGACGGAGCATCGCCCGACACCAAGGTCGGCCTGGTTCCCTTCCGCGGAAAGATTCGTCTCGGCGCCGACGTGGACGGCCATTCCGCAGGCTGCCAGAACGCGGACGGCTCGCTCAACAACGGCATTCACGAAGATTTCATGGATGAATACAACGCCCTGCCGTACTACTACAAATACAGCATCGCCCTGGACACCTGCTCCAGCATCCCGACCGTACAGGCGCTCAGCCAGAACAAGAACGAAATCATCCAGTCCATAAATTCCCAGACCGCTCAAGGCGCGGCCTCGGGCACGCTCATCTCGGAAGGCATCAAGTGGGGACGGAACCTCCTCACCCCGGCACCGCCCTTCACCCAGGCCGGCAGCAAGGAAGACTTCCGCAAGATCATGATCGTGCTCACCGACGGCGACACCGAGGACGGCGAGTGCGGCGGTCCCTACCGCGCCACCTATCGGCCCAACGTCTACTGGACCAACGCCTACTACGGCATGGGCGTGGACACGGCCCACTGCGAGGACGGCGGCGTCCTCAACCAGGAAACCCTCGACGAGGCCCAGGCGGCCAAGGACGCGGGCATCGAGATCTTCACCATCCGCTTCGGCTCCTCGGACAACGTCGACATCCAGCTCATGAAGGAGATCGCCTCAAGCAAGGAAGGGACCGACGACCACTACTTCGACGCCCCGTCCGTGTACGACATTCCCGACATCTTCAAGCAGATCGGCAAGCAGCTCGGCTGGCGACTGCTGTAAGGGAGGTTTTGAGCCATGCGCAACAATAGAAAGAACGCCCGCCGAGGCTTGGCCGCCGTGGAAACGGCTCTGATCCTGCCCATCATGTTCATGCTGGTGATGGCCGTGATCGAAGGCGGCAACGCCGTCTACGCCTGGGTAACGGTGCAAAAGGCCGCCCAGCTAGGTTCACGGTACGCGGCCACGGGCCGGGGAGCCGACGAAGGCACCCGTCTGGCCGACATCATCGCGGCCACCCAAGCGGGACTGACCACCCTGGACTCGGCCAACGTCAAGATCACGGTCCGCTCCTGGCCCGACCTGGCGGCCAACGGCGACGGCATCGACAACGACCCTGGCGCGCCCTGCCAGTTGGCTGAAGTGGCGGTGGTATACGACTACAAGCCCTTCACTCCTCTCGTAAGCCCTCTGCTTCCCGAGACCATCCCCCTCAAGGGATTCGACCGCAAGGTCAACGAACCATGGAAGCCGTGCGAATAATACGCAACACGTCCGACGACAAAAGGCCCCCTACCGGGGCCTTTTTTTCTGCGCCCACAACTCGAAACAATAATTGGTATTGATATAAGCCTCAACCTGCTCTAATCTGGGGCCATCGATATTTCAGGATATGTAAACCCATCAACAATGGAGATTCGAGCCGTGGACGACTATCCGGCCATTCTGGGCGTGTACTCGCTGCAAATCCAAGCCGACGTGGGGACCGGCCACACTTCGGTGAGTCACGCCAACATCACATACTGGTACGCCCGCCAACTTTCTCCCGAGCAATTCGAAATCCAGCCCCTCAACGCCCATCATGTCCCCTCCGGAGTGCGCAGCGTCCTTGGCGAGCTGGATTTCCTCCGCCAGTACACCCCGGAACCGACCTACTACCGCGTGCATACGGTCCCGGCCTTGGAAACCCTCAGACGCAAGATCGAGATGGGCCAGGAGGCCTTTTCCAAGGGCAACCTGGACGAGGCCGAGCGGCAGTTCCTCAAGGCCCTGATGATCGACGACAAGAACATCGACGCCAATTACGGGCTGGGCGAGGTCTATTCCGAGAAAAAACAATTCGACAAGCTCAAGAAGGTCCTCGACACCCTGCTCGGTCTGGACGAGGCATTTACCTTTGAGTTCCGCAATAAGTTCAACTCGTTCGGCATCTCTCTGCGCAAGAATGGCCACTACGACGAGTCCATCCGCTACTACGAAAAGTCCCTGGAAATCGTGAACACGGACGAGAACGTCTACTTCAACCTCGCCCGCGTCTACTACGAAAAAGGCAGCAGCGACTCTTGCATGGACAACCTCGAACAGGCGTTGAAGATCAACCCCGCCTTTGTCGAGGCGCAAAAATTCCTCAACTATTGCCGGAAACACGCCTGATCCGGGACACCGCGACACCGGGACACCGCGACCCGTTTTCTTCTCCACCGGCTCTTGCCAAGCGCGTTCACGTGGTTATTTATCACATATACTCATGTATAATTAGCTCGGTCTTCACGCCGGGCCATTCGATACTCCAGCCACGGAGGACACTATGCCCAACATGGATTACCCCGGACCGTGCCTCTCCTGCATAGACCACAGTTGCGGACTGTGGGATGAAAACATCACGGAGAGCAAGGACGAACGCAACGACGAGGAAGACCGCGATTGACAACCCTGAGCGGTAGATAAGGTAGTGAAAAGGCCCGGATAAATGTCCGGGCCTTTTTTTGCCTCCGGCGGCCGGGGGAAGGGGAGGAAAAACCCTTTGAAAAGGGTTCTTTCCTCCCCTTCCCCCGGACCCCCATCCCCTTCTTTTCCTAAACTTCTTATGCCGCTTTGCGGATAAGGACACAGGGAGGGATTTTCTTTTTCGCAAGTTGCCGCTCGACCACACGAGAAGTTTGTTTTCCTGCGTCTTGAAGCGACTCGAAGCGACTCGGGCGTGACTCGGTCATCCCGACAGCACCTCTCCGCGCCAAAAATCCCCGGCCGTCATTTTCCTAATCTTCACCCATGGAGCGATTCGGGTGCTCCAGCACCCGACAACGGCTCTCCGTGCTAGGAATAGGCTTGGGAGAGTGGGGGAGCTGTGCATTTTCTCCCGGGGGGCTTTCACCGCAGCGTAGCCGTCTACGTGAGGATGAAAGCCCCCCGGGAAAAATGTGCAGATGCCCCGCTATCCCAAGCCGCGCCCGGCCGTTACTCCTTCACAGAGCCCGCAAGCAAGCCGCGAATGAAGTATCTCCCGAGGAAGATGTAGATGGCCAACACAGGCAGGGCCGCCATGATGGAACCGGCCATGGGCAGGTTCCAGGTCACGGCCTGTCCGCCGGCCAGATTGGCCAGTCCCACGGTGATGGGGTTGGCCGTGTGCCGGGTCAAACAAATGCCCCAGAGGAATTCATTCCAGATCTGGGTGAACTGCCACAGGGACGTGACCACGAACCCCGGAATGGACAGGGGGAAGACGATGCGCAGGTAGATGGAGAAAAAGCCCGCGCCGTCCAGCTTGGCCGATTCGACGAGGGCGGTGGGAATCTGCGCGTAGAAGTTGCGGAAAATGAGCGAGGTGATGGGCAGGCCGTAAACGATGTGGGCCAGGATCAGCCCGGGAAGCCCGCCGTAGAGGTTCATGGCCCGCAGCGTCTGGAAGAGCGGGATCAGGATGACCTGATACGGGATGAACATGCCGAACAGGAACAGCGTGAAGATAACCTCGGACCCCTTGAACTGCCATTTGGAGAAGACATAGCCATTGAGGGAGCCGAGCATGGTGGACCCTATCGTGGCGCAGATGGTCAGGATGATGGAGTTGATGAAATCGGGCTTCAACTTCTCGATAGCCTGGGAGAAGCTGGACCAGTTGATGACGGACGGCCATTCCCAGGCTGTGGGCAGGCTGATGTCCGCAGGCATCTTCAAGGCGGTCACGGCCGCCATGTAGGCGGGCATGAGGAAGAAGAGCGCGAGCAGGGTCAGGGTTCCGTAGAGGAACACGCTGCCGAGGGTGAATTTTCGGGTAATCATCTAACGTCTCCCCCGCTGCCGGTACTGGCCTATGAGATAGGGCACGATGAACATGGCCGCGATAAGGAAAAGGACGATGGCGATGGCCGCGCCCTTGGCGAAATCATTGGCACGGAAGGTCGTCAGGTACATGGTCAGCGCCGGGTGGCCGGTGGCGGCGTTGTCCGGTCCGGTCATGGCGAAGATCAGGTCGAACATCTTCAGCGAGATGTGCGACAGGATGATGACCGCGGAAATGGTGATCGGCTTGAGCATGGGGATGGCCACGTGCCGGTAGTAACCCGCCTGGGACGCGCCGTCGAGCATGGCCGCGTCGCGCAGGTCCTGGGAAATGCCGTTGAACCCGGCGAGGTAGAGGGCCATCGTATAGCCTGAATACTGCCAGATGGTGGCGATGATGATTCCGAGCGTCGCCAGGTTGAAGCCATGCTCCTCCTCCATGAACAGAGCGCTCGGGATGATGTCGCCGAACAGCCAGACAAAGGCCCCGAGCGCGATGCCGGGAACAAGCCATCGTTTTATGGCCTTGGACTGGTCTTTCCGGAGCATGTACACGCCCGTCAGGATGAGAATGAAGGCGGCGAAGGAGACCAGGATGCGCAGGATGTCCTGCCAGTTGAAGACCAGCACGGCCGACTGGCTGGACAGCCACTTGAAGTTCAGGGGGTCGAAGCCGAAGTATTTGGGCAACACATTGACCCCGCCCTGGGGCGCGAGCAGCCACCGCCAGATGGTTCCTGAAACGATGAAGGACAGGGACATGGGATAGAGGAAGATGGTCCGCAACACGTCCTCGCCCTTGGGCTTCTGATCGAGAAGGATGGCGATGAACATGCCGAGCCCCACGGCCCCGGCCAGAAGCATGACCGAATAATAGACCGCGTTGACCAAATCCTGGCGGAATCCGCTGCCCAGGAACCCGGTGAACAGGTCGATGTAGTTTTCCAGGCCGACGAAATTCTTCTCGGGGACGAGTGCCAGCGAGCCCACGCCGCCCCAGTCGGTCATGGAGGTCCAGATGGTGTTGCCGATAAATCCGTAGACGAAAACGCCGATGAGGATCATGGACGGAAGGAGCGTCAAAAACGCTTTCCATTTGTCGCGCGAGGCTTCCCGCATAAGCAAATCCGGTTGTTTCGGGCCGCCACGCGCCGGGGATGCTCCCCGGCGCGGCGCGCGGCCGTTATGTTGTTCTCTTAGATCCCGGCCTTCTTGGCGAGCTGTGCGCAAGCCTTGGAGGCAGCCTGGGGATTCTTGCTCTTCAGGAACATCTCCATGATGGAGGCGAAACCGCCCATGAAGGTCTCGTTGGCGGCGACGCCGTGAGCCAGGGAGCCGACCACACGGTCACCGGCCCAGTCCTTGGCGGCGGACTTCAGGTAGTCGTTGTATTTGGACAGGTCGGAGTCCTTGCGCGCGGAGATGGAGCCCTTGAGCGGGTTAAAGGTGTCGGAGCCCTCTCGGGAGCCCAGGACCTTCAGCCAGGCGAGAGCGTTGTCGCGATGCGGAGCGCCCTTGGGCAGGCCGAAGGAGTCGGCCAGGAACATGAACTCGCCGGAAGTGCCCGGAGACGGGACCCAGCCGTAGCCTTTGCCAGGCATGAGCTTCTTGGTGGTGGTCATGTAGCCCGCGGCCCAGTCGCCCATGATGTTGAAGGCGGCGCGGCCGTCAAGAACCATGTCGGTGGCCTGCTGCCAGGACAGGGACGAAGCGTCGCTGTTGGTGTACTGCAGGACCTTGCCGAACAGTTCCCACGCCTTGACCACTTCGGGGGAATCGAAGGACAGGCTGCCGGCCCACAGGGCGTCCCAATTGTCGGGGCCCATGGAGGCCAGGGCAACGGATTCCCACAGGTGGTTGGCGGTCCAGTTCTGGGCCAGGGCCAGAGGCACGATGCCCTGCGCCTTCAGCTTTTCGGCGGCGGCGAAGAAGTCGTCCCAGGTCTTGGGAGCCTCGATGCCCCATTTCTTCAAGTTGGCGGGCACATACCACATCACGTTGGAGCGGTGGATGTTGACCGGCACGGACCAGATGCCGTTTTCGGTGCCGATAAGCTTGATGAGGCCTTCGGGGAAGACGTCCAGCCAGCCCTGCTCCTTGAACAGCGGAGTCAGGTCTTCCATGCGGTCGGCCTTGACCCACGTGCCGATGAGTTCCTGGCCCGCGTGGACCTGGAAGGAATCCGGCGGCTCGCCGCCGAGCATACGGGTCTTGAGAACCGCCTTGGCGTTGACGCCGGAACCGCCGGTCACGGTGGCGTTGATGACGTTCACGCCGGGGTTCTGTTTCTTGTAGATGTCGATCAGTGCGGCGAGAGCCGGGCCTTCGTCGCCGGCCCACCAGGAAAATATCTCTAAATCACCCTTCAGATCGCTCGCCTGAGCGGCTTGCGGAGCGCCGATCAGCAGCGCGGCCGCAAACACGATCAACATTTTCGCAAAGACCTTTTTCATACGTACCTCCTACAGGTTTCAAACTCAACTTTTTTCCAATCAATTATCAATTAAATCAAATATATGTCAGGCCGTAAATTTAATAAATGGCCAGCTCCGTCTCCGGGTCGAACAGGACCATGCGATCGAATTCGAAACCAATGGGGATGATCTCGCCGGGATGGGCGACCACGCGGCCCTCCACCTCGGCTATGAGCTTGTTTTCACCGTCCACGACGATTTCGAGATGAGAGTGGCCGCCCAGGATTTCGGAAACCACCACTTCGCCATGGCACAACCACTCCTCGGGCAGCTTGCGGATGCGGTCGCCCATCTTGATGGAGTCCGGGCGAATGCCCGCCAGCACGGGCGCGCCGTCCTTCATGGACTCGCTCAGGCCGCCCACCACCGGGAACTTCGAGGGACCGGCCTGGACGAACCGGCGGCCGTCCTCCACGCGGAAGGTCCCTTCCAGGATATTCATGGGCGGGTTGCCGATGAACCGGGCCACGAAGGCGTTGACGGGCCGCTCGAAGACCTCGATGGGCGTGCCCACCTGCTGGATGTACCCGTCCTTGAGGATGACGATCCGGTCGGCCAGTGTCATGGCCTCGATCTGGTCGTGGGTGACGTAGATGGTCGTTGTCGCCAGCCGCAGATGCATCTTCCTCAGCTCCATGCGCATCTGGGTCCGCAACTGCGCGTCGAGGTTGGAGAGCGGCTCGTCGAAAAGGAACACGTCCGGATTGCGCACGATGGCCCGGCCCATGGCCACGCGCTGCCGCTGGCCGCCGGACAGTTCGGACGGCTTGCGGTCCAGGTAGGGCAGCAATTCGAGAACCCGCGCGGCCTCCTCGACCTTGGCGTCGACGTCGTTCCCGGTCTCCTTGCGCATTTTCAGCGAGAAGGACATGTTGTCGCGCACGGACATGTGCGGATACAGGGCGTAGTTCTGGAAAACCATGGCCACGTTGCGGTCCTTGGGCGAAACTTGGTTGACCACCCGGTCCCCGATGAGCACCTCGCCGCTGCTGATAGGCTCCAGCCCCGCAATCATCCGCAGCACCGTGGACTTGCCGCAGCCGGACGGCCCTACCAGGACGATGAATTCGTTGTCTTCCACCTCCAGATCGATGCCGTGAACCACTTCCACGTCGCCGAACCGCTTGACCACATTCTTCAATTGCACATTCGCCATACTGTCCGTCTCTTTGTTTCTCCGCAAAACCGGATTGAGCTACTTCACGAAAAACCTGTACAAAATCGATTGCTTGTATGCCTCGCCAGGGCGAAGCGTCACCTGCGGGAAGGCCCCATGTCCCGGCGCATCCACAAACCCCTGGGGCTCAAGGCATAATCCCGACCATTCACCATACACCGCCCCGCCCTTGCCGGGCAACCCTTCCGGGATATGATTACCGGAATAGAACTGCACGCACGGCTGGGTGGTCCAGACCTCCATGCCCCGCCCGGCCACCGGCTCGAACACCGAGGCGGCCAGCCGCAGCCCGTTCCGGTCATCCAACACGTAACAATGATCGTAACCATGGGGGGCGGCAAACGGCGGAAAGTCCTCGCCAATGCGTTCGCCGATACCGACCCCGTCCGAAAAATCGAGTGGCGTTTCGGCCACATCGGCCAGCCGCCCGGTGGGAATCAACTCCCCGTCGGTTTCCAGATACCGACGGGCGGGGATGGTCAGGACGTGGCCGAGACAGTTCTCGCCCGGCCTGCCGGACAGATTGAAATACCCGTGCCCGGTCAGGTTCAACGCCGTGGCCCGGTCCGTGGCCGCCGAAAAATCCAACCGAAGGCCGTCGGTCGTGAGGGTATAGACCGCCGAAACCGCGAGGTTGCCGGGGTATCCCTCCTCCCCGTCCGGGCTCTCGTAGGTCAGGGCCAGGCCCGAACCTATCTCGGTTTCGATGGAACTTGCCGTCCAAACCCGGCTGTGGAACCCGCCACGACCACCGTGCAAGTGATGACGTCCCAGATTGCGGTCCAGCTCGAATTCCTCCCCGTCCAGGATCAGTCGCGCCCCGCCGATGCGGTTGGCCACCCGCCCCACCAGCCGCCCGAAATAGCAACTGTCCGACAGGTAACCGTCAAGCGTGTCGTAGCCCAGGACCACGTCCGCCAGGTTGCCGTTCCTGTCCGGGGCGGTCAGCCGGACGAGGGCTCCGCCGTAAGTGATGATGTCCGCTTCCATCCCCGCTTCGTTGGCCAAGGTGTAGAGGTCCACGTCCACGCCGTCTGGGGTGACGCCGAACCTGCGCTTGCTCAGTTGCATAGCCCCTCCCTCGGGGCCGAGGAACCCCGCACCCGCAGTTCGGTTTCGAGCACCACCGTTTCCGGCGTGAAGTCCGCGCCCTCGGCGAATTGCCGCAGCAGCAGGGAAACGGCGGTCCGCCCCATATCGAAGGCGGGCTGGTAAACCGTGGTCAGGGCCGGGTCGATGAGCGCCGCCGCAGGGGTGTCGGAAAACCCGACCAGGGCGACGTCGTCCGGAATGCGCACCCCGGCTTCCTTGAACCGGGTGTACAGCCCCACGGCCACGGGATCGTTGATGGCCAAAATAGCCTCGGGCAGCTCGTCCATGGCCAGATACAGCTCGGCTCCGGCCCGGCCGTCCTCCTCGCGATACCCCCCGAAAAGGTGAAATTCCTCTTCCAGCGGCAGCCCGTGGGCCGCGAGGGCGTCGCGATATCCTTCGAACCGCTTGCGGTTGAGCGCGATGCCCGCCTGTCCGGCCATGTGCCCGATCCGCCGGTAGCCCGCCGCGATGAGATGCTCCACCGCGCCGAAGGAAGCGGCGTAGTCGTCCACCACCACCTTGCCGGTGTCGAGTTCCTCCACCACCCTGTCGAACTGGACCAGGGGCACGTTCTGCCGGATCACCCGCGCCAGGTGGTCGAAGCGGGTGGTTTCGGAGGATATGGCGATGAGCAAACCGGCGACGCGGTTGGACACCAGGGCCTGAACGTTGAGAATTTCGCGGGCCAGGGTCTCGTTGGACTGGCAGACCATGATGGTGTAGCCGTTGTCGTAGGCTACTTCTTCTACACCGCTGATAGCGTTGGAGAAAAAATGATGTCGGATTTCGGGGACGATGACCCCGATGACGTTGCTGCGTTTCTTTTGCAGGGACTGGGCGAGCTGGTTCGGGTGATAGTGGTATTTTTCCGCGGCATCAGCCACCCGCTGCCGGGTTGCCTGGCTGATGTCCGGATGGCCGCGCAGGGCGCGAGACACCGTGGACGGCGACACGCCCAGCTTGCGGGCCAGGTCCTTTATGGTGAACTGGCTCATGTGCGGCCCTCCCCCTGAAGGCGGATGCGCTCGAATCCGGGCCTGCGCACCTTGAGGGACATGACCGATCCCGGCCCGAAGACCTCTTCCATGAAGACCGTGTAGGCGGCCAGCCGCTTCTCGGGCACATAGGCCTGGATGGTCCCGGCGAATCCGCCGCCCTGGATGCGGTACGCGCCCATGCCCCGCAGGAACCGCTCGGTCAGGATCAAGGCGATCGGGATGGGCTGGGACAGCGGATCAACGGCCGAAATGCAGTTCTGCAAGAGCCGCCAGGAGGAATCGCCGGACCGGCGGACCAGGTCGAGAAACGGGGCCATGCGGCCGCGTGACAGGACCCGCGCCTGCTCGACGGCGCGGTTCGTCTCCTCGATGAAATGGATGAGCCGGAGCGCTCCGCGATCCCCGGCGGCCTCGCGCACCCGCCCGATGTGGGACAGGACCGCGTCCACGGTCAGCCCGCGCGCATTTTCCTGCCCCAAGGCGCGGGCGGCCCGGCGCATTTCCTCCGGGATGGCCGCGTAATCCGGGGTCAGGTCGGCGTGGCTGCCGCCCGTGTCCACCACGGTCAGGCGATAGCCTGTCCCCTCGAAATCGAAACCCACCCGGGTCATAGCCGGTTGGGCCGGATCGGCGAAATCGATGGAAAGAATGCCCTGGGCCGCGCAGGAAAGCTGATCCATGAGGCCGCACGGCTTGCCGAAATGGGTGTTCTCCGCGCCGCGGCCCGCCACGGCCAGTTCAAGCGGCGGACACTGCCCTTCGTTGAAAAGCTCGCTGAAAATCCGTCCGATCAGAACCTCGAAGGCGGCCGAGGAACTCAGTCCCGCGCCCATTGGCACCGTGCCGTCCACCCGGGCGTCGAATCCGGCGATCCGGCGGCCGTTCGCGGCCAGTTCGGCGGCCACTCCGCGCACCAGCGCCATGGGGGTGCCTTCATCGCCGGGCCGGGGCGCGAGGTCGTCCAGGTCCACAAGAATCTCCTCGTCGAATCCCTTGGAACGGATGCGAACCACGGAGCCATTGTTGGGCCGGGCCGCCGCGAGGCAGTCGAAATGCACCGCCGCCGCCAGGACCACGCCCAGATTATGGTCGGTGTGGTTGCCGCCCAGTTCGGTCCTGCCCGGCGCGACGACCAGGGCTACGGGACCGGGGCCGATCCACTGCTCAAACCGGCTCACCAGATCAAGATAACGGGTTAGCTGGGCCGCCTTTTCCTCCGGGCGGTACAGCTCGGCCAGAACAGGATCCAGATCCCCACGGAGCAGGGCCTCGACGTATGCGGAGGTATCAAGCATCATTCGCCCTCCCCGCCGCCAAGCTCGTTCATGTAGTGAACCTCGGACTGCTCACGCAGTCGCGCCGCCGCGGACTCGGCGGTCAGGTCGCGCTGGGGCATGGCCATCATCTCGAAACCGACCATGAACTTGCGCACCGTTCGCGAACGGAGCAGCGGCGGATAATAATGCAGATGGAAATGCCAGTGGGGATGCTCGCCGCCATCGGTCGGCGCCTGATGAATACCCATGGAATAGGGGAACGAGGTCTGGAAGAGATTGTCGTAGCGCACATTCAGCCGGATCATGGCGTCGGCCAGATCCATGCGCTGCGCCGGGGTCATTTCGAGAATATTGGCAAGATGCGCCTTGGGCAGAATCATGGCTTCGAACGGCCACAAGGCCCAGAACGGCACCAGGGCCGCGAAGGAATCGTTTTCAAAGATGATCCGCTCGCCCCGCGCAAGCTCGGTTTCCAAGTAGGCGCAGAGCAGACACTCGCCCTTGTCCCGGAGGTGCTCGGCCTGATGGACGCCCTCGGTGGCCGGGTACATGGGCACGCTGCGGGTGGCCCATATCTGGCCGTGGGGATGCGGATTGGAGCAGCCCATGGCCGCCCCCCGGTTCTCGAAAATCTGCACATAGCCGATGTCGTCCCGCCCGCCGAGCTGCCGGAACTCGTCGCACCACACGTTCACCACGCGCGATGCCTGTTCGCGGTCCATCCGGGCCAGGGTCAGATCGTGACGCGGCGAGTAGCAGATAACCCGGCAAACGCCCGTCTCGGGCTCGGCCACAAGCAGTTCATCCCCGAGTCCGCCGGGAGCGGGGGAAGACGACTCAGGCAAAAGCGCCGCGAAATCGTTGGTGAAGACAAATGTGCCGGTGTACTCGGGATTGACCGCGCCGCCCGCCCGCCCGTTGCCGGGACAAAGGTAGCAGTTTTCGTCGTAGGCGGGCAGAGTTTCGCGGTCCGGCTCCTCCTGCTGTCCCTGCCATGGACGCTTGGTGCGATGCGGCGAAACCAGCACCCATTCCCCGGTGAGCCGGTTCAATCGCCTGTGCGGATTGTCCTCGAAAAACATGCCTTCCCCTCAACCTCTTGAAATCGTTCCCGGAGAAAGAAAACTGTCCGCCATATCCGCCCTTTCGGGCCTCAACGCAAACGTTGCCGCAAACGTTTGCGGCACACTGCAAAAAAAATCACAGAATCGTCACCTTGTCAACAAGGCCCGGGAGAAAAGCGCGCCTGTCGAAGGCAAACGCGGGAGGGTTATCGCAGACTGGGATATTCCCGTCTGATATCCTCGTAGCGTCCGCATTCCCTGAGCTTGCGCAGCCCGGAGTTGAACCGGTCCATGAGCGCGCGGGCAAAGGGTTCGCGACGGCTGAGAATGAGGTGGTTGGTTTCAGAGAAAATGGGGCGGGAATGCGGAACGACAAGGTCCTCGCCCGCGTGAATCCGGTTGGCAAGGATGAAAAGCCCCACAGCCCTGTTGCAGGCGTAGACATCCATCCTTCCGGCGATAAGCATCTTCATCCCCGAGACATAATCCCGGGCCACGTCGAGCTTTCCCCCTTTCCCGCCCAGGATCTCTTCAAAAGGGAATTCCTCGGCGCTTCCCAGGGTGACGCCCACCCGCAGGTCGCGCACGTCTTCCAGGGTCCGCCAATCGAAGGGTTTGTCCTTGCGGAAAAAGAAGACCCTTTCGGATTCGAAGACCGGGTCGCTGAACAAAAACCGCGCCGTACGGTCCTCCATGGGCAGCCAACCGGCGGACCCAACGGCCGGGCCGCGAGCGGCCGTTTCCAGGGCGCGCCGCCAGGGAACGAACTCGAATTGGACCTTGATCCCCTCCAGGGCGAAACTTTCGCTTATGACGCGGTTGGCGAACCCGCCTCCGGGCATGGCCTCGGAATAGAACGGGGGCCACTCCCCGGAAGTCAGAAGGACAACGTCGGGAACATCCGCGGCCCGGGCGGGGACGGCGCAAAGGAAGAGGCACCACAGCAGCAACGCCGAAAGGCGCGGCAACCGCCGGTTTTTCAAAGAGATCTGAGCCTGATCCATTCCGTTAGACCATCACTCCGCCACCTGTGACAGAATCTGGCCGACAACGGCGGCGGCCGGAACGGAAAAACACAGCCGCCCTTCGGCTTCACCGAAAAACACATCCAGGTAAACCATGTCCCCGTGCTGGAAACTCGTTCCGGCCACGCCGGTCAGCAGCGGCAACTCCAGCATCTCGGACAGGTCGAACTCCAGTGGAATCATGCCCTCACGCTCCGGGCCCATGTCGGACTGGGACATTTGGGTCAGCGCATCGGCCAGGGAAGCGCAGGCCGACAGGGAAACGGGCAGATAAAGCTGGTTGAACCGGAAGAGGCAGACCTCATGGTCCTCCAGCAGCGTGGCCTCGGGCGGATCGGACAACACCTGGAACAGGTAGGGGCCATCGCCTCCAAATTCAATTCTACGGCCTTGATCGGACACGGCTCCTCCTAGTCCATATATGAACAACAGTAGTCGGTCACGGTAATGACCTTGACGCGAAACTTGGCGTCGCCGGGGACGTTGAAGCTCTGCCCGGCGGTCATGGCCACCCATTCGTCGAAGCCGGGCAACTGGACGGAAAGCTCGCCGGCGGTGATCTCCATGAATTCGGGCTTCTCGGTTCCGAACTCATATTCGCCGGGGAGCATGATGCCGAGCGTCTTCACGCTGCCGTCGCTCAGTGTGATGGTCCGGCTGGTTACCTTGCCGTCATAATAGACGTTTGCCTTTTTGTTGATGGTCGCGTTGGCGAATGCGGTCATGCTCTCTCCGGTTGCTGGTGGCTGGTTCGCGGGGATATCCGCGCTTGCGTGGTGTCGATTTCCGTTTATACTGGGTGGCGGCAATCACCGTCAACCCTGGGGGACCCATGAAAACAGTCCGTATCGGCGTTCTTTCCACGGCCAAGATCGGCCGCACCAAGGTAATACCGGGGATGCGCCAGGCCTCGAACTGCGAGGTCACGGCCATCGCCTCCCGCGACGAGGACCGCGCCCGCCGGGCCGCACTGGAGCTGAACATTCCCAAAGCCTATGGCAGCTACGAAGATCTGCTGGGCGATCCCGACATCGACGCGGTCTACATTCCGCTGCCCAACCACCTGCATACGCCCTGGGCCAAGGCCGCCCTCGAAGCGGGCAAGCACGTGCTCTGCGAAAAGCCCGTGGCCCTGACCTCGGACGAGGCCCAGACCCTGCTCGACGCCGCCGCCGAGCATCCGAAGCTCAAGATAATGGAGGCGTTCATGTACCGCTTCCATCCGCAGTGGATCAAAACCGCGGAGCTTGTCCGGTCCGGGGCCATCGGTGAAACGACCGCCATCCAGTCCTTCTTCTCCTATTACAACGACGACCCCGCCAACATACGGAACATGGCCGACATAGGCGGCGGCGGGCTCATGGACATAGGCTGCTACAGCATCTCCCTGTCCCGACTTATCTTCGATTCCGAACCCGAACGCGTCGCGGGTTTCTCCGACATCGACCCCGAGTTCAACACCGACCGGCTTTTCTCCGGCATGATGGACTTCGGCGGCAGGATATCCTCCTTCACCTGCTCCACGCAGCTCACCCCCTACCAGCAAGTCGACATCTTCGGCACCACGGGCCGCATCCAGATTCCCATCCCCTTCAACGCCCCGCCCGACAGGCCGTGCATCATCCTTCTCCAGGACGACGCGGCGGGAGTCATCGAGACCATCACCTTCGACGCCTACGACCAGTACGCCATCCAGGCCGAACTGTTCGCCGAGGCCATCCTTGAGAACACGGATGTGCCCACCCCGCTCTCCGACGCCTTCGACAATATGCACGTTCTCGAAACACTCGCCCGAAGCGCCCGCCTCGGGGAATGGCTCGCCTGCTGACCGGCCCCTGACCGCCGACAGATAGGGAAAAAAGAGGCCGGACGCACGGGACCGCGCCCCCGAGTCGCGCCCGGCCGTCCATCAGGAATTGAAGCGACTACCCGGCAAAGCGATCCGCCCAATGGCGGCGGCCGAATTAAAATCCATAATGAAAACGCGCCATGCGCCTTTCGGGCATGACCGCCCTATTGGCGACATCCCTCCCAAATGAAACAGAGGCGGCTTCCCGGCCCCGCTCTTCACCTCCCCTTCCTGTGTGAATAATTGTGACAATCCTGTGAAGCACATTGTCTTGAACTGTTTTTTTCAGGTATACAGATAACAATTAATTCCATTGGAGTCCTCTATGAGCAACGACATGACCATCAGCAAATATCTTGACCCGAAGGAGCTTGCCGCCTTCTTCCGCGAACTGGCCGATGCCGTCGAAAACGGCGGACATGACGAGTTCGCCTGCGTGGACGATTTCCGCAAGATCAAGATCGGCGTGAAGAACGAATACGGACAGATCAGCCTCAAGGCCAAGTTCAAGGCAGCCAAGCCCTGTACGGAGGAGGTCGTCGGCGAAGACGGGCAGCCAAAAAAGCCCAAGTACAAGGCCCTCAAGAAGCGTATGCGCTCCAGCTTCAAGATACTGCTCAAGATGATCCACGACGGCAGCGTGCCGCCCCAGGAGGCCGTGGACGCCTTCCTGGCCGACTCGGCTCTCATGGTCACATACCCCGGCTACGGGGACGAATATTACGAAAGCTACACGGCCGCCTGCGCGGAGTTCAAGGCCGCCTATGAATCCGGCGACCTGGAACGGATGCACGCCGCCGTGGACGCCCTGGTCCATGAAAAGGGGCGTTGCCACGCCAAATATGACTGAAACACCCGACCCGGAACGACGCCCATGAAACTCATCAAGAACGACCCGAAGGCCTGCGACTGCCGTGCCTTCCCGGCCCACATCGACGAGGAAATCACCGAAGCCGACCAGGCGCGGTTCTTCGCCGTGGTCTCCACGGACCTGGAACCGTGGCAGGTGGAGCAGGTGGTCACCCCTCAACAGGTCCATGTCCGCCAGGAGGCCCTGCTGGCCGTGCACTGGCACCCGGAATTCGTGCCCATGGAGCATATCCGGACCCGGGTGGACGCCATGTTCCCCAACCGCACGGACGAACTGCTCATCCCCACCCAGCACAACCAGCTCATGAGCTGGGACGGCTACACCGGGGTGGAGGTGGACTGCTTCTCCTCCGGCTTCAACCGAAAGGTGCAGCTCCTGCTGCATTTCACCAACGAGCGGGTCGCGGACGCGGGCGTGCTCAAGTCCATGCTGGCCCACACCTTCAAATACCGTTCGGGTCAGCTCTTCGACTTCATGCACACCATCACCAAGCCCGACGAGGCCCGCATCGAGCGCGCCGCCAAGGCGACGGGAGCCGATCAGGAACTTATCGATTTCGTCCGGATCAACGTCTCCAAGGTGGAGCGTCTCCTCGACGAGCACTGGACCGATGTCCCGCGCCTGTCGGTCAAAAACAAGCTGCTGCGCAACTGGTTCGACGCCATGCGGGGCGAGCTCGGCGACAACGCCGTGGACCGGGTCCAGGCATACCTCAAGGTCGTCAAGAAGCTGGTCAAGGAGGGTTTCGACCTGTCCTTCTTCTACCGGGCCAGCGAGGTCATCGAGGAGGTCCGGTCCCTGGGAGGCTGCATCGTCATCCCCCACCCGGAGCAATTCTGGCCCATCCTGCTGCGCGACTACGACGTGGACGGCATCGAGGTCTGGAACCCCCAGTCGCAGGAATACACCGAATTTCTCATTTCCGTGGTCAACGAACAGAACGGCCGACGCGCCTCGGGCAGGGACAAGCTCATCTTCATGGGCGACGACTGCCACATGGGCGAGAAGACCAAGCCTCTGGAGCAGCAGGATTCGGACAAGGCGGCCCGAGAAATCGGCCTTCAGCCCGCCTGGGACGACCTGCGCATCCGCAAGAAGCTCATCATCAACAACATCTCCAGACGTTCGATCATCAAAGAATACAAAGCCCGCCTGGCGGGATAGGCAGGCAAGGACACCCCATGGCAGAAGAAAAATTCGTATTCGATTCGCTCCAGGACTGTGATACCATCAAGAACTTCCTCGAAGCCCTCATCGAGGGATTCGAAAAACATTCCATAGACCTGTCCACCAACGGCAACGAGATTCATCTCGAACCCCAGGGCCTTCTCAACTTCACGGTCAAGGCCAAGAAGAAAGGGACGGAAAACAAGCTCTCCATCAAGGTGACCTGGAAGGAATCCACATCCGTCCAGGCGTCGGAAAACGCCTTCCTCAAGGTTCGCTGAGCCCATGATTACATTCGAAGGACTGGGCGAGAACTTCAAGTTCATCGTCTACGAGGTGGAAAACCAGGCCCGCTCCACGCAGAAGTTCATGGACGCCCCTTCACGCAAGCGGTACGCCAAGATCACCTCGCGAGACGACTACATCGACAACCTCAAGACGATCATCGAGAACAAGTGCTATTCGCGCATCCACTCGGACCGGACCTTGGACAAGCGGCAGCTCAACAAGATCCGCGCCATCCAGGTCATCTGCGTGAACCTCGAAAAGATCGCCGACTATTTCGTCAACATCGTCAAGCAGATGCAATATCTCGACGATCAGTCCTTCGTGCAGCGCTACGGCTACACCGAGGTCTTCGAGATCATCCTTGACCGGCTGGGGAGCATCCTGGATTCCTTCGACAACGAGGACATGTCCAAGGCGCTCTACATCTGCAAGGCCGAGCCCCTGCTCGACGACGTGTACAAGGTCCGCTTCGACCGGGTCATGAACGAAATGGGCATGGGCCGCGATGCCCAATCCCTGATTACGGTGCTGTTCATCTTCCGATACTTCGAACGGGTGGGCGACGCGCTGCTGAACATCGGCGAGGCGATCATCTTCTCCCTTCTGGGTGAGCGCATCAAGATCGAGCAGTTCGAGGCGTTGCAGCAGACCCTGAGCAAATCCGGATTCAGCGACTCTTTTTCGGACATCGACTTCAGCGCCATCTGGGGCACCCGCTCCGGCTGCCGCATCGGCAAGGTCGAGACCCGCGAAAGCGAGCTAACGCCCGAGGAAAAAAAGCAGGGCTCCATCTACAAGGAAGGAAGCCTGGAAAAAATCCGCAAGGAACGCGAGTCCATCCAGCGCTGGAAGCAGATATTCCCCAACCTGGTGGCCGACATCTACGGTTTCCACGAGGACGCCGACAAGGGGTCCATGCTGGTGGAGTTCCTCAACGGCTGCACCCTGGACGAGGTCATCCTCTCGGGCGATGCCGAGCTGGTCCGCAACGCGCTCTTCATCCTGGAAAACACCCTGCTGGAGACCTGGGGCACCACCATGGTCCGCCTGCCCATCAAGACCAACTACATCCGGCAGATCCAATCCCGGCTGGAAGGCGTGCTCCAGACCCATCCCCAGTTCTGGCGCGACCCCAAAAGCCTGGGCTCCTCGGAGGTCGCCTCCACCAAGGCCCTGCTCGAAGCCTGCGCGAAACTCGAAGACGAACTGGAAGCGCCGTTCTCGGTGTTCATCCACGGCGACTTCAACATCAACAACGTGGTCTACAACCACGAGGCCCAGCAGATTCACTACATCGACCTGTACCGTTCGCGCGACTTCGACTACATCCAGGACGCATCGGTCTTCCTGGTGTCCAACTTCCGCGTCCCCATCTTCGACAGCGCGCACCGCGCCCGCCTCAATTCGGTCATCGAGCAGTTTTACAAATTCATCCTCCAATTCGCCCAGCGCCACGACGACCACACGGTTCAGGCGCGGCTGGCGTTCGCCCTGGCGCGGTCCTTCTACACTTCCACACGGTTCGAGCTGAACTTCAAGTTCGCCAAGGAAATGTACAACAGGTCCATGTTCCTGCTGGAAAAGATACACCAATTCCGGGGCGGGGCATGGGAGCGGTTCTCCCTGCCCGAAGACGTCCTCTACTACTAGGCAACCAAGGAGCCTTTTCGTGAAGATAGGAGTCATAGGCATCGAAGGAGGCTGGTCCTCGGAAAAGCTGGCGGACACCGTGGCCGAGAAAACCGGCGGCGAACGCGTGCTCATCAACATGGAGGACGTCCGCCTGGACCTGCCGTCGGGCAACGCATACTACAACGGGCACACCCTCAACGACTTCGACGCCCTCATCATCAAGAAGATCGGCGCGCGCTATTCCCCGGACCTCCTGGACCGGCTGGAGGTACTTCGCTACCTGCACGAGAAGGGGCTTCGGATATTCAGCTCGCCCTACTCCATCCTGCGCGCCCTGGACCGGCTGTCCTGCACCATCTCCCTCCAGCTCAAGGACATCCCCATGCCGCCCACGACCATCACCGAAAGCGTGGACCAGGCCATGACGGCGCTGGAGAACTACGGTGAAGCCGTGTTCAAGCCCCTCTACACCTCCAAGGCGCGCGGCATGTTCGTGCTGAAGAACGGTCCCGACGCCAGAGCGGCCATCGAGGAGTACCGGACCGAGCACCCGATCATGTACATCCAGAAGACCATCGACCTGGGCGACCTGGACCTGGGCATCGCCTTCCTCGGCGGCGAATATCTGACCACCTACGCCCGGTGCAAGACCAACGGGGCGTGGAACACCACCACGGCCTCGGGCGGCAAGTACAGGAGCTACGAGCCCGCCCCCGAGATCATAGAGCTGGCCCGTCGGGCCCAGGCCAACTTCAACCTCGACTTCACCTGTGTGGACGTTGCCATCACCGACGACGGCCCATACGTCTTCGAGGTCTCCGTGTTCGGAGGCTTCCGGGGCATCCAGGAAACCAGCGGCATCGACGCGGCCGCGCGCTACGTGGACTACGTCATGGAGAAACTGAAATGAAACTGACCGGCACGACCCGCAGGGAACTGGCCGAGGCCGTGAAGACGGCACGCCCCGCCTCCCGCACACTTTTCCTCGACCTCGGCGGCTGCCGCATCCGGGTGGACAGTTCCTCGGACGAACTCAACGACGCCCTGGCCGACTACTTCAAGGAATTCGTCGCCGAGAGCGGCGATTCCGCCATCGTCGTCTCGGCTCACGAGACCCCGGCCCCGGAGTCCGATCTCGACTTCAACGTCAAGCAGCCCGATCCCGGCAAGACCAAGATCAAGGAAGAATGGATCGACCTGCCCGGCGGCCGGGTCGTGCGCAAGCGGCTGACCGGAATGCACTTCATCTTCGGCGAGGGCGAAAACGTGGCCGTGGGGCCGTGCCTGGAGAACTCCAACCAGGTCATCAATTTCATCAACAACAGGTTCATCGAATGGAAGCTCAACCGGGGCGGATTCCTGGGGCACGCCGCGGGCGTCCGTTCGGGCGAGCGCGGCATCTCTCTGGCCGGATTCTCGGGCGCGGGCAAATCCACCCTGGCCCTGCACCTCATGAGCAAGGGCACTATCTTCGTCTCCAACGACCGGATCATGGTTGAGAAGAACGGCGAGGGGTTGTTCATGTACGGAGTGGCCAAACAGCCCCGCATCAACCCCGGCACCGCCCTGCACAACCCGGACCTGTGCCGCATCGTGGAGCCGGACCTGCGCGAACGCTTCCTGTCCATGCCGCCGGACGAGCTGTGGCAACTTGAACACAAATACGACGCCCTCATCGACGAATGCTACGGACCGGGCCGGTTCGAACTGCGCTGTCCCATGAACGGCCTGGTCATTCTCAACTGGAAGCGCGAAGACCTGCCCATGCGCGCAAGCCTCGTGGACCCGAGAGAGCGCAAGGATCTCCTGCCCGCGTTCATGAAGTCCACGGGCCTGTTCTATCTCCCGGACGATCCGGCGCGAAGCGGCGACCCCGACGAGGACGCCTACGCCGATCTCCTGGCCGGAGCGGACCTCATAGAAATCTCCGGAGGCATAGACTTCGACCGAGCTTCCGAGGTATGCTTGCATTACATGAAAACCGGCCTTCTCCCAACCGATTGATGGAGCGGACATTGCGCATTCGAGTCACCAGGAACGTCACCATTCCCGATCCCCGCAAACTTGAGCAGTTCAGGCGAGCCCCCGAACTCGGTCCGTCCGTGCTCTTCTTCAGCGGCGGCTCGGCCCTGCGCGACACCTCCCGGGAACTGATCCGCTACACGCACAACTCCATCCATCTCATCACCCCCTTCGACTCGGGCGGCAGCTCGGCGGTCATCCGCCGGGCCTTCGGAATGCCCGCCGTGGGCGACATCCGCAACCGGCTCATGGCCCTTGCCGACCAGTCCGTGAAGGGCAACCCCGAAATCTACAGCCTCTTCACCCACCGCCTGCCCAAGGAAGCGGAAAACGAGTTCCTGCGCGGGGAGCTCGACGCCATGGCCACGGGCGTGCATCCCCTTGTCCGGCGCATCCCGGACCCCATGCGCAAGCTCATCCGGAACCATTTCTACGAATTTCTTGACCGTATGCCCACGGACTTCGATCTCAGGGGCGCGAGCATCGGGAATCTGGTCCTGACGGCGGGCTATCTGTCCAATCGCCGCCAGCTCGACCCGGTCATCTATCTTTTCTCCAAGCTGGTCCAGGTCTGCGGCGTGGTCCGTCCCACCGTGAACAAGGACCTGCATCTGGCAGTCCGCCTGGCCGACGGTCAAACCATCGTGGGCCAGCACATGATTACCGGCAAGGAATCCGCGCCGATAACCTCGCCCGTGGAAGACATCTGGCTGACTCCTTCCCTGGATTCCGACGAAAAAACCCACACCGCCATCCGCAACAAGATCAAGGACTGGATCGGCAAGGCGGACCTCATCTGCTACCCGCCGGGCAGCTTCTACTCCAGCGTGGTGGCCAATCTGCTGGCCGACGGCGTGGGCAAGGCCGTGGCCTCCAACACCTGCCCCAAGGTGTTCATACCATCCACCGGGGCCGACCCCGAAACAACAGGGATGTCCGTGGCGGACCAGGCGGAAGTCCTCTGCCGCCATCTTTCGGCCGATGCCGGGAGCACGGACGCCGAAGTCCTCGGATACATTCTGGTGGATTCGAAAAACGGCGAATACGCGGGGGGCATAGGAAAGGACCGGCTGAAGGCAAACGGCTTCACGGTCATCGACGGGCCGCTCGTCACCGAGCGGAGCGCTCCGTTCCTCGACGGACACGCAATAAGCGAATTTTTGCTGTCGCTTTGCTGACGGCCAACCGAAAGGAGGTTGCGAACGTGGAAAAGCAGAAACTCAGCGTCAAGAAGGTCCTGGAGTACAAGGACGCGGTGTCCTACATCGAAGACATCGCCAAGAGCTTTCGATCCGGCACCATCGTGCTGGAGAGCGGCGAGGAGCAGGTGGTCATGAAGCCTTCGGCCCAGGTGGCCGTCAAGGTCGAGGCCAAGGTCAAGAACGACAAACAGAAGATCGGCTTCGAGCTGAGCTGGAACGATACGTCCGAAACCGATCTGAAAATCGGCGACACCGTTCACGCCGCCCCGGCGGTGCAGCCCCAAGGCGGCGCGCCCGCCGTCAAGCCCGAGGCCCAGGCTCCGGTCGCCAAAGAACCGGCCATGCCACCGGCAAAAAACGCGGAGGCAAAGCAGCCCGCCGTGCCCGAATCCAAGGTCCCGGCCAAACCCGAGCCCAAATCCGAACCCGCGCCAAAACCCGAGGCCAAGCCTGCATCCGCGGCCAAGTCCGCGGCCCCGAAGGCCGCTACCGGCAAAAGCCCGGCCAAGGCGGCCAAAAAGAGCGCGGCGAGAAAGCCCACCGCCAAGAGACCGGCCAAATCGGCCGGAAAGAAATAACACCGTCACTGCAAATTGCGGAGATCAAGACAATGGCTGAAACACAAGATCAATCCTTTGAGTGGAACGAGGTGGCCGACCTGTTCGGCATCGAAGAGGAAAACCCCGACCTGGTCGAGGCCGAACGGGATCGCATTCTCGAACGGATCAACTCCCTGACCGACCGCTACGGAAGGGAATACATCATCAAGAAGATAACCCTTCAAACCACGCACTAGGCGAGGCTTCGGGGATAATGCGCACTATCGCGGTGCTGAACCAGAAGGGGGGCGTGGGCAAGACGTCCACTGCCGTGAACCTGGGGGCCGCCCTGGCCCGGCAGGACCAACGCGTGCTGCTGTTGGACCTCGATCCCCAGGCGCATCTGACGTACTCGTTGGGCATAATGGCCCACGAGCTGCCCCGGACCGTCAGCGCGGTCCTGATGCGTGAATGTCCCACAGGCGCAGTGACCATGGAGGTCGGCCCGCTACACGTGGTGCCCGCCTCCGTGGCCCTGGCCGGAACCGAGGTCGATCTGGCCTCCGCCGAAAAACGCGAATCCCGCCTGCGCGACGCGCTTTCCACCGTCTCAGGCTACGACTTCGCCATCCTCGATTGCCCGCCCAACCTCGGTATGCTCACTCTCAACGCCATGGTAGCCGCCGGGGAGCTACTCGTCCCGGTGCAGCCCGAATTTCTGGCCCTGCAATCCCTGGGAAAACTCATGGAAACGGTCAAGGTCATCCGCAAGGGCTGGAACCCCGCCCTCGCCCTGACCGGCATTCTCATGACCCGATATCAGCGCACCAAAAAGCTCAACCGCGAAATCCGACGCAAAATCAGGGACTACTTCGGCGACGCCCTCCTGGAAACGACCATCCGTGACAACATTTCCCTGGCCGAGGCACCCAGCTTCGGCAAGGATATCTTCACCTACAAACCCCGCAGCCACGGGGCCGCCGATTATCGGAATCTGGCCCTGGAACTGCTCCGCAGAGGTGCCCCATGAGCGACGAGAGACTCGGGACCAATCCTCTTGATTGGGTCACGCCCGATGCCGCGCCCGACGCGGCCCGCCCCTCCGGCAAAACCACGCGAACCACGCCCCCATCAGACAAGGGGAAAACCGACGGACCAGCCGCCGCACCGCGAAAAGGACTGTTCAGCCCCGTCGGAACCGAAAACGAGGAGGATACGATGGGCAAAGGCAAAATCAAGATCAAGCAGACCATGGACACGCCCCAGTTGGCCGCCTATCTCAAGGACCTGGCCGACTCCCTCGAATCCGGCGTCATACGCGCCGAAAACGAGGAGGGAACCCTTGTCCTCAGCGTGCCCGACTCCATGCAGGTAGAACTCAAGCTCGCCCGCAAAAAAGACAAGGCCAAATGCGAAATCGAGCTCGAATGGCTCGATGACGGCTCCCGGATCGACCCGATCAAAATCTCCGGCGAATAACGCCCCGGACAATGTGATTGAACGCGGCCCCGCACCTGTGCGCGGCCGCGTCTTTTTTTTTGCCTCCGGCGGCGGGGGGATGGGGTGGAAAAACCCTTTGAAATGGGTTCTTTCCTCCCCTTCCCCCGGACCCCCATCCCCTTCTTTTCCCAAACTTTTTATCGCCGCTTCGCGGACGGAAATCTCCGACACGCCCTGTTCTATGCATTACGGATGGCCCGGATTCCCCCAACCTGGAGCGATTCGAGGGGGCAAAGCCCACCCTCGACAGCGGCTCTCGCGCTGGCACGCCGTAACGCCCCCACGCTCCTCCCCTCTTCACCCAACCTGGAGCGATTCGAGGGGGCAAAGCCCCCCTCGACAGCGGCTCTCGCGCTGGCAAAATGTAAGGCTTTCGAGAGTGGGTCGGATGTGCATTTTCCGAAGGGGGCTTTCACCGCAGCGTAGCCTTCTACGTGAGGATGAAAGCCCCCTTCGGAAAATGTGCAGACGGCCCGCTATCGGAAGCCGACGACGCGCGCCGAAACAAAAAAAAGGCCCCGGAAAACCGGGGCCTCTTTTTTGTTTCGGGGCGCGCTACTACTTGATGAAGAGCATTTCCTGGTAGCTGGGAAGAGGCCAGAGATCGTCGGCCACGATGCCTTCGAGGCTGTCGGCCACTTCGCGAATGGCGAGCATGGCGGGCAGGGTCTTGTCGACCTTGTAGCGGGCGTCTTCCTCGGGGGAATCGAACTCGTCCTTGGCGATGATCTCTTCCAGCGTCAGAATGTTCTGCTGCAGGTCGCGCAGCTTGTCGGTGACTTCCTGAAGCAGGATGGTGCGGGGCTCGATGCCTGCGGCCTTGATGGACGCGGCGACCTGAGCCAGCTCGCCCTGGTAGCGGATGGCGGCGGGCAGGATGATCGTCTTGGCGATCTTCACGACCAGCAGCGACTCGGTGAGGATGTGCTGGTTGTACTGCTCGTGGTAGATTTCGTAGCGGGAGTGCAGTTCATCCTTGGACAGGACGCTGTACTTCTCGAAGACCTCGACCACATCTTTCTCGATCATGGAGGGCAGCGCATCCGGGGTGGTCTTCAGGTTGGGCAGGCCGCGCTTGGCAGCTTCCTTCTGCCATGCATCGGCATAACCGTCGCCATTGAAGATCACGTGGCCGTGCTGCTTCATGATGTCCTGAAGGACCTTCTGGCAGGCAGCCTTCAAACCGGCCTTCTTGCCGCCGGTGATCTTGAGGATCTCTTCGGTGACGAAGTCCAGGGAGTCGGCCATGATGGTGTTCAGAGCGACCTGAGCGCCGGCGATGGACTGGTTGGAACCGACAGCGCGGAACTCGAAACGGTTGCCGGTGAAGGCAAACGGGGAGGTGCGGTTACGGTCGCCGGAATCCATGGGCAGGGGAGGCAGGGTGTCGACGCCCACTTCAAGGCAGCCCTTGGACTTGCAGCCCTTGAGGTCGCCCAGCTCGATCTGGTTGAAGATCTCGGCCAGCTCGTCGCCCAGGAAGACGGAGATGATGGCCGGAGGCGCTTCGTTGGCGCCCAGGCGATGGTCGTTGCCTGCGGAGGCGACCACGGAACGGAGCAGCTTGGAGTATTTCTCGACGGCACGGATGGTGGCCGCGGTGACCGCCAGGAACTGCATGTTCTCGTGCGGGGTCTTGCCCGGAGCGTACAGGGAACCCTGGGTGGCGGTGGAGATGGAGTAGTTCAGGTGCTTGCCGGAACCGTTGATGCCCGCGAAGGGCTTCTCGTGCAGGAGGCAGGCCATGCCGTGCTTCTTGGCCACGGCCTTCAGGGTAATCATGACCATCTGGTTGTGGTCGGTGGCAAGGTTGGACTGCTCGTAGACCGGAGCGATCTCGAACTGGCCGGGAGCGACCTCGTTGTGACGGGTCTTGACCGGCACGCCCAGCTTGTACAGCTCACGCTCGACCTCCATCATGAAGGAGAGCACGCGGCGCGGGATGGCGCCGAAGTAGTGGTCGTCCAGCTCCTGGCCCTTGGAGGGCTTGGCGCCGAACAGGGTGCGTCCGCAGACCATCAGGTCGGGACGGGCAAAGAAAAAGTTGCGGTCCAGCAGGAAATATTCCTGCTCCGGACCGGCGTTGGACACGACCATGGAGCCGTCGTCCGTGCCGAAGACCTTGAGGAAACGGCGGCCGGCCTTGTTCAGGGCCTGATTGGAGCGCAGCAGCGGAGTCTTCTTGTCCAGGGCGTGTCCCTTCCAGGAGACGAACGCGGTGGGAATGCACAGGAAGGTGCCGTTGGTGTTCTCAAGGATGTAGGCCGGGTTGGTCACGTCCCAGGCGGTGTAGCCGCGGGCTTCAAAGGTGGCGCGCAGGCCGCCGGACGGGAAGGAGGAAGCGTCGGGCTCGCCCTGGATCAGCAGCTTGCCGTCGAACTCGGCGATGGCGCCGCCCTCGCCGTCGGGGTTCAGAAAGCCGTCATGCTTCTCGGCGGTCAGGCCGGTCAGGGGGTAGAAGACGTGAGTGTAATGAGTCGCGCCCTTGGACATGGCCCATTCCTTCATGGCGGCGGCCACGGGACCGGCCACGGACGGGTCCAACTTCTCGCCGGTCATCTTGGTGTTCATCAGGGACTTGTAGACTTCCTTGGGCAACATCCCCTTCATAACCTTGTCGGTGAAGACATTGGAACCAAAAATCTCGGCCGGAGAGGTCTCCGCGAAATTCAGCGGCTCGATGCTGGGTTTGTAATTGGTCACCGCATTGATCGCGTTCTGACGAGTCTGATATCCGCTCATGTAATGCTCCTTCAGGCAATTGGATGTGGGTTTTCCGGCGTCCGGCCGGCCAAAGGGCGCCTGACCCTTGTTGTCTAGACGCCCTCTGTACCAAGTTGTATGCCAAACAGAAAAAAACCCGTATATTCAAAAAGATACGTCGAATCACTATTTCGGCCGCGCGAAATTTACTACGAAAATGTAGTTTTTCACCCTTTTTTCGGCCATCCGGCATAACAAATTTGCAAAAAAAATTCCGTTTTCACACAACCCCGTCATTTAGCTGGGGAAGTCTCTTACGGAATTGGCAAGTGTAACAGACCGTAACCACGGGCGTTTTGGCGGACGCAAACGGCTATTTTGGGGTCGCCGGGGAAAAAGCACAAAAATGGCATCACGGACCGCTCGATGTGTAAACGGAGATGGGTCAAAACGGAGCCGGGGAAATAAATTCCAGGGGAACGCGAGTGACGGGATGGCGGAACCGCAGAAGCGAGGCATGGAGCTTGAGTTGGCCGGGACCAGTGCCGGTGCCGTAAAGCCGGTCGCCGACGATAGGAAAACCGAGGCCCTTCTTGTGGGCTGAATGCAGACGAAGCTGGTGGGTCCTGCCGGTGTTCGGCTTGAACTCGACGCGGGTACGGCCGTTCTCCACGCCGAGGTTTCGCCAGCGGGTCACGCCAAGCTTGCCGTTCACGGGGTCATAGACCTGATACGGACGGTTGTCCGGGTCCAAGCGGAACTTGAGTTCGATGACTCCGCCCGATTCGGCGACAACGCCGTCTATAAGGGCGATGTACCGCTTGCCCACCAGCCGGTCCATGAACTGCATGGACAGGTCGCGATGGGCCTCCGAGGTCAACGCCAGGGCGAGCAGTCCGGAGGTATCCTGGTCAAGCCGGTGAACGGAGGGCTGGTCGATGCACCCGGGCCGCATGGCCTTGAGCCGGGTGGCGACGCTGTCCTGATTGGCCTCGCCCTTTCCGGGCACGGACAACAGGCCGGACGGCTTGTCGACCACCACCACGGAGTCGTCCTCGTAAACGATGTTCAGCCCTTCCGATATGGTCATGCGTCCTCCAGGCCGCAGAGCATGAAGCCGAGGATGCGACCGCACTTGTCCAGGCAGGACGTGTAGAACCGGCCGTGCTCTTTCGAACCAGACCTGTTTGTCCTGCCAAAATAGAATTCAGCGAGTCCCAGCGGCGTCAGGCCGTTGAGGGCGGCCCAGCCGAGCAGCTTGGGCGCGCAGCAGTCGCCCGTGCCCGTGGGCGGATTGCCCTCCGGGTACACAGCCTTCGGCAGGGGCGCGATCCCGCCCCGGAAGTTGGGCAGCCTGTACATGGCGTGGATCTCTCGCATGAGCGCGGCCGAGGCCTCCCGGCGACGGCGAATGAGCGAATCGCGGCCGGGCGATCCCTCGGGCAGACCGGCGATCTCCCTGCCCATGGCCTTGATCCGTTGCTCGGCCTCGCTGGTCTCGCGCCGGAACCGGGCCGTGTCCAAAAGCGGCGGAACCCATCCCTCCACTTCCCATATGGAGTTGTACTGGCCGGAGAAGGCTCTGAGAACAAAGGTCGCGCCCGAGTCGTCCCGGGCCGCAAGCACGCCGAACATCTGGCCGCCGGCCTCTCCGTGGAGGTAGTCCGTGGAAAACCTCGGGTCGGGCTCGGGGGCGTCGAAATCGATACGCCCTTCGCGCTCCATCCGTTCGAACAGGTCGAGAGCGGGCCCGCGCGCCGGGCCGACCGGAAGGACGTGCTCCCGATCGCAACGGGCGCACCTGCCCCGGCAGGCGACTGCGGGGTCGAACTCCCCGGTGAAACGGATGGGTGTGGGTCTCATAATAAATAAAAACGCCCCGTCGCCGGAAGACGACGGGGCGGGTCATGCAAGATGCGGCTTTCGCACTATCTGAGGTTCAGCCCGGCAGCGCCAAGGAACTGAACGGAAACGATTTCGTACTCAATGCGGCCGCGCGGGGCGTCCACGATGACTTCATCGCCCTCCTCTTTTCCCAGAATGGCTTGGCCCATCGGGGAAAGTACGGAGATGGAACCCTTCTTGTGATCCGCGTCGTCGGGACCGAGCAGGGTAAAGGTGCGCCGCTCTTCGGTGTCGATATCCTCCACCTCAACGGTGGCGCCGAAGATGGCCCGTTCGCCGGAGAGAGCATCCAGATCGAGGACGTCGAACAACGGCATACGGGAATTGATGTAGCTGATGCGGGCTTCCAACATCCCCTGCCGCTCACGGGCGGCGTCGTATCCGGCGTTCTCGGAGAGGTCCCCCTCCGCGCGTGCTTCCGCGATGGCCTGGATGATAGCCGGGCGCTGGGCCTTAAGGTCCTCAAGCTCCTTGGTGATCTTTTCAAACCCTTGCTTAGAAATGGGAACGCGATCCATGGTCAAAAACCTCTCTAAAGTGATTTCATCGCCGGGTAACAAAAAAGATACAGGCCGCGCGGCAATCCTTAAAAAGCTACGCGGCTGCATATACGTCAATCCGGCTGACTGTTCTTCAAATAGAACATACTATCGCCGGGGTCAAGCTAATCCGGACGCTTTCCCCGGGGGAGAGAAGATATCGAGACATATTTTCATATCATCAACCACAGACAGTAAGCGGTTGACACGACCCCGACTTCTAATCCAAGTATGTCTTTTTGACGGGATGCCTCCCGCCGCTGTCCGCCTTTAGAATTCCCGGGACGTTCGATTGCCCCGGGCACGACACTCAATATATGGAGGAAAGGATGTTGCGATTTCGAACCCTGACGGCTTTCGCCCTGGGCGTTTGCCTGCTCGTCGCCCTGGGCTGTTCGTCGGAACCCGACAAGAAGAAAACCGAGGCGGAAGCCCCGGCAACCGTAGAAAAAGCCGCCACCGAGGCCAAGGAATTCACCATCGGCCTGATCCTGGTCGGTCCCTATAACGACAAGGGCTACAGCCAGGCGCAGTACGAGGGCGGCAAGTACGTCGAAACCCACATGGACGGCGCCAAGCTGATCTACCTCGACAAGGTCAACCCGGCCGACCGTCCCGGTCTGACCATCCCGCAGGTCGTCGACGACCTGATCGAAAAGGGCGCGGACCTGATTATCGCCGGTTCCGACGACATGAAGGACGGTATCCTGGAAGCCGCCGCCATGCATCCCGACAAGATTTTCGTGCATGCCTCCGGCGACTCCGCATGGTCCGGCAAGGCTCCGGCCAACCTGGGCAACCTGTTCGCCAAGATGATCTACTCCAAGATGCTCGCCGGGTTCACCGCCGCCATGACCACCCAGACCGGCAAGATCGGCGTGGTCGGCCCGCTCATCAACGAGGAAACCCGCCGTCTCATGTCCGCCGCCTATCTCGGCGCCCGCTACGCCTGGACCGAAGTTCGCGGCATGGACGCCAAGGACCTGACCTTCAACGTCAAGTGGATCGGCTTCTGGTTCAACATCCCCGGCGTGACCGCCGACCCGACCCAGGTGGCCGGTTCCTTCTACGATTCCGGCTACGACGTGGTCATCTCCGGCATCGACACCCCGGACAACGTCATCGTCGCCAAGCAGCGCGCCGAAGCAGGCAAAAAGGTCTGGGCCCTGCCCTACGACTACGAGAAAGCCTGCGAGGGCCAGGGCGACATCTGCCTCGGCGTCCCCTACTTCAACTGGGGTCCCGGCTTCCTGCGCCTGGCCAAGTCCGTGGCCGACGGCTCCTACAAGCCCGGCTTCGAGTGGGACGCTCCCTACTGGGCCGACTACAACAGCCACGACAAGTCTCCGGTGGGCTTCATGCCCGGCCCGGGCGTCACTCCCGAGGTCAAGGCCGAGCTCGACAAGTTCATCGCCAAGATGGGCTCCGGCGAACTGAAACTGTTCACCGGCCCCCTGAACTATCAGGACGGCACCCCGTTCCTGAAAACCGGAGAAACGGCCACCGACAAGCAGATCTGGTACATGGAACAACTGCTTGAAGGCATGGAAGGCCTGTCCTCCCCCGAGTAGGAATGATCGTCCTCAACGACATACATAAACATTACGGCCGGGTTCGGGCCAACGACGGCATCAGCCTGACCCTCGAACCCGGCCGCATCTATGCTCTCGTCGGTGAAAACGGCGCGGGCAAGTCCACGCTCATGCGCATCCTCGCGGGGCATACGCGCCCCACTTCCGGGCAACTGACCATCAACGGGGAAACCTTGAGCCACCTGACTCCGGCCCTGGCCCGCGAAAAGGGCGTCGGGATGCTCTACCAGGACCCCCTGGACTTCCCGGCAATGCCAGTGTGGGAGAACTTCCAGCTCGGCGCGCCCAAGCGCAGCAAGCGGGAAGTGGTCGACATCATCGGCGAACTCTCCTACCGCCTGGACGCCTGTTTCCTGCCCGACGAGCCCGTGTCCAGCCTGACCGTGGGCGAGCGGCAGCTCCTCGAACTGCTGCGCCTGCTCGACCTGGGGGCCACCACCCTGATTCTGGACGAGCCCACCACCGGCATCACCCCGGAACAGAAGCAGGACCTCTTCGACCTGCTCATGAAGCTGGCGCGCGAGGAAGGCCACACCATCGTCCTCGTCACCCACAAGCTTTCCGAAGCCTTCGAGATGGCCGACTCCATCTTCATCATGCGCCAGGGAGCCCTGGTCGGCACCCTGACCCCGCCCTACGACGAGAAGGAGCTGGTCTCCCTCATGTTCGGCGAGGCCGCCGACGGCGAGGTGGAGCCCCTGCCCGAGCTGCCCGCCGACGCGGGCAAGCCCCGCCTGGCCATGCACGACGTGCTCTTCGCCGGGCCCAAGTACTCCATGGGCGGACTGAATTTCACAGCCAGACCGGGCGAGTGTATCGGACTGGCCGGGCTCGACGGCTCCGGCCAGGAACTGTTCCTGCGCGGCCTGTGCGGCCTGGACCGTATGCCCGGCGGCTCCTTCGACCTGGACGGAGTCAACCACGCCTCCAACAATTTCGCCGGGCTGCGCAAGGCGGGGGTACAGTTCGTGCCCGCCGACCGGCTCGCGCTCGCCCTGTTCCCCGGCCTGAATCTCATGGAGCACATCACGCTGGCCTTTCCGGACCGGCACGGCGACCTGACCGAATTCTACCACTCCCAATGCGTGGACAAATTCAACCTCCAGGCCCATCCCGACACTCACGCCGTGGAGCTTTCCGGCGGAAACCAGCAGCGTCTCCTGCTCTCGCTCATCCCCGACGAGACCAAGCTCCTGCTCATGGAACACCCCACGCGCGGCCTGGACGCCGGTTCGGCCCGGCAGGTCTGGAACCACCTGAAACGGCGTTGCGCCGAAGGGGCCACATTGATCTTTTTCTCCCCTGACCTGGAGGAAGTGCTTGAGCACAGCCATCGGGTCATCGTCTTTTACGACCGGGCCATGGCAGCCGTGGTCGAGGGCGAGGACATCTCCATGGAGGTGGTCGGCGCTCTCATGGCGGGCAAGCGGTACGACGAACTCAAGGAGGCCGAGGCATGAACCGCGAATCCCTCCTGACCCAGACCGGCTGGCTCATCCTTGCCCTGCTCCTGGCCCTGGCCCTGACCGTTATCGTGGCCCTGCCCACCGGGGCTCCGCCCTTCGAAACCATCTACGTACTGTTCCAGGGCAGCCTGAGTTCCTGGTCCAAGGTGGGCCGCGTGCTCGCCGGATGGGTTCCGCTGACGCTGTGCTCGGCAGGCTTGCTCATCCCGTTCACGGCCCGGCTGTGGAACATCGGCGTGGAAGGTCAGGTCATCATGGGCGCCATCTTCTGCACCGCGGCCCTGCGCCCCTTCGACGACGGCGGCTCCGCCTGGGTCATCGCCCTGGCCCTGGCCGCATCCGTGGCGGGCGGCGCGTTCTGGGCCTTGCTGGCCGGACTGCTGCGCGTCTTCGGCCGGGTACATGAAATCTTTTCCGGCCTTGGCCTCAACTTCGTGGCCCTGGGCGTGACCCTGTGGCTCATCTTCGGCCCATGGAAACGGCCCGGCGTGGCCTCCATGTCCGGAACCGAGCCTCTGGACATTTCCCTGTGGCTGCCCCGGCTCGCCAACATGTCGGTAAGCTGGGTGGGCCTCGCCCTGGCCGTGGCCGCCCTCGCCCTGGTCTACATCCTGCTCCACCGCACCAAGTGGGGGCTCAAGCTGCGCGCCGTGGGCGAAAACCCCAAGGCCGCCACCCTGTTCTCCCTGGGACCGCACCGCCGACTGCTCCAGGCATTCATGTTCTGCGGCGGGCTGGCCGGACTCGCCGGGGCCGTCCAGGTCCTCGGCGTGTATCACCGGCTGTTGCCGAACATCTCCTCGGGCTACGGCTACACCGCCCTGCTGGTGAGCATGATGGCCTCGTTCCGGCTTTCCCTGGTCCCGTTCATCTGCCTTTTCTTCGCGATTCTCAACGTGGGCTCCATCCAACTGCCCCTGCAACTCGGTCTGGACTCCTCCCTGTCCGGCGTGATTCAGGGCATCATGGTCCTTTCCCTGTTCATCGTGCAGGGACTCAGGCTGTGGCTCAAGCAAAGGAAGGAGGCGGACTAAATGGACACCTTCGCCCTGACCATCGCCGCCATTCTCATGGCCGGCGCGCCCCTGGTCCTGGCCACCCTCGGCGAGACCCTGACCGAAAAGGCTGGCATCGTTAACCTCTCGCTGGACGGCTCCATCCTGCTGGCCGCCATGGCCGCCTTCGCCTGTTCCGCCACCTTCGACTCCCCCTGGCTCGGTATGCTGGCGGGCGCGGCGGTCGGTGCGGCAATTGCGGGCGTACTCGGCGTCATCGGCATCTATCTCGGCCAGTCACAGCTCGCCGTGGGCTTCATCCTGACCCTGCTCTCCCGCGATCTGGCGTACTTCCTCGGCCACAATTTTTCCCGTCAGCCCGGCCCCGATCTCGGCCTGTGGACCATCCCCGGCATGAGCGACGTGCCCTTCGTCGGCCTGATCTTCGGTGCCCGATCCCCGGTGGTCTACATGAGCCTCATGGCCATCGTCTTCTGCTGGTGGTGGATGTTCCGCACAGAAGGCGGAATGCGGCTGCGCGCCGTGGGCGAATCGCCCCGCGCGGCCTTTGGACGCGGCATCCGGGTTCGCCTGGTGCGCCTGTACTACTGCCTGGCGGGCGGGGCCCTGGTGGGACTCGCCGGAGGCGCGTACTCCCTGGCCGTAAAGCCCGGCTGGGGCAGGCCCCAGGGCTGCGAAGGCGCGGGCTGGATCGCCCTGGCCATCGTCATCTTCGGCGGCTGGCATCCGGTGCGCACCGCGCTCGGCGCGTTTTTCTTCGCCGCCCTGCAGGTGTCCGGCATCCACCTCCAAGAGATCTTCCCGTCCATCCCGGCTCCGGTCTTCCAGGTGGCTCCCTTCCCCATGATGATCCTGACCCTGCTGGCCGTGAACATGGGCCGCATGGGGTGGATTCAGGACATCATCCGCCGCCACCCGTTTCTCAAGAGCCTGTCCAAGGGGTGGTCCATCGAGGCCCCTGCCGCGCTGGGCCAGGACTTCAATCCCAAAAAAGGACTCTGATCCCGCTACCCCGAAAAGGGAATTAAACAGACTTCCTTGCTCCACAGTCGAAAATGCGGTAATTTCATTGATGGTAGCCCCTTAATCAATGGAGCCGCAATGGACACGAGCGAACGCCCCACCGTCCTGGTTGTCGACGACAACCGGCTGAACATCGATCTCCTGGTCGATGTCCTCAAGGACGATTACAAACTTTTGGTGGCGCTCAACGGAGTCACGGCGCTGGACATCATCCGCAACGTGCTCCCCGACATCATCCTCCTGGACATCATGATGCCCGAGATGGACGGCTATGAGGTATGCAGACGGCTCAAGAGCGACAAACGGACCGCGCAAATACCGATCATCTTCATCACGGCCAGGTCACAGAGCGAGGACGAGGCCAAGGGACTTGCCCTCGGAGCCGTGGACTACATCACCAAGCCGGTCAATCCGGCCATCGTCCAGGCCCGCGTCAAAACCCATCTGGCCCTGTACAATCAAAACCGCGTGCTTGAAGAGAAGGTCCGGCAGCGAACCCTCGAACTCGAAAAGAGCAAGGAAAAGGCGGACGAAGCCAGCCGGGCGAAGTCGGCCTTCCTGGCCAACATCAGCCACGAGCTGCGCACGCCGCTCAACCATATCATGGGCTTGTCCAGCCTGCTGCTCGAAATCGACACCGATCCCGAACGGCTGGAACTGATCCGCCCCCTTCACGATGGAGCCGCCCAGCTCGCGGGACTCTTCGACCAGCTTCTGGACCTGACCATGCTCGAATCCGATACGGTGCGGATCGAATTCAGGCACTTCGACTTTTCCAAGGCCCTTTCGCGATTGGCGGCCGTGTTCCACGCCTATGCCCTGAGAAAGGGCGTGGGATTCGAGTTCGTCGCCCATGGCGATGTGCCGGACTTTCTCTATGGCGCGCCGTTGGAAACCACTCAGGCCCTGAACAACATCCTGCTCAACGCCTTTCGGTACACCGAAAGGGGAAAGGTCACCCTGGACGTATCCAGGGACCCGGAGCGCTTTGCCGGAACCGGACCGGACCGGGTCATGATCCTCTTCACGATCACGGACACGGGCGTCGGCATTCCCCCCGATCGCCTGGAGACCATCTTCCACAGCTTCGAAATCGGGGAAAAGGTCATGACCAAGCGACTGAGCGGGTCCGGCGTGGGACTGACGATCTCCAAGTATCTCATCGAAAAGCTTGGCGGCAGCATCACGGTGGAAAGCGCGGTTGGCAAGGGCAGCGCCTTTTCCATTTCCCTGCCCTTCTTCCTTGATCGGAAGAAGGAGGAAGTCACCGGAGCGGCCTAACCCCCGCCCGGCTCGGCCCCCCCGGGGAAAGGACTTATAAACAATCGCCTTCCGCCGCCTGCGGTGCCCCGCCGGAAAGCGCGATCTCCAATGCCTGCTCCAGCTTTCCCACCTCGACCGGCTTGACCACATAGCCGTCCATCCCGGCCGCGAGAAACTTCTCCCGGTCGCCGACCATGGCGTAGGCGGTCACGGCCACGATGGGGATATCGGTCCACTCCTCCCCGGCCAGCCCGGCCCGAATGGCCAGTGCGGTCTCCACCCCGTCCATGACCGGCATCTGAATGTCCATGAGGATCACATCAAAGGCCGCCCCGCGCAGGGCGTCGAGAACCTGCTCGCCGTTCTCCACGCCGGTCACGGTATGCCCCGATTTCTCCAGAATACGCTTGATGACAAGACTGTTGACCCGCTCGTCCTCTGCCAGAAGGATGGACAACGGGCCGGTCGCGCACCGGCGCATGGGGGCGATCTCCACGGACGGACGCGTGGCCGGAGCGGCTTCGAAGGGCAGGGAGACATACAGCGTGGTGCCGACTCCCTCTTCACTCTCTATGGCCATGTTTCCCCCCATGAGGGAGACGAGATTGCGGCAGATGGACAGCCCCAGCCCCGCCCCCTGATACCGGCGCGTGTAGCCTCGGGAGACCTGGGTAAACGCGTCGAACAGGGTGCTGACCTTGCCGTCGGGTATCCCCGCTCCGGTGTCGGACACGTAAAAAAGGATTCGGTAGCCGCCCGACGGAAGGTCGGGAAGCCGGTGCGCGGCCATGGAGATGCGCCCGGAGTCGGTGAACTTGAAGGCGTTGCCAAGCAGGTTGGTCAAAATCTGCTGAAGCCGGACGGCGTCCCCGACCGCGCGCCGGGGGACATCCGCGCCCAGCTCGCAGACCATGTCCACCCCGGACTGGGCCGAGGGGAGCCTGAACAGGTCGCAGACCTGCTCGCAGGTCTCCACCAGATCGAAGGGAGCGTTGCGTACCGCCAGCTTGCCCGCCTCCACCCTGGACAGGTCCAGGATGTCGGTCAAAAGGTTCATCAGCCTCCGCGCGGATTGCAGGGCAGCCCGCGTGTACTCGGACTGCTCCTTGTCCAGCCCGGTTGACTGAATGAGCTGGAGCATCCCCATGATTCCGTTGAGCGGCGTCCTGATCTCGTGGCTCATGTTGGCGAGGAATTCCGTCTTGGAGCGGCTGAAGGCTTCGGCCTGTTCCTTGGCCGTTTGCAGGGTGTCCTGGTCCTGCTTGCGTTCGCTGAAGTCCTCCACCGTGGCGATGACCTCAGTGGGCGACCGGCCCGGAACGACGGGGTTGAACTGAACATGCAGGAACATCTCCGGACCGCCCGTGTCCGGAACGAAATAATCGTCGCAGGAGGACGGACGCCCGGCCATGGCCGTTTCCAGGGCGCGGCCCATTTTCGGATTGCCCCCGCGCAGGAGATCGGCCCCGACAATGTCCTTTCTGGCGGAGCCCATCATCTTCACGAACCGGCTGTTGCAATCCAGTATTCTGCCATCCCCGCCGAACCGTATCATGCCCAGGGGGGAGTTCTCAAAGATGACCCGATGGCGCTGTTCGCTATCCCGGAGGACGTCCGCGAACCGCTTGCGCCCGGTGATGTCCCGGGCCACCCCGAGCACGCCGAGAAACGTGCCGTCCGAGTCGTACAGCGGCGTCCTGACGGTCTCCAGACACTCCTCAGGGCTGTCGTCCCGGTAGACGCCACGCTCCTCGTTGATGCAGGGAACGCCCGAAGCAATGGTCTTGCGGTCCAGCAAACGAACGGAGTCGGCCAGCGCAACGTCCACGAAATCGTAATCCGTCCGTCCGACGATGTCCGCTTCCCCGGCCCCGTAGAAACGCTCGAAACGGCGATTGCAGAAAAGGTAGACTCCATCGGGGTCCTTGACCCAGACCAGTTCAGGGATGGCCTCCACAAGGGCGCGCAAATGCGCCATGTCCGCCCCGAAGTCGATGCCGGACAAGCTGTCGCCTCCGGACCGGACCGGGGCCTTCACAACGGTCTCAAGCCGCCCCTTGGTCCGCTCCAGTTCGGCCTCAAGGTCGGCGATACGCTGTCTGCACGCATCCAAGGTCGCGTATTTCAAATCTTCCTCCGGATAGCTGCGCCCCGTTGATTGCTAAAAAACCGCCATTAATCGCCAGTAGCACGAAAACAAAAGGTGCGGAATCCGATTAGAATCCTGACATGTTCCGTCCAGGATTTCCTACAGGCGGCCCCATTACCCGCTCCGGTGAAATATGCTATAAAACGCCCGGAGCGGACGGGACGGCCATTCGCTCCGAGGCCGCGCCCGCGCGCGTGGCCGCACGACCATCCCGAGCCCGGCGGCCCCGTCGGGACGACCATCGAAAAGGGACATATGAAAAGACCGAAAGAACCGAAGATGATCATCGGCTGGCGGGAATGGATATCCCTGCCCGACCTGAACGTGCCCGCCATCAAGGTCAAGGTGGACACCGGGGCCAGGACCTCCGCACTGCACGCCTTCGACATCGTTCCCTTCGAACGGGACGGCATCCGTTGCGTGTCCTTCAACGTCCACCCCCTGCAGGGGAACGACGACCTCGTCATTCCGTGCTCGGCCCCGCTGGTGGACTGCAGGAATGTCACCAATTCGGGTGGACAAAGCCAGAGGCGTCATGTCATAGCGACCCCCCTGCTTCTGGCCGGACGGTCCTGGCCTATTGAACTGACCCTGACCAATCGGGACGAAATGCGATTCAGGATGCTTCTCGGACGCAACGCCATGTCCGGACGGCTTCTGGTCGATCCGTCCCTGTCCATGCAGGCAGGAAACGCCGTCGCGAAACGAGCGTACTCCAAACGGAAGAAAGGTGATTAGCCTCCATGAAAATCGTCATCCTCTCGCGCAAGGCCAGCCTGTATTCCACCCAGGCACTGGTCGACGCAGGAAAGGCTCGCGGCCACAGGGTAGAGGTCGTCAATCCCCTGCGCTGCTACATGAACATCACCTCCCACAACCCTTCCATACACTACAAGGGCGAGCAGGTGGACGATGTGGACGCGGTCATCCCGCGCATCGGCGCGTCCATCACCTTCTTCGGCTGCGCCGTGGTGCGCCAGTTCGAAATGATGGGCGTGTACAGCCTGAATGAATCCATCGCCATCACCCGCTCCCGCGACAAGCTGCGCAGTCTCCAACTGCTCTCGCGCAAGGGCATCGGGCTGCCGGTCACCGGCTTCGCCAGCTCCACCAAGTTCACCGGCGACCTCATCGATCTGGTGGGCGGCGCGCCGCTTGTGGTCAAGCTGCTGGAGGGCACCCAGGGCATAGGCGTGGTCCTTGCCGAGACCAGGCACGCGGCCGAAAGCGTCATCCAGGCTTTTCAGGGGCTCAACGCCAACATTCTGGTTCAGGAATACATCAAGGAATCCAAGGGGTCGGATATTCGCTGCCTGGTGGTGGGCGGCAAGGTCGTCGCGGCCATGCGGCGCACCGCGGGCAAGGGCGAGTTTCGCTCCAACATCCATCGCGGCGGCGCTGCGGAGCCCATCAAGATCACCCCGGAAGAACGCTCCACCGCCGTTCGGGCGGCCCGCATCATGGGCCTGAACGTCTGCGGCGTGGACCTGCTCCGCTCCAACCACGGTCCGGTGGTCATGGAGGTCAACTCTTCCCCCGGCCTGGAGGGCATCGAAAAGGCCACGGGCATCGACATCGCGGACAAGATCATCGAGTTTATCGAGAAGAACGCCAAGCCCGGCAAGACCAAGACGCGCGGCAAGGGCTAGACGCCGCGCGATAAGGCCCGGGCCGGATCATGCCCGGAGGTTCCGTGACCATCGGCGGCGGGCCCCGGTCTAAAAAAGCGACGCCGTCATGCACACCGGGTTCGACATCCCCCGCCGGACCCGGCTCTCGATGGGCGAATATCCGGGAATGGTCATGGACGCCGAAGCAACGCGCCGACCGCAGGCACGCCGCCCGCGAATCAGCCTTTCGGCCCCAACAGAAGCCAGAACAGGAACCCCAGGACAGGGAACAGCAGCACCAGAATGATCCAAAGCACCTTGGAGCCGGTGCCAGCCGAACTCTGGACAATCTTGACGAACGCCCACACGTCCAGCACGAGAATGACCAGCCCGAGCAACCCGCCGATTTCAATACCCATACGTCGCTCCCTTTCGTTGGAACCCATCTTGTGACGCCGCCCTGTCCAGGCCGCTCCCAGCAGGACGGCTGGTTCCGACGTTAACACGTTTTTCCCGATTCCGACAATTCCTTGCGCGGCGGCCTCCCCGCTCCCGACGCGCCCTCCCGCTCGTTCCGCGTCTTTTCCGGCGCAAAAACGGTTTCATCCGTTGCCGATACGTTATATAATGGTCTGAATCATCGGCATGGAAAGCATACACGGCTTCCCACGCATGCATGGAGGGAAACCCCGAGGAGCCCATGGCCAGATTTCTCAAACGAGACGACAAGACGGCTGGCAAGCCGCCGGGATCGCTCATCTTCGTCGGCTCGCAAAAAACCGACGCCCCCAGGCTTCGGATCATCGAATACGACGGGGAGAACCTGCGCGACGAACACATCGAAGATTCGGACGGCCTTGCCCCCTGCCCGGACGGTCCCGGCGTCACCTGGCTCAACGTGGACGGCCTGCACGTGCCCGAGGTCATAAGCCGGGTGGGCGCGGCATACTCCATTCCCCCGCTCCTGCTGGAAGACATCGTCGATACCGGGCACCGGCCCAAGATGGAAGAATACCCGGACCTGGTCTTCATCACGCTCCGAATGCTCTCCTTCAGCGAGGACCGCGACCGGATCGTGTCCGAGCAGCTCTCCTGCGCGCTCATCGGCCGTTGCCTGGTGACTTTCCAGGAACGGCCCGGCCTCGTATTCGAGCCCGTGCGCGAGCGCATCCGCAGGCAGTCCGGCAAGCTCCGGCAGCACGGCGCGGGCTACCTGCTCTACGCCCTGCTCGATTGCGTATTTGAAAACTACCTCCAGGTCATCGAAATCATGGGCGAACGCATCGAAGCCTTTGACGGGGAAGTCCTCGACGCCCCCTCACCCGAGCTGCTCGAAGAAATCAACAGCTGCCGCCGCGAGATGGCCTACGCGCGCAAGGCCGTTCGCCCGATTCGGGAGATCGCGCTCAAGCTGGCCAGGGCCGACAGTCCTCTCCTCGACGCGGACATGCTCCCGTACCTGCGCGACCTGAACGACATGGCCGAACAGGTCTCCGAGGCCGTGGAGACCTACCGCGAGATGCTCAACGACCACCTGAACAGCTACAACATGGCCGTGGCCAACCGCCTCAACGACGTGATGAAGTTCCTGACGATCTTCGCCACCATCTTCATCCCGCTTTCTTTCCTGGCGAGCCTGTACGGCATGAACTTCGAATTCATGCCCGAATTGAAGTACCATTACGGCTACTTCATCCTCCTCGGCTGCATGGCCGCCGTGGCCGTGGGCCTGCTCGTCTACTTCAAAAAACGCAAATGGATCTGAAAAGGAGACTTCGCATGGACAACACCAATACCCCAATGAATCAGAGCCAAACGCAGACCAAAACGATCACCTGGCGGAAGATCCGCCTGGGAGCCATCATCACGCTGGTCGTGTTGTGGATCGTCTTTCTGCTCCAGAACACCGAGCAGACCCAGGTATCGTTCCTCTGGCTCACCTTCACCACTTCGCGCATCCTGCTCCTCCTCGGTACGCTGTTCGTCGGTGCCGCTCTGGGCGCCTTCCTGACCTACCGATTCTGCGCGAGGGGAAAGAAGTCGAAGACCATGCCGCCGCAGTATTCCTGAGACGGCCCGGCATAACGCCCGTCGCGCCCGATGTCGTTCAGGGAGCGGCCAACACAAGCGAAACGGAAACAAATCGCGAGGATACCCGCCATGAAACAGAAGTCGCTCTTCACCATTTTCCGCATCCCGGCGGCCCTGCTGCTGGTCCTCGGCCTGGCCGCCACGGCCGGAGCTGAAACCTGGAAGGTGGACCCGGACCACTCCGCGGCCCACTTTTCCATCCGCCACCTGACGATCGCCCAGGTACGCGGCATGTTCCCGGCCGTCAGCGGAAACATCGAGTTCGACGCGGACAAGCCGAAATCCATCGACATCACCATCGACGTGGACAGCATCGACACGGGCGTCGAGGCACGCGACGCACATCTCAAGAGCAGCGACTTCTTCGCCGCGAAGATCCATCCGGTCATGACCTTCAAAAGCACCCGGGTCTACCCCGTTGACGACGGTTACGCCGTTTCCGGCGTCCTGACCATCAAGGGCGCGTCCCGAGAGGTGAACCTCGTGGTCACCGGCCTCGACTCGCCTCGCGCCGATCCCTGGGGCAACACCCGGCTGGGCGCGGCCGCCGAGTTCTCCATCGACCGCCGCGACTACGGGGTGGACTGGAACGCCCCTCTCGACGGAGGCGGCTTCATGGTCGGCAACACCGTACACATCGCCGTGGACCTCGAAGCCATCAAGGCCAAATAACCTGACGGGAAAGGCCCCGGACGCAAGCACGTCCGGGGCCTTCTTGTTTATTCATTACCGCGCCGTTCCCGTCGAACCCGTGGGGTTTCATGCAGAAACCGAGGCTAGCGGAATTTCCGTCGCGCCTTCAACGGGACCTCGCCGTCAGATGTCTTCCGCCAATGCCCCGGACAACAGCGCGGCCGAGGTCAACAAATGCGCCCAGAAAGGCGTCTCGGCCGCATCGGCGAGTTGCCGGAAGCATTCCGGAGCCCAACGGGTGAAGTGCTCATCCAGGAATGCCCGCACATCGGACTGAGCCGGTTGCGGATGCCCGTCCCGAGCGAGCCCTTCGCCGTTCACGGCGGCGTCGAAAAGCCAGCCGCAAAAGGCCGACTCGAAACCGATGTGATCCTCGGCCTCGTATCCGACCTTGTTGATCTCCCACTGAAAGCGGGCGTACCAGTCGCGAACCGCGAAACTCTCCTCGGTGAAAAGAATCTTCTCACTGGAAAGCCACACGGATTCCCACAAGGGCACGGGCAGTTCGGGAACCCGGAACAAGGCATTGAACTCGCCAAGGGTTCTCGCAAGCTCGTCCTCATCTTCCAGAAGGACGCGGATGTCCTTCCCCAACGCCTCCACGGGGGCGTCGAGACCGGCGTTTTCAAAGAAAGCCCGCCAGGAGCCCGACAGACTTCCCGCCTGAACCAGGACGGGTCTGCCGGACTCTCCGGCGATGATATTGAATCCGTTGCAGGCCACGCCGACGAACCGGAGAAAGGACCCCAGCGCCGTCGTTCCATTGGCGTCCGCAACGGACGTTTGACCGGCATGTCGTTCAACTGACGGCATGTGTTTCATACTCCTTGCGCCGCCGTCGCAACGGCCGGCATTCAACATTCTAGCTCAACATCCCGATGTTGGCCGCATAGAAGAGCATACGGCCGACCACCGCTCCGACGAGCACAACAACAAACCCGATCCGGACAAGCCCGCGCCTGCCGGGGACGCCATAGGCGGCCAGGGCGCCGCCCACCGCGTAACAGGCGGCCTGCGTCAGCGTGACGCAAATCGCCGCCGAGGCGAAGACGCCCAGCATCACGGGATTGAGCGGGGCCATCATGCCGCCCAGCCAGAAGGCGGGCAGGGAGAGGGCGAGCAGCGCTCCCGCCACCGCCGCGCTCACGCTGGCGGCCACGGCGGACCGTCCCCATCCTTCGGGAGCCAGGGCCAGGGCCGCGGTTCCTCCCAGAAGGAGCATGGTTCCCAGGAAGGCCAGGGCCGTTCCCCAGGAATTCCACAGCGGCACGGACGCGTTCTGGACGTATATCTGGCTCATGACCAGGACAAAGGCCACGCCGCCAATACCCACAAGCCAATTGAGCCCGGCCGGAAGCACGTTGAAGACGCGCAGCCCGATCAGGACAAAGAAGACCACGCCCATGAGAATCTCACGCGAAAGCCACGAGGACCCCACGTTCGACAGGGCGAAGGCCGCAGGCAGGTAGGATTGAAGATGCAGCGCGGCGCTCAGGCCGGACACGGCAAGGGCCGCCAGCGCGACCAGCCAGGCCAGCCGTTCTTCGGCCGGATGTTTGCGCAGTCCAGTCAGCCAGACGAGGAGCGCGATACCGGCGGAGAGCTGTCCGAACACGGTGAAGAAGACAAGAGGATATTCGTATGTCATGGCTAGAACTCCTCTCTGTTGGCCAACACGGCGGCCGACTTGCGCACCGACAGGCTGTCGCGGTGCTTTATCAGGCACAGGTTGGGTTCAGTGAGTTTTTCGGAAGGCAACGGCGCGACATCGGCCCGCCCGAGCCGGGCGACGGCCTCCTTGCGCGGAGCCACGTCCAAAGCCCGGCTGGGACATGCCGCCACGCAGGCCGGGAGCTTGCCCTGGGCCAGGAAGTCGCGGCACATGTCGCACTTGGTCATATGCTTTTTCACGCGGTCCAGGACCGGGGCCGAATAGGGGCAGTTCCACTGACAGTTGCCGCAGGCGATGCAGCGGTCCGGATCGATGGCCACGATGCCGTTTTCCACGACCTGCATCGCACCCGTGGGGCAGACCGTTACGCAAACGGGGTTTTCGCAATGATTGCACGACACGGAGACGTAATAGGCGAGCACGTTTTGCGTGTACGAGCCGTCGGGCTCCTCCGCCCAATCTCCGGAAGCGCATTCAAGCACCTTGCGCCACAATACGCCCACTGGCAGATCGTGTTTGTCCTTGCAGGCGATCATGCACGCCTTGCACCCGTTGCACCGGGAAGCGTCAAATACGAACGCGAGTTCTTGGTTTAGATCAATCACGGTCGCCTCCTTATATCCGGTCCACCTGGACAAGGTTGGTGTGCTGCGGATTGGCCTTGCCGATGGCAGTGGGCCTGTACTTGGTCAGGGTGTTGATGCATCCTCCGACGTCCACCTTGCTGTCCGCGGAGAGCGGCTTGTACCAGGCGCCCTGTCCCATGGCGACGACGCCGGGGATGATGCGCGGGGTCACCTTGGCCCGAATGCGCACCTCGCCCCGGTCGTTGAATACCCGGACAGGATCGTTATGCCTGATGCCCCGCCGTTCGGCATCGACGGGATTGATCCACATGGTCTGCGGCAGCACCTCCAGAAGCCAGTCAACGTTGGCGTAGTGGGAGTGCGTCCGGCCCTTGTAGTGGAAACCGATGAGCTGAAGCGGGTACTTTTCCTTGGTCTGCATGTCCTCGCAGCCATCCCAGGTCGCCACGTACTGCGGCACAAACGGAATGACGTCGCCCAGCACGGAGCTGTCGACCTTCCGCTTCCGCGAGAGAGTACGCAATGCCGCGGAATACAGCTCCACCTTGCCCGACGGGGTCTTCAGGGGATGCGTAACCGGGTCCTGGCGGAAGTCGGCGAAAGGAACCGGGAAGTCCCTGCTCTTGGCGCGGAAATGAACGCCCGCCTTGCGCGCTTCGGCCACGGTCGCGGGCATTTCCGGGAAGGTCTTGCGGGTGCCGGTCTGGTAGAGATATTCGATCCATTCCTCCCGGTCGCGGCCTTCGGTGAATTCCTTCTCCACGCCCAGCCGGCGGGCCAGGTCAACGCAAACGTCATAGACGGGGCGGGATTCGAAGAAGGGCTTCACCGCTTCGGTGAGCAGCGCCCAGTCCGTGTTCATGGCATAGCTCGGCCCCACGATGTCCGTCTGCTCCGGATACATGCAGCTCGGCAGGACGATGTCGGCCCATTTGGCGGTCGCGGTCATATGGGTGTCCATGACCACGATCATCTCGCATTTGGTCTCGTCGGAGAGCACGCGCTCGGTCTCGGCGATCTCGGAATGCTGGTTGATGATGGTGTTCCCCGCGTAGTTCCAAATGAACTTGATGTCGGCGGGATACCGATCGCCGCCGATGATGCCGTCCTGATCCGCGGTCATGTTCTTGCCGTTCTCCACGGCCTTGAGCCACATGAAAACCGGGAAACGGGTCTTCACGCCGTTGTTGCCCACGGGCAGGCGCGGAGTCTTGCTCTGATGGTAGGCGTCCAGGTCGCCGTTGTTGCCGCCCCGGATGCCGACGTTGCCGGTCAGGTTGGCCAACGCGGCCACGGCCATGACGTTCATCTCGCCCGCCGCCTGACGCTGAATGCCCCAGCCCTGCATGATGTAGCACGGCTTGGTCTGGCCGATCTCGCGGGCCAGCTTGTATATTCTGGCAGCGGGAACGCCCGAGATGGCGGCCGCCCATTCCGGGGTCTTGGCAACCATGTCGAATCCCGTGCCCAGGATGTAATCGGAGTAGGAGGAGTGCTCGGGCGCATCCTCGGGAAGGGTCGAGGCGTCGAATCCCACGCAATGGGTGTCCAGGTACTCCCTGTCGATCATCTCTTCCGTAATCAATACGTAGGCCAGGGCCGAAGCCAGGGCGGCATCGGTGCCGGGACGGATGGGAATCCATTCGTCGGCGACGGTCACGCAGGTGTCGGTGTAGCGGGGGTCGATGATGATGATCCGGGTGTTGCCCTTTTTCTTGGCCTCCAGAATCTCATACTGCAACCCGCCGCCGCTGGACCGGGTTTCGCTCAGGTTCGCGCCGAAGAACACGGCCAGCTTGGTGTGGGCGATGTCCGATATGGCGTTACCCGAGTATCCGGCCTTGCCGTAGAGGTACCGCAATCCCGCCTGGTTCTGGGCAGAGCTGTAGTCGGAGTATCCGAGGGAGAAGCCCCCGAGACAGTTCATGAGACGCCAGAAGTTCTCACGCCGGGTCATGGGTCCGGTGATGACGCCGCTGGCGTAATGGCTGTAGACGGACGCGTTTCCGTAATTCTTGACGCAGTGTTTCAAACTCGCGGCCACGATATCCAGGGCCTCGTCCCAGGATACAGGCTCGAATTTTCCCTCGCCGCGCTTGCCGATCCGCTTGAGCGGCGTCTTCAGCCGGTCGGGCGAATACATGTGCCGCCGCATGGAACGGCCGCGTGGACAGGCGCGCACCTGGAAAACGCCGTTTTCCCAATCGTCCTCCACGCTGTCGTCCGTCTCAACGCGGATCACCTTGTCATTCCTGACAAAGGCCTTCAACACGCATGTGTTGCCACAGTTGTTCACGCATGTCGTGAAAATGAACGGATCTTCGGGGAGCGCCGGGACTTCGAAAGCCTGCGCTTCGGAAGGCTGGAACAGATGATTCAGGCCCAGCAACGATCCCCCTGCCGCTCCAGCCGCGCAGGATAGCGCGCCGAGCTTCAGGATGCTTCGCCGCTCGGGACTGAAAGCAACAGTGCTCTTTTTCTTTTGTGTCATATGCTACTCTCCTCAGTAGAAAGCGCGGCACAACCAACGGCATCGTTTCCTGCAAAGCCGACACCACCGACAGGCCGCATTACAAGGTTGCACTCAATATCTTACTAGATATCATTATCACATTGCCGGTTATAGGATTATGTCTATTTTCGTATATATTCATATAATTTGATTAGGGTCTCCCATTCATACACAATCTATTAAACGCAACAGTTAGTGTCAACGACAAAACATATTGCATATTACTTTCGCTGAGCCATGTAAAACGATTCATTTTTTTATTTGTGAAAGCGGCATAATCGACTTTTCCTTTGATGCTTCGGCGCAATGCAGTCGCTCCCCAAACGGACGATGCCCCAGCAAACCGCGCGCGGCACATTCCGCCGCATAAACGGAAAGGGGAGCGAAGGTGTCCCCCGCTCCCCTTTCGGAATAACGCCAGTATTTTTCCTACGCCTTCGGCCAACTGGCCTCGTCGAGCAGGAAAACAATGTTCTTGTAAGGCACCTTGCCGTGCAGGGACAAACCTATCTCGCAGGTGCGCGAGGTTGAGTAGCCGATGGTGCATCCGTCGAGCTGTCTGCGCAGCTCCTTGAGACCGGCCTTGTTCAGCTCGGGGTAGTTGAATCCCCGGTCTCCGGCAAAGCCGCAGCAGAAGACCTCTTCGGGCACGACCACTTCCCGGGCGCACCGGCGGGCAAGGGCCTCCATGTCTTCGGCCAGTCCCATCTTGCGCGAACTGCAGGTGATGTGCAGGGCGACCTTGCGGTTGACCGGCGAGAACTCCAGCTTGTCGGCAAGGAAACGCACGGCGAATTCCACCGGCTCATAGAGCTTGAGTTCCTTGATGTGCTCCTTCATGCGGTAGAGGCACGGGCTCGTGTCGCAGAGGATGGGTAGTTCGCCGCCGTTGCTGGCCGCGCGCAGGGCGCATTCCAACTCATTGAGCTTGGCGTCGGCCTGCTCCATGAATCCCTTGGACTCCCAGGGCTGGCCGCAGCACAGCTTGGTCATGCCCGCCGGATAGACGACCTCGTAGCCCGCCTTGGCCAGAAGGCTCAGGGTCCGGTCGCGGATGGCGGTCTTGTCCGGATCGTGCTTTTCCGGACCCATGTGCCGGGCCACGCAGCTCGGGAAGTAGACCACGCGGTTGCCGGTTGCGGGAGCCGTGAATCGGGCCGGGGATGCAGCGCGGGGCATGGAGGTGTTCCAGCGGGGAATGCGCTTGCCGGAATACTTGTGCAGACCCGAGGCGACCGCGTCCATGGCCCTGTCGCCGAGCACGTCCTGGGCGGCCCCGGCCACGCGCAGCGCGCCGGACACGGCGTGCACGGTCAGGCCGGTGTTTCCCGAGGCAAAGGACGCCGCGGCATTCTGCCACCGGCCGTGTCCCCATGCGCGGTATTGCTTGATGAACTTGCCGGTATCGATGGACACGGGACAACGCAGCGCGCACAGGCCGTCGGCGGCGCAAGTGGCCTCGCCGTCGTAATCGTAGTTGTCGTGGAACGCCTTCATGGTCTCGGCGGCCTCGCCGACCTCTTTCTGCCGGGAGATCTCGCGATAGGCCACGATGCGCTGACGCGGGGTCAGGGTCAGGGATCGCGACGGACAGGTGGGCTCGCAGAAACCGCACTCAATGCACTTGTCGATGAGTCCGTCGGCCACGGGCAGGGGCTTGAGGTCCTTGAGGTGCGCCCGAGGGTCGTCGTTGATGATGACGCCGGGATTGAGCAGTCCCCTGGGATCGAACAGCTCCTTGATCTCGCGCATGAGCGCGAAGGCGGCGCGGCCCCATTCCAACTCCACGAAGTGGGCCATGTTCCGGCCGGTGCCGTGCTCGGCCTTGAGAGAGCCGTTGTACTTGTTGGCCACCATTTCAGTGACGTCGTTCATGAACGCCTCGTAGCGGTCGATCTCGGCCTGGGCGTTGAAGTCCTGGGTGAAAACGAAGTGAAGGTTGCCCTCCAGGGCGTGCCCGAAGATGATCGCCTTGTCGTAGCCGTGCTTGCGGAAAAGCTCCTGGAGATCGAGCGCGCCGTCGGCCAACGACTCGATGGGGAAGGCCACGTCCTCGATGATGACCGTGGTTCCGGCTTCGCGCACCGCGCCCACGGCCGGGAAAAGGCCCTTGCGCACGTTCCACAGCTTGCCGAACTCGGCCGGGACGTCGGTGAACCTGTGCGGCTCCACCGGCTCGATGTCCTTGATGATCTCCTTGACCTTCGCGATTTTCTCCTCCAGCTCCCCGGCGGACGCGGCGCGGACCTCGACCAGGAGCGCGGCGGCGTCGGGGCCGAGGGTGTCCAGCCCCTCGGGCATTCCCGGCTTGTCCTGGACCGAGGCTATGGCCGCGCGGTCCATGATCTCGGCCGCGGACACGGCTCCGCCGCGCACGGCGGTGGCGGCCCGGCAGGCCGAACGGACGTCCGGAAAGCGCATCAGGGCCGACGCCTTGTGCGGGTGCTCGACCACGGTGTTGTAGACGACCTTGGAAATGAAGGCGAGGGTCCCCTCGCTGCCCACCAGAAGATGCTGGAGAATCTCGAACGGGTCCTCGAAATCCACGATGGCGTTGAGGCTGTAGCCGGTGGTGTTCTTGATCTTGAATTTGTGCCGGATGCGGTCGGCCAGTTCCTTGTCGGCCAACACCCTGGCGCGCATGTCGGCCAACCCGTCGAGAAGATGCCCGTGGCTCCGGGCAAACGCGTCGCGGCTGGCCGGATCGCCGGTGTCCAGGGGCGTGCCGTCCACCAGGACCAGACGCATGGAATGCAGGGTCTTGTAGGAGTTCTCGGCCACGCCACAGCACATGCCCGAGGCGTTGTTGGCCACGATTCCGCCGATCTTGCAGGTATCGATGGACGCCGGGTCCGGCCCGATCTTCTTGCCGTGCGGGGCCAGGTACTTGTTCGCCTGGCTGCCGATAATGCCCGGCTCCAGCTCGATCTTGGCCGCGTCGTCGAAAATGCGGAAATGACGCCACCCGTCGCCGAGGCGGACCAGCACCGAATCGCTGATGGCCTGCCCGGACAGGCTGGTGCCCGCCGCGCGGAAGGTTACGGGCACATTGTGCCTGTTCACCACGGCCAAAATCTGGACCACTTCGTCCTCGCTGTCCGTGTCGACCACTATCTTTGGAATAAGCCGGTAAAAACTGGCGTCCGTGCCGTATGCCAGGGTGCGCAAGGGGTCCGTGTAGACCCGGTCCCCGGGCAGGAACGCAAGCAATTCCCGGTGAATGGCATCGTATGGGGCTATGAGCATTTTCTATCTCCTTGGTATGAAATAAAACCGGAATGCTCCGGAAGAAAACCTTACCACAAATGCGCCTGCGCAAACAACCGTGTACCGATTTTTTCACATCGGACATAAAAAGCCCCGGCTTCGATCCGAAGTCGGGGTCATGACCGTCAAAAAACGGGGGCACGCCTCCTATTCCGGGGCGTCCTCTTTCCGGGGATGGGGGTCGGCCACGGTCAGGGGCTCAAAGGCCTTTGTCTGGGGCGAGTAGCTCAATAACTGACCGGACTTCATTTCGAAGTACCAGCCGTGCAGGGAAAGAGTTCCCTCATCGAGCCGCTCCTTGATCCAGGGAAAGGTCATGAGATTCTGGACGGACCGCAGGATGCCCGCCATCTCGCAGGCGGTGCAGGACTTCTTGCTCACCTCGCCGAAATGGTCCACGACCTCGTCGCGCACCGGGGACATGACCGACAGCCACTTGAACAGGAACTCGGTGTGCCGCACCGCGTCGTCGTGCATCAGGGCGTCGATGCCGCCGCACAGGCTGTGGCCGAGGACGATGATGTTGTCCACCTTGAGGACCTTGACCGCGTACTCGATAGCCGAGGACACGCCGTGGAAACCCGTGTCGCACTCGTAGGGCGGCACGATGTTGGCCACGTTGCGGATCACGAATATCTCGCCCGGCTCGCATTGCATGATGAACGACGGGTCGGTGCGCGAGTCGCTGCACGCGATGACCATGGTGGTGGGATTCTGCCCTTTGCAAAGGTGCTCGAACGGAGCGTCCTCGCGACAGAAGTACTCGTTTCGGAAATTTCGAAAGCCGGCAATGAACTTCTGGATATCCTTCATGGGATGCAAGACCTCGCTGGTATGGACGGCGAACCTGGGCCACGCCTTCAGTTCCACTAGATGATTTCCCGCCGGGATGCAACGCGCTTCATTTCTTTTTTAACCGTCTAACGCGATATCTGTTCGACATGACGGATGAAAACGGCTAGACGAATTTGTTGACCCGAGGCAGCGATCCCGCGCCCACGGTCCGTTCGGGAAACGGCCTCCCCGGCGAACCGGCTTCCCCGCGCAGGCCGAAACGACCAGGACAATCATGCCGTATCCCGAAGGTTTTCTGAAAAACCGCTCCACATACGAACCCGGCAAATACGCGGTCATCACCACTGAAGGCCGGGTCTTCAACGTGATTCCCGGCATCGAAGGCTGCGCCCTCTCCATTCTGGCGTCGCCCAAGCTCGGGGCGAATTTCGTGCAGATCGTCGGCACGGTCTCCACCGAAGGCAAAACGACCATGCCTTACGGCCGGGCCGAAGGCGTCGAATCATTCCTTTTCGTCATGGACGGCGAAGGAACCCTGAACGCAGAGGTGGACGGCCGGACCGAAACCCTGACGGCGGGCGGCTACGTCTACGCGCCCCCGGGCAAGGGCGTGAGCTTCGCCTCGGCGGGCGACGCGCCGGTCACCATTCTTCTCTACAAGCAACGCTTCGTCCCCCATCCCGACCCGGCCGTAAAAAGGCCGTGGTTCGTCACCGGGTCAATCCGGGACATAGCGGAACAACGCTACGATTCCATGGACAACGTCTTCGTCCGCGACCTGCTGCCCACTGACCAGGCCTTCGACATGAACTTCCACACCCTGGCCTTCCTGCCCGGCGGGTGCCACCCCTTCGTGGAAACCCATGTCCAGGAACACGGCATGTACATCTATCAGGGCGAGGGGCTTTACCTCCTGGACGAGCAATGGCTGCCCGTGGAATCGGGCGACTTCATCTGGATCGCGCCCTTCTGCAAGCAGGCGTGCTACGGCATCGGCCGCGAACGCATGGAGTACATCTACTCCAAGGATTGCCATCGGGACGAGGCCATCTAGCTGTCTCAACTACACTTTTCGCCGCACGACGCAACCCGCGCCGTGCGGCGTCTTGGCATCCGCAGGAGAGAAAAAGGCACCCGGCCCCCTTTACTGGACCGCCCATGCATTGTAGTGGGTCCGACAAAGAACCAGTGCAAAAATGGGGACACACCATGGAAGCTGCCATCCGCCGTATCGCCTGCGTCGCCTCGGAAACGCCCACCGCACGGGAACGATTCGCCATCCTGAAGGACCGCTATCCGCTGGTCCCCGTCGACCAGGCCGACGCCCTGGTGACCCTCGGCGGAGACGGGTTCATGCTCCGGGCCATGCACGAATTCATGGACCTCGACCTGCCCTTCTACGGCATGAACTGCGGGACCATCGGCTTTCTGCTCAACCAGTTCGCCCCGGACAACCTCCTCGAACGGATCAACGCGGCCCAGGAACATCTCCTCAGCCCGCTGGCCATGACCGCCACCGACGTCCGGGGAGAGCGCGTCTCGGCCCTGGCCTACAATGAGGTGGCCATGCTGCGCATCTCCCAGCAATCCGCCCACATACGGCTGTTCATCAACGGCCGCGAGCGGCTGGACAATTTGGTCTGCGACGGGATCATGCTCGCCACCCCCGCCGGCAGCACGGCCTACAACCTCTCCGCCCACGGCCCGATCATCCCCCTCGGCTCCAACGTCCTGGCCCTGACCCCGATCTGCCCCTTCCGGCCCCGCCGCTGGAACGGCGCCCTGCTCCCCAACACCGCGGACGTGGAGTTCGAGATTCTCACCCCCGACAGGCGGCCGGTGAGCGCCACGGCGGATTTCCTCGAAATTCGCGACGTGGCCCACATCCTGGTCCACGAAGACCACACGCGCCCGGCGCGCATCCTTTTCGCCCCGGACCACTCCCTGGAGGAGCGCATCTTCAACGAGCAGTTCGTCCACTGATCCGGCCCCGATTCGCCGAGGGTGGACAACTCCGGCGATTCCGTTCAGACTGGCTCACCACATGGAACCGGCCCGGCCGCCGCGAACCGCCGCTTAACCGGCACCCGACACCGACATGCAACCGAACGGCAATTACCGCACCTTCGCAGCCGTCCTGACCGGCGGACTCTTCACCACCCTTGGCGTGGGGCTGTTCGCCTTCACCATCCCGCTTCTCAGCCTGGACGAACGGGTCAGCGGGGCATGGCTCGGCACGGCGTTCGCCGCCTACTACCTGGCCAAGCTTCTGGCCTCGCCCCTGGCGGGCATGGCCGCCGACAGATTCGGCCCCAAGCCGGTCCTGATCCTGGCCACCTCGGCCGGATGCCTCATCCCCCTGACCTATTTCACGGCTCCCGGCCTGACCTCCCTGTACATCGTCCAGGCCGCCATGGGCCTGGTCTCCGGCCTGATCCGCCCCGTGGGACTGGCCGCCCTCGGAGGCTCGGCCTCGGGTCCGGCCCTGTCCCGCCGCTTCGCGGCCAACGCGGCCCTGTTCAACGCGGCCTCCTTTGCGGGACCGATCATCGGCAGCCTGCTCTACACCACCGGCGTCATGGGGCCCGTCCTCATCGGCCTGTCGGTCTGCCTGGGCCTGGCCCTGGCGGCCACCCTCCTGCTCATGCCGGAGGATGCGGCCACCAGCCTCGCTCCGCACCCGGCCGAATCGGCCAATCCCAGCCCGCCGAGGCACCGAGGGAAAGGCGCGGCCCTGCTCCTGGCCATCGGCGGCCGCAGCCTGGGCATCGGCCTGACCACGGCCTTTTACCCCATCGTCCTGGCCGACGTCCTCGGACGGCACGGGCCTGTCGCCGCGGCAACCTTCGCCGCGCCGGGATTGGCCACCTTCCTCGGGCTGCTGATAACCGGACGTCTCACCAACAAGAACCCCGACATGGACCGCGTGGTCCTGGGCATGTTCCTCAGCGCGGGCGGACTGTACGCCCTCGGCGAGTGCCGCGCCCTCTGGCAATTCATCACCTTCGGCGTGATCCTCGGACTCGGCGCGGCCCTGTCCATCCCGGCGTCCATGTTTTTCGCCTCCACCCTGAGCCGCCGCCAGGGAGCGGTCTTCGGCGCGGCCAACCTCGCCTCGGGGCTGGGCTTTCTCCTCGGACCGCTGCTGGGCGGATTCGCGGTCCACACCCTGCACTCCCCGGCTCCGGCCCTCAAGGCGGCGGCGGTCATCGGCGCGCTGTCCTGCCTGCCGCTGCTGTTCCACATCTTCCGCGACCAGTTCCACTGGGGCCGGGGCATGGCCTGGACCTCCACGGGAATCGCGGCAACACTGCTCGGGCTGCTCCTCGTCCAGGCCCTCTCCCCGGACTTCCACCCCGACGACCGGGACAAGGACCTCTACCGCTTCACGGACGTGGCCATGGGCACCGTGGTCAAGCTGACCATCGAAGCCCCGAGCCGCAAATCCGCCTCCCTTGCCGCCCGCCGAACCATGACCGCCATGCGGGCCTTGCAACAGGACCTCGATCACCGCAACCCGCGCGGCTCCATCGGACGCATCAACCGGGCGGCGGGAAGCTCCTGGGTCAAGACAACGCCAAGGGCCTTCGCCCTGCTCGACCGCGCCCTCAAGTTCAGCGCGGCCACGGACGGGGCCTTTGACCCCACGGTCGGCGCCCTGACCACCTCGCCTTTCTACTACGCCATGGATGAATCCGTGGCCCGGGCCAAATCCGGGCTGGTTGACTACCGCATGGTCCTCATGGACCCGCCGGGCAATCGGGTGCGGCTCAAAAAGAAGGGCATGGCACTGGACCTCGGCGGCATCGCCAAGGGGTCCATCGTGGACGCGGCCGTGGCCCTGCTCAAAAAGCACGGCGTGCCGTCCGGCATTGTCGAGGCCGGAGGCGACTTCCGCTGCTTCGGAGACCGCGACTGGAACATCGGCATCCGCCACCCGCGCAACTCCGCCGTGTTCCAAACCATCCCCATCCGCGACAAGGGCGTATGCGGCTCGGGCGACTACCAGCAGTTCGTCACCCCGGATAAAAAGGGCGGCCCCATCACACGCCATCATATCATCGACCCCTCAACCATGGACTCGGCTCACGAATCCATCGGCGTGACGGTCGTTGCCAACACGGCGGAACTGGCCGACGCCCTGGCCACCACCCTGTTCATCATGGGACCGGCCAAGGGCACGGCTTTCCTCAAGAAATACTCCCCCGACAGCGCGTGCATCTGGTTCCTGCCCGACGGCACCGTGTCCTATACCGACAATTTTCCGCAATAAACACGCCCGCCCGGCGTATCGGTATCCTATTTGCTAGACTTGAGGCATGAAGTCATGTCTCATTAGCGAAATAGCATATAATTCAAAGATGTTGCCTGTACAGTCGACAACATCTCTCCGCTTTTCCCCTTGCCCGATAGGCGGATTTCCGCCTATTGCTGTCGTATGGACTGAAACAGAAGCGTCCGCCTTCGCGGCGGGCACAGGGACAGACAAGGCATGAAAGGCTTCAACGAGACGCGATTCAACTCCCCTACGATGGTCCTGGGCATCTTCCTGCTCATCGGCCTGCCGTTCATCGTCGGCCTGCTGGTGCAGTACGACGATCTCCAGGACCTGAAACAGGTCTCCGACGAACGGCTGACCCTGTACGAGATGACGCTCGATTCCGAGCTGCGCAAGTACGAGTACCTGCCCTACCTCATCTCCGAAAACGGCATGGTCACCACCTTCCTGAACCAGGGCGGAGAAGGCGTGCCCATCAACCGCTTCCTCAAACGGGTGAACACCATCGCCGAGTCGTCCGTGGTCTACATCATCGGCACCGACGGCATCGTCAAGGCGGCCAGCAACTGGGACCGCCCCAACGCCTTCATCGGCCTGGACCTCGGCTTCCGTCCCTACTTCAAGGACGCCATGGCCGATCGCCAGGGAACGTTCTTCGGCGTGGGCATCACCAGGGGCGAACCCGGCATCTACATTTCCCATCCCATCAAGGACGGGAGCCGGATCATCGGCGTGGCCGTCGCCAAAATCGCTCTCTCCCCCCTGGAACATCTCTGGAAGGAGGGCGGCGAGACCCTGCTCGTCACCGACTCCAACGGGGTCATCGTCCTGACCAGCCGCCCCAGTTGGAAATACATGACCCTGACGCCGCTCGACGCGGGCATGATCCGGGAAATCCACGCCCGCGAGCACTACCCCAAATATCAGCTCAAGCATCTGCCCTGGCGCTCCAGAACCCGCTTCGGTTTTGTGCAGGAAACGACCATCGGGGCCGAACGGTTCCTCCTGAACACCCGGGGCATTCCGGGAACGGATTGGAAAATCAGTTACCTGACGCCCCAGGGTCCGCTCTGGGAACGGACGCTGGGCGTCTCGCTGACCACGTTCGTCGTCCTCGGCCTGGCCGTGCTGAGCCGCCTTTTCCTCCGGGAACGCAGGCAACGGCAGATATCCCGGCAACAAGCCGTCGAGGCCAACCACATCCGGGACATCAACCGCAAACTGGCCCAGGAGATTGAGGAGCGCAAACGCACCGAGCACGAACTGCGCGCGGCCCAGGAGGAGCTCGTCCAGGCGGGCAAGCTGGCCGCCCTCGGCGAGATGGCCACGGCCATCGCCCACGAGCTCAACCAGCCTATCGCGGCCACCAAGACCTACATCGCCAGTTGCAGGCTGATGCTCAGGCGCAACAAGCTGGACGACCTTGATCCCACCCTCATCAAGGTCTCGGAGCTGGGCAACCGCATGGCCAAGGTCACCGGGCAGCTCAAGTCCTTTGCCCGGCGGACCACGGACAAGAACATCGAGTTCGACCTCCGCCAGGCCATCAAGGAGGCGCTCAACCTGATGAAGCACCAGTTCCGGGTCGAAAACTGCGACCTCAAGCTTTCCATGCCCGGCCAGCCCGTCCATGTCCGGGGCGACCGGATGCGCATGGAACAGGTCCTCATCAATCTTTTCCGAAACGGACTGGACGCATTGCAGGAGACCCCTTCCCCGCTCATCGGCGTGCGACTGAGCGTGGAAGGGGACAAGGCCACCATCCACGTCTGGGACAACGGCCCCGGAATCGCCAAGGAAGTCGGCAAGAAAATATTCGAGCCGTTCGTGACCACCAAGAAGGAAGGCATCGGCGTAGGGCTGGGCCTGTCCATCTCCTACAAGATCGTCAAGGAAATGAAGGGAGACTTCAAGGTGGCCAACCGCGACCCGCGCGGAGCCGAATTCTTTGTTCACCTGCCTTTGTCCAAGCCGAAACAGGATGACAACAGATCATGAAAAAAATCATATTGGTAGATGACGAGCAGTCGGTTCGGGACTCCGCACGGCAATGGCTGGAGCTGTCGGACTTCGAAGTCATGGACTACGCCGACGCGCGCGTGGCCCTCAGGGACATCACGCCCGACTACGCCGGCATCGTCATCACCGACGTCAAGATGCCCGGCCTGGACGGGCTCGCCTTCCAGAAGGAGATCGCGGCCATCGACGAACACATCCCCGTGGTCCTGTTCACCGGGCACGGCGACATCGCCATGGCCGTCGAGGCCATCCGGGGCGGAGCCTACGACTTTGTGGAAAAACCCTTCGAGCCCGAACAGATCGTTGAGACCATCAAGCGCGCCCTGGAAAAACGCCGCCTGGTTTTGGAAAACCGCCAGCTCAAGATGGCCCTGTCCGAATGCGAGGGCATCGATTCCCGTCTGGTGGGCACCAGCCAGCCCATGCGCGAGCTCAAGAAGGAGATCACCCACATCGCCCCCACCAGGGCCAACGTGCTCATCTTCGGCGAAACCGGCACCGGCAAGGAGGTCATCGCCAGGGCCATCCACAACCTCTCCCTGTTGAACAAGGGGCCGTACATGGCCCTGAACTGCGCGACCATCCCGGTCGACATGGCGGAGAGCGAGCTGTTCGGCCACGTCAGCGGCGCGTTCACCGGCGCACAGGGCAAACGCATTGGCAAGCTCGAAGCGGCCAACAGCGGGACCCTGTTCCTGGACGAACTCAACTCCATGCCTCTGGACGTCCAGGGCAAGTTGCTGCGCGCCCTGGAAATGCGCGAAATCACCCCGCTTGGCGCGAATTCGCCCCGCGCCGTGAACTTTCGGCTGATTTCCGCCATGAACGAAAACCCGCGCACGGCCATCGACGAAGGACGCCTGCGCGAGGACCTCTACTTCCGCATCAACACGGTGGAGGTGAACGTCCCGCCCCTGCGCGAACGCATGGACGACATCCCCCTGCTTTTTTCCTTCTTCCTGGAAAGAATGGCCGACACGTACGGCATGGCCGCCGCTCCGCTGGAACCAGACGGGCTCCCCCTGATGATGAGCCACGACTGGCCCGGCAACATCCGCGAGCTCAAGAGCGTGGCCGAACGCTACATTCTGTCGCCGCTCCCGGCCAAGGAGCGGATCGCCAAGATCATAGCGACCAAGACCGGCGACAACGCCTCCCAGGCCGTCAGCCTCCGTGAGCAGGTGTCCCTCTTCGAACGGCACCTGATCCAGGAATCGCTGAACCGCAACGGCGGCGTCATCAAGGACGTCATCGACGACCTCGGCATTCCCCGCCGCACCCTCAACGAAAAAATGACCAAATACGGACTGAAACGGTCCGAATAACTATCGGCGGATTCTTGCCGATCGCATCCCCCCTGATCGGCAAGAATCCGCTTACCCCCTTCCTCGCATCCTGTTATATCACTGAATTTACACGGTTTTCACATCGTGCCCTTCTGGCATAGCTGTTGCTTTTCTTAAAACGTTGCGATCCATATCCGATGTAAGAGGAGGTTCCCAAGAGGATCTCAGCAACCGCATCGATCCCAGGAAAAGGCGAAAGCATCCGGCCTCGGATGCGGACAAGGCCGGAACCGGGAGCGATTCGGTTCGAAAGGCAGGGGTTCATTCCATTTCGTATCAATCCAGAACAACAGGTGAAGAATGATGAAAACCTTTACGACATCCGTCCCAGGCGTGTCCCTCACCGATGCAGCCCTTGACTGGCTGCAGATGCTGACGGGAGCGAGCCTGATCCTGTTCATGTGGTGTCACATGCTGCTCGTGTCCTCGGTGGTCATATCGCCGAGCGTCATGAACGCCATTGCGGGCTTCTTCGAAGCCACCTACATGGCCCAGGTCGGCGGCCCGCTTATCTTCCTGACCTTCCTGGTCCACTTCGCCCTGGCCGCGCGCAAGATTCCCTTCCGCGCCGAGGGACAGGGCACCATCTGGGCCCATGCGAAGATGCTCAAGCACCGCGACACGTGGCTGTGGGTCGTCCAGGCCGTAACCGCCATGATCATCCTGATCCTGGGCGCCATCCACATGTGGGTTGTGCTCAACGACCTGCCCATCACCGCCGCCAAGTCCGCCGCGCGGATGCAGCACTTCTGGTGGTTCCTTTTCTACATGATCCTCCTTCCCAGCGTGGAACTTCACGTCAGCGTCGGCTTCTACCGCATCGCCGTGAAGTGGGGTTTCGTGAAATCCGATCAGCGGAAGGGCTTCAAGCGCTTCGAGACGACCCTGTTCACCATCTTCATGGTCATCGGCGTCATCACCCTCATCCGCTTCGTAACGTTAGGCTAGTGAGGTGAACTCCATGCAGACATATTATTCCGACCTCCTCGTCATCGGCGCCGGCCTGTCCGGTGAGCGCGTGGCCTGCGAGGCCGCCCAGAACGGTTTCAAGGCCACCTGCCTGTCCATCGTGCCCGCCCGACGCTCCCACTCCTCGGCCGCCCAGGGCGGTATGCAGGCAGCTCTCGGCAACTGCGCCAAGGGCGAGGGCGACAACACGGACGTCCACTTCATCGACACCGTCAAAGGCTCCGACTGGGGATGCGACCAGGAAGTCGCCCGCCTTTTCGCCGACGCCGCGCCCATCGAGATGCGCCGCCTGGCCCATTGGGGCGTGCCCTGGAACCGCGTCGTGCCCGGCCAGTCCTTCTACTTCAAGGGCGGCGAAAAGTTCGAAAAATACGAGAAGGAAGAAAACGAGGGCCTGATTACCGCCCGTTCCTTCGGCGGCACGGCCAAGTGGCGCACCTGCTACACTTCGGACGGCACCGGCCACGCGGTCATGTGCACCATGGACAACCGCTGCGCCGAGCTGGGCATCGACGTCTTCGACAAGAAGGAAGCCATCTCCCTCATCCATGACGGCGACAAGTGCATGGGCGCGGTGGTCCGCTGCCTGCGCACCGGCCAACTGGAAGTCTTCCTGGCCAAGGCGACCGCCATCTGCACCGGCGGTTTCGGCCGCATCTACAAGGCCACCACCAACGCGGTCATCTGCGACGGCGGCGGTCACATCATCGCCCACGAAACCGGCGTCGTGCCCATCGGCAACCCGGAATCCATCCAGTTCCACCCCACCGGCATCGTGCCCACCGACATCCTCGTCACCGAGGGCTGCCGCGGTGACGGCGGAACCCTGCTCGACGTCAACGAAGAGCGGTTCATGCACATCTACGAGCCGGAAAAGGCCGAGCTGGCCTCCCGCGACGTGGTCTCCCGCCGGATGACCGAACACATGCGGGCGGGCAAGGGCGTGAAGTCCCCCTATGGCGAGCACCTCTGGCTCGACATCCGCCACCTGGGCGACAAGCACATCTCCACCAAGCTCCGCGAAGTCGACGAAATCTGCCATCACTTCCTGGGCGTGGACCCGCGCGTGGAACTCATCCCCGTGCGCCCGACCCAGCACTACACCATGGCCGGCATCCGGACCAACAAGGACGGCGCGGTCTACGGTCTCAAGGGCTTGTACTCCGCGGGCGAAGCGGCCTGCTGGGACATGCACGGCTTCAACAGGCTGGGCGGCAACTCCCTGGCCGAAACCGTGGTCGCGGGCGGCATCATCGGCGCCAAGGTCGTCGAGTTCCTGAAGGGCTACGAGACCACCTTCGACACCAAGGCCATCAACGCCGAGGTCAAGCGCCAGGAAGAACGCATCCACGACGTCATCCACGGCCGCAACGGCAAGCTGAACGTCTACCAGGTGCGCAACGAGATGCAGGAAGCGCTCATGAAGGGCTGCTTCGTCTTCCGCAACAAGGAAGGCCTTGAGGAATGTGTCACCACCCTGCAGGGAACCATGGAAAAGGCCCGCAAGGTCGGCCTGGTCTCCGACGGCGTTGGCGCCAACCACGAACTGGCCGCCGCCCTCAAGCTCGAAGGACAGGTCCGGCTGGCCATGTGCATCGCCCATGCGGCCCTGATGCGCACCGAATCCCGAGGCTCCCACAACCGCGAGGACTTCCCCGAACGCAATGACGCCGAATGGCTCAACCGCACCCTGGCCTACTGGCCCGAAGGCGCGGACATGCCCGAGCTCAAGTACGAGGACACCACCCCGCTGTTCGAGCTGCCTCCGGGCGACCGCGGTTACGGCGGCGGCAAGATTATCCCGGCTGACGAAAAGTACGTGAAGGAGCGCACCGTCAAGAGCCCCGTCACCGAAATCGGCAAGAAGAAGTAACCCGGTTCAAGAAAGGAATACATCATGGGTAGACAACTTAAATTCGAAATATTCCGGTATAATCCCGAGAAGAAGGGCGATGTTCCGCACATGCAGGAGTACATCCTGGACGAGACGCCGAACATGACCCTGTTCATCGCCCTGAACCGGCTGCGCGAGGAGCAGGACCCGAGCCTGATCTTCGACTTCTGTTGCCGGGCGGGCATCTGCGGCGCCTGCGCCATGGTCATCAACGGCCGTCCCGGCCTGGCTTGCCAGACCAAGACCAAGGACCAGCCCGGGCACATCATCCTGCACCCCCTGCCGGTCTTCAAGCTCGTGGGCGACCTGTCCGTGGACACCGGCGTCTGGTTCCGGGACATGTACGCCAAGACCGAATCCTGGGTGCATACCAAAAAAGTCTTCGACCCCGCCAAGGAAGAGGAGCGCATGGACAACTCCGTGGCCGAGCAGATCTACGAGCTCGAACGCTGCATTGAGTGCGGCTGCTGCATCGCGGCCTGCGGAACCGCCCGCCTGCGCGACGATTTCATGGGGGCCGCGGCTCTGAACCGCATCGCCCGCTTCGTGGTGGACCCCCGCGACGAACGCACGGACGAGCAGTACTTCGAGGTTATCGGCAACGACAACGGCATCTTCGGCTGCATGGGCCTCCTGGCCTGCGAGGACGTCTGTCCCAAGGGGTTGCCCCTGCAGAACCAGCTCGGCTTCCTGCGCCGCAAGATGGGCATCACCGCAATGAAGCAGATATTCAGGAAGAAGTAACATGCGTACCATTCAGACCAGCGAAATCATCGACGCCGTCGCCAAGATGTGCGTCAGCGCCAACACCGAGCTGCCCGCCGACGTGCGCAACAAGCTCGAACTGGCCATGGCAGAGGAAACCAGCCCTTCCGCCAAGGAAGTGCTTCGCCAGCTCCTGGAAAACGCGGATCTGGCACACAACACCAAACTGCCCCTGTGTCAGGACACCGGCCTCGCCGTCTTCTTCGTGGAAGTGGGCGACGACGTGCGCATCGAGGGCGGCAACCTGCGTGAAGCCATCAACGAAGGCACCCGCAGGGGCTACAAGGACGGCTTCCTGCGCAAGTCCGCCTGTGATCCGCTCTCCCGCGCCAACACCGGCGACGGCACTCCGGCCATCATCCACTTCGACTTCGTGCCCGGCGACAAGCTCAAGATCTCGTTCATGGCCAAGGGCGGCGGAGCCGAGAACATGTCCCGCGTGACCATGCTCGCCCCGGCCCAGGGCTGGGAAGGCATCAAGAAGTTCGTGGTCAACCGCGTGGCCGAGGCAGGCCCCAACCCCTGCCCGCCCACTGTCATCGGCGTGGGCGTAGGCGGAACCTTCGAACACGCCGCCAAGATCGCCAAGCGCGGACTCCTGCGCAAACTGGACGACACTCATCCCGATCCGGACATCGCGGCCAAGGAAAAGGAACTCGTAGACGCCATCAACGCGCTCGGCATCGGCCCCATGGGATTGGGCGGAAAGACCACCGTGCTCGGCGTCAAGATCACCATGGAACCGTGCCACCTGGCGAGCCTGCCCTTGGCAGTCAACGTGCAGTGCCACTCCCAGCGGCATGAGGAGGTCATACTGTAATGGCTGAATACAAGCTGAACACCCCGTTGACCGATGAAGACATCGCCCAACTCAAGGCGGGCGACGTGGTCTTCCTGACCGGGACCATCTACTCCGCGCGCGATGCGGCCCACAAGAAGCTCGTGGACCTGCTCGACGCGGGCAAGGAACTGCCCTTCAAGCTCGAAGGCGCGGCCATCTACTACGTCGGTCCTTCCCCGGCGCCTCCGGGCCGTCCCATCGGCGCCGCCGGTCCGACCACCAGCTACCGCATGGATTCCTACGCCCCGCGCCTCTACTCCCTGGGGCTCAAGGCCACCATCGGCAAAGGCAAGCGCGACGAGGCCACCCGCAAGGCCATGCAGGACTACACCGCCGTCTACTTCGGCGCCACCGGCGGCGCGGGCGCCCTGTTGTCCAACTCCATCGTGGAGTCAAACGTCATCGCCTTCGAGGAACTCGGCCCCGAGGCCATCCGCGAAATGAAGGTCGAGGACTTCCCCCTGCTCGTCATCAACGATTCCCACGGCGGCGAATTATACGCCGTGCCCGACCGCAAGGCCGCGGGCATCGAATAACGCAAACCACCACAAGGAGACTGAAATGGCATTATTCACCAAACAGGAAGCCCTGGACTATCATTCCATCGGCAGGAAGGGAAAGGTCGAGGTCGTCCCGGTCAAGCCGTGCAAGAATCAGAAGCATCTGTCCATGGCCTACAGCCCCGGCGTCGCCGAAGCGTGCATGGCCATCCATGCCGATCCCGAACTGGCCTACGAGTACACCGGCCGCGGCAACCTGGTCGCGGTGGTCTCCAACGGCACCGCCGTGCTCGGCCTGGGCAACATCGGTCCCCTGGCGGGCAAGCCCGTCATGGAGGGCAAGGGCGTTCTGTTCAAGGTCTTCGGCGATGTGGACGTCTACGACATCAACCTCGACGTGACCGACCCCGACAAGCTCTGCGACGTGGTCAAGGCCCTGGAGCCCACCTTCGGCGGCATCAACCTCGAAGACATCAAGGCTCCCGAATGCTTCTACATCGAAGAGAAGCTGAAAAAGGAAATGAACATCCCGGTCTTCCATGACGATCAGCACGGCACGGCCATCGTTACCGCCGCCGGCATGATGAACGCCCTCGAAATCTCCGGCAAGGACCCGGCGGAAATGCGCGTGGTCATCTCCGGCGCGGGCGCGGCCGCCATCGCCTGCACCAACCTGTATCGCAACATGGGCGTCAAGTTCGAAAACATCGCCATGTTCGATTCCAAGGGACACATCAACAAGTCCCGCACCGACCTGAACGAGTTCAAGCAGCAGTACGCCACCGAGAAGGCCTACGGCTCCCTGGCCGAAGCCATGGTCGGCGCGGACTGCTTCCTCGGCCTGTCCAAGGCCGGCGTTGTCTCCAAGGAAATGGTCAAGTCCATGTCCGACAACTGCCCGATCATCTTCGCCTGCGCCAACCCCAACCCGGAGATATCCTACGACGACGCCAAGGAAGCCCGCCCCGACTGCATCATGGGCACCGGCCGTTCCGACTTCCCCAACCAGGTGAATAACGTCCTCGGCTTCCCGTTCATCTTCCGCGGGGCGTTGGACTGCGGCGCGACCGCTATCACCGAAGGCATGAAGCTGGCAGCCGCTCAGGCCCTGGCCGACCTGGCCAAGACCGAGGCTCCGAAATACGTCTGCGAGGCGTTCGGCGTGGACAAGCTGGAATTCGGCACGGACTACGTCATCCCCAAGGCGCTGGACCTGCGGCTCATCGAGTACGTCTCCGTGGCCGTGGCCAAGGCCGCCATGGAGGAAGGCGTGGCCCGCAAGCCGCTCGACCTGGAAGAGTACAAGGCTTCCCTCGGCAAGCGCATCGCCGACTCCAGTCAGCGAATCAACGCATTCGTCGACACCTATCATCTCGGAATATAAAATAAATACGGGCGGGGCCAAGGCCCCGCCCGGCATTTATCCTCAGCGCCGCTGGGGTTGCGGTCCTTTCCGAGATGAAAAGAACTATTATTGAGGAGTGTAAAATGTCTGATCAGGCTAAATCCAACAAAGGCAAACAAATAGGGTTCTTTCTCGGGCCCATTGTGTTCGTCGCGATGCTGCTCATCCCGGCTCCCGAAGGCATGAAGCTGGAGGCTTGGCGCGTTGCGGCGGTCACCGCCCTGATGGCTATCTGGTGGATCACTGAAGCAATCCCCATTCCGGCCACCTCGCTGCTGCCCATCGCGATGTTCCCCCTGCTGGGCGTTATGAAATCCTCGGCCTCCACCGCGCCGTATGCAAACCACCTGATTTATCTGTTCATGGGCGGCTTCTTCCTGGCCGTGACCATGGAACGGTGGAACCTGCATCGCCGCGTGGCCCTGTACACCATCAAGGCCATCGGAACCAGTCCGGCCCGAATGATAATGGGCTTCATGGTCGCCACTGCGTTCCTGTCCATGTGGGTGTCCAACACCGCCACGGCCATGATGATGGTGCCCATCGGGCTGGCCGTCATCCAGCAGGCCACGGGCTACGACTCCGATCACCTGCGCGACAGCAGCAACAACGTCGGTCCCGAATTCAACTTCGGCCGCGGCCTGATGCTCGGTATCGCCTACGCGGCCTCCATCGGCGGCGTGGCGACCATCATCGGCACCCCGCCCAACACCGTCATGGTGGGCATGGTCGAAAAAATGTTCGGCGTGCAGATCGGCTTCGGCCAGTGGATGCTCTTCGGCGTTCCGCTGTCCGTTGTCACCCTGGCCGTGGCCTGGTTCCTGCTCTGCAAGTTCCTGTACCCCACTGGCGGCATGAAACTGGCGGGCGGCGCCAAGATCATTGACGACGAAGTAAAAAAACTCGGCCCCATGACCAGCCAAGAAAAGAAAATCGTCGTCGTGGGCTGCTTCGTGGCCACCTTCTGGCTGGCGCGCGGCTTCCTGGCCAAATCTTCCTTCGTGCTCGGCATCATGCCCCACTTCAAGTACATCGGCGACGCCACAATCGGTATCCTCGGCGCACTGATTCTGTTCGCGATCCCGGTGGACTTCAAGAAGGGCAAGTTCCTTCTGGATTGGAAAACCGCGGTCAAGATTCCCTGGGATGTCATCCTGCTCTTCGGCGGCGGTCTCGCCATCGCCAACGGTTTCGCCAAGACCGGCCTGGCGGCCTACATCGCCAGCCAGCTCGGCGCGCTCGAAGGCACCAGCATGGTCGTCTTCGTCGGCGCGGTGGTCCTGATTATCATCTTCCTGACGGAGATCACCTCGAACACCGCCACCGCCACCCTGCTCGTGCCCATCATGGGCTCCGCGGCAATCGCCATGGGCGTGCATCCGTACACAACCATCATCGGCGCCTGCGTGGCGGCCTCCTTCGCCTTCATGCTCCCGGTGGCCACCCCGCCGAACGCCGTCGTATTCGGCAGCGGATGCGTGACCATCAAACAGATGGCCAAGACAGGCGTATGGCTCAACCTGGTAGGAACGATCCTGATTACAGCCTTCGTGGTTTACATCCTCCCGTCCCTCTGGGGCATCGACCTCGGCGTCGTGCCGGAATGGGCGGTCATACCCAAGTAACGATACAATCCCTGCGGGCGGCTCCGGCCGCCCGCAGACAAAATAAATCATTTATATACAACAACATGGAGCTGCCGTACCCTCGCGGCGGAGAGGAAAGATGCGTTCAAAATCGAAGATATTTCCCGTCCTTGCGGCGACCATAGTGCTCCTGGCGGTGGCCATCATCGGATACGTCCGATCGGGCCAGACGCAGCCGATGCCAGTGCGCATCCTGTTCGAGAACAACGGGGGGAAGGTGCTCTTCTCCCACCTGGTTCACCACAGGGACTACCAGATCGAATGCTCCCGCTGTCACCACGACAAGGCGCAACCGATCGTTTCCCCACAGGACGAAGCCCTGGCCTGCGGCTCCTGCCATCCCAACGACTTCGACGACACTTTCGTGAACGACCACATGGACTCCTTCCCCAACGAGTCCTACTGCGTGCGCTGCCATCACGTGGAGTACGACTCCGTGCGCTTCGATCATGAGGCGCACACCGACTACGCCTCGGACTGCTACGACTGTCATCACGGCCAGGACATCGAGCCGGAACCGCAGAAGTGCAACAACTGCCATACGGAAAAGAGCACGGACAAGCTCCTGTCCATGCGCGAGGCCGGGCACCAAAGCTGCGGCCAATGCCACGAGGACATGTTCGACAAGGGACTTTCCAGTTGCAAGTCCTGCCACATCCCCAAGGACATGACCGACTACAAGGGCGATTTCTCGGCCTGCACCCAGTGCCACGAGTCAGAGACCAGGGAGCTGGTCCTGCCCCGCATGAACGCTTTCCACGACCAGTGCATGTCCTGTCACGAGGAGATGGGCGCAGGTCCCTACGGCCCCGACAACTGCAAACAATGCCACATCAGCAGGTAGGCGGAATATGAATACCCGATCGACACACACCGCCACGGCGGAGCTGACCCTGAACCGCCACTGTCCCCTGGTCACCTGCGGCCAGAAGATCGAACGCGGCGAACGCATCGCCACCGCGTCCGACCCGGGCATGGGCGACATCCACGCCCCGTTCCCGGGGTCCGTGGAACACGTGGACCCGTACCGCATCCGCATCGCCCGCGAGGGCGGCGAGACCGTGGACCCGGCCATCCTCCACGACCTGGGCGGCCAGGAGCTTCTCGCGCGGCTGCGGGAGCTCGGCGCGGACCTTCCAGCCCGCGAACAGGTGGACATTCTCATTCTCAACGGCGTGGACGAGGAGCCCGGCCTGCTTTCCAGGCGGACGCTGCTGGCCGAAAAGCTCGAAACCCTGCGCACCGGAGCATCGGCCCTGGTCCGGGGATACAAGCCAGCGGAGGTCACCCTGGCCGTTCCCGGCGGCGTGAAGGAATCCCTGCCCGACATCGCCGTCAAGGTCGTCTCCGATCAATATCCCCAGGGGCTTGATCCCCTGGTGGCCAAAGCCGTGACCGGCCAGGAGGCTCCGGACAACACCCTGGTGGTGGGGCTGGAAACGGTCTTCCACGCCGGGATGGTCATGGAAACGGGGCTGCCTGTCATGGAGACCATGGTCACGGTGGACAATTCGGCCCGGCTCATCAGCCTGGGCTCTCCCGTGGGCGAAATCCTGACCAGCGACGGCCTGACCATCCACGATGGCGACCGCATCGTTCTGGGCGGCGTGCTCCGGGGCACGGCAGCAGCTTCGCCCAGCCAGGGCGTGGACCGCGCCACCACCGCCGTGAGCCTGATCCGCAATCCGACTCCGGTGGCCATGGACGCGGCCTGCGTGGGCTGCGGCGAGTGCGTGCGCCGGTGTCCGGCCCGCCTCGATCCGGCCATGATTACCAGCTACGCAGAATTCGGCCAGTACGAAAAGGCCGAAGCCGAAGCCGTTGATGTCTGTTTCGAATGCGGCCTGTGCGGCTTCTTCTGCATCGCCCGCCGCCCCATGCTCCAATACATCAGGCTCGCCAAGCACGAATTGGCGAAAGCCAAAGCCCAGTCCGGGGAGGAAACCCAGCCGTGAAGCCTCTCAACCCCTTTGCCCTGACCGTCTCGGTCCCGCCCCACCGCCATTGCGGCACAACGGTACGGGACCGGATGCTGACCATACTGGTGGCCATGCTGCCCGCCGCAGTCATGGCGTCCATGACCTTCGGGATGCCGGCCATCCGGGTCATGGCCCTGTCCATGGCCACGGCCGTGCTGGCCGAAATGGCCTGTGATTATTTCATGGACCGCGAAACCGACGTCAATGACTTCCACGCCTTTACCGTGGGGCTGTCCTTCGCCTTCCTGCTCCCGGCCTCCGCGCCGTGGTGGCTGGTCGCCTTCGGCAGCGCAGCCTCCATCGTGCTGGGCAAGATGGCCTTCGGCCCTCTGGGCGGCAGCCCGTTCTGCGCCCCGCTGGTCGGCTGGGCCATCTGCCGCATCTCCTGGCCCTCGTTCATGGACATCGACGCCTCCATGCTGGGCATGGACCTGACCTATCCCCTGGCCCAGCTCAAGAACTTCGGCCTGGACGCAGTGCAGATCACCGACACCCGGCAGCTCTTCCTGGGCAAGCAGCTCGGCGGCCTGGGCGCGATCCAAATCGCGGGCGTGCTCTTGGGCGGAATGCTTTTGGTCATGCGTAAACACGTCTCGTCCATCATCCCGGTGGGGGTCATCGGCGGCGTAGCCCTGACCGCCTTCCTGTTCAACTGGATCGACCCGTCGATGTATGCCTCCCCGGCCTTCCATCTGCTGACCGGGTCCACCCTGTTCGGAGCGTTCTTCCTGGCCACGGACGGACCGTCCAGCCCCAACCGGCAGATCCCCATGCTGCTCTTCGGCCTTCTGGTCGGAGCGCTCATCGTCATCATCCGGATTTACGGGATCTACCCGGACGGCGTGCCCTTCGCCATCCTGCTGGCCAACCTGTTCACCCCGGCGCTCGAACGCATCCGGCCCAAGCCGTTCGGAAGGAGATAGGCCATGAAGGAAATGATGAAAATGATGATCGTCCTGTCGCTCATCTGCGGCATCGCGGGCATCACCCTGGCCGCGCTCAAGCAGGTCACGGCCCCGATCATCGAGGAACAGGTCCTGACCTATGTGCAGGCCCCGGCCATCCAGTCGGTCCTGAGCGACTACGACAACGACCCCATCAAGGACCGCCGGAAGTTCGAAGTGGACGGCCGGACCGTGATCGTGTTCCCGGCCCTCAAGGACGGACGGCTCATCGGGCTGGCTTTCGAGACCTCGGGCAAGGGATACGGCGGGAACATCGGCGTCATGGTCGGATTCGACGTCGACGCCGCGACCCTTACCGGCATAGGCATCACCACTCTCAAGGAAACTCCGGGCCTGGGCGCGCGCGTGGCCGAGCACGGATACACCACCCAATTCAGGGGCCACTCCCTGGATAGCGTGGACCTGAAGAAGAACGGCGGCGACATCGAAGCTGTGGCCGGGGCGACCATCTCCTCCAACGGCACCGTGTCCGCGGTCCGCGAGGCCATCGCCATCTTCAACGCCCTGAAGGGCAAACTCGCCGGCGGCTGGTCGTAAGCCCTGCCCGGATTCGGAGTCGAACATGAACAGATTGTGGAAGGAATTCTCAAAGGGACTGTGGAAGGACCTGCCCCCGTTCAAGCTGGTGCTCGGCCTCTGCCCGGTCCTGGCCGTGACCAACACGGCGAACAACGGGCTCGGCATGGGCATGGCCGTGGTCTTTGTCCTGACCCTGTCCAACCTGATGGTCTCCCTGCTCAGAAAAATCATCCCGGCCAAGGTGCGCATCGCCTGCTTCATCGTGGTGGCCGCGTCCCTGGTGGTGGCCGTCGAGCTGCTCATGCAGGCGTTCGCCTACCCGCTGTACCAGCAGCTCGGCATCTTCGTGCCGCTCATCGTGGTCAACTGCATCATCCTGGGCCGGGCCGAGGCATTCGCCTCCAAGAACCCGCCGCTTCTGTCCATGGCCGACGGCCTGGGCATGGGGCTCGGCTTCACCATGTCGCTGACCTTCCTGGGGGCCCTGCGCGAGTTGCTCGGCACGGGCATGGTCTTCGGGGTCAACGTGGCCTGGGACGGGTTCCAGCCTATCGGCATCATGGTCAAGGCTCCCGGCGCATTCGTCTCGCTGGGCGTGCTGCTGGCCATCATGACCTTCGTTGAAAACGTCCGGCGCAAGCGCAGGGGACTAGCCGCGGTCCAGGGTCCGACCCACGACTGCGGCTCCTGCGGCGGCTGCGGACAGAAGAACTGCTAAGATTTCGAGGAAACGACCATGCAGGAATACTTCCTTCTTTTTATCGGGGCGATGTTCGTCAACAACATCGTTCTGGCCCAATACCTGGGCAACTGCCCCTTCATCGGCACCTCCAAGGAGACGTCCGTGGCCGTGGGCATGGGCGGAGCCGTGGTCTTCGTGGCCGTCATGGCCGCAGCCATCACCTGGCTGGTCCAGGAGTTCGTCCTGGCCCCATTCGGTCTGGGCTTCCTCCAAACCCTGGCCTTCATCCTGGTCATCGCATCGCTGGTCCAGTTCGTGGAAATGTTTCTCAAGAAGATGGTCCCGCCGCTCTACAAGTCGCTGGGCATCTTCCTGCCGCTCATCACCACCAACTGCGCGGTCATGGGTATCGCGCTGATCTGCCAACGCGAGGAATTCGGCTTCTTCAAGACGATAATGTTCTCGCTGGCGTCCGGGCTCGGCTTCATGCTCGCCCTGGTGCTTCTGGCGGGCATCCGCGAACGGCTGTCCGTACGGCGGCTGCCCATCGCCATGCGCGGCACGCCCATCGGCCTCATCATGGCCGGGCTCATGTCCCTGGCCTTCTTCGCCTTCCAGGGAATGATCTAACCGACAACGACACGGAACGGGACGGACATCATGATACTGACATCGGGACTGACTCTGTTCGGCATCGGCCTTCTGGCCGCCGCCATCCTGGGCATCGCCTCGAAGCTCCTCTTCGTCAAGGAGGACCCGCGCATCGCGCTCATCGAGGACAACCTGCCCGGCGCGAACTGCGGCGGCTGCGGCTTCCCCGGCTGCTCCGGCGCGGCGGCCGCCATCGTGGCGGGCAAGGCCCCGGCCTCGGTATGCATCGTGGCCGACGGCGAGGCCATCGCCGTGATCGCGGCCATCATGGGCCAGGAAGTCATCGAACGCGAGCCGGAACTGGCCGTGCGGGACTGCACCGGCGGACAGCGGGCCGAAGACCTCTTCCACTACGAAGGGGCCATGGACTGCCGGGCCGCCCACCAACTTTACGGCGGTTCCAAATCCTGCCCCGAGGGCTGCCTCGGGCTCGGAACGTGCGTCCGGGTCTGTCCCTTCGGCGCCATCCACATGGGTCCCGAGGGACTGCCGGTCATCGATCCGGCCCGGTGCAAGGCCTGCGGCAACTGCGTGGATGCCTGTCCGCGCGGGGTCATCGGCATCTCCGGCATGTCCGCCCGGCTGCTGCACCTCAACCAGACCACTGACTGCCTGGCCCCCTGCCGTCAGAGGTGCCCGGCGCAAATCAACATTCCCCGATACATCGAACAGATCAAGGCGGGCGACTACGACGGCGCGGTCATGACCATCAAGGAGCGCAACCCGCTGCTGGTCACCTGCGGCCGGGTCTGTCCCCGCCCGTGCGAGACGGTCTGCCGCCGCCAGCATGTGGACACGTCCGTGGGCATCAACATGCTCAAACGGTTCGTGGCCGACCGCGAGCTTCACTCGGGCTCCCGGCTGCCCGTACCGTGCGCGACGGACACCGGCAGGCGCGTGGCCGTCATCGGCGGCGGCCCGGCCGGTCTTTCCTGCGCCTATTTCCTGCGCCGCCTGGGCCACAGCCCGACCATCTTCGACGCCATGCCCAAGCTCGGCGGCCAGACCCGCTACGGCATACCCGAATACAGGCTGCCCAAGGCTGACCTCGACTGGGAGATTCAGGGCATCCTGGACCTCGGGATCGAGGCGAAGGTCAACACCAAGTTCGGCCGCGATTTCACCATCGAATCGCTCAAGGACGAAGGATATGAAGCGGTCTTCATCGGCATCGGCGCTTGGCAGGCGTCGGGCATGTACGCCGAAGGCGAGGACCTTGACGGCGTCATGGGCGGCATCGAATTCCTGACCGCCCACGCCCTGGGCCAGAAGCCCGAGACCGGCGACAAGGTCATCGTGGTCGGCGGCGGCAACACCGCCATCGACGCGGCCCGCACCTGTGTCCGCCTCGGGGCCGAAGTGACCCTCATGTACCGCCGCACGCGCGCCGAAATGCCCGCCGACGACGAAGAGATCGTCGGAGCCGAGGACGAGGGCGTGAAGTTCAAGTTCCTGGCCGCTCCCGCCCGGGTCATCGGCGACGAAAACGGCCGGGCCACCCATCTCGAATATTACGAGATGGAGCTGGGCGAGCCCGACGAATCAGGACGCCGCCGTCCGGTCAAGAAGGAAGGCTCGGAGCAGAGCATGGAGGCGACCCTCATCATCCCCGCCATCGGACAGAAGCCGGACCTCGGCTGCCTGTACGACGACTCCGAAGCCGGGACCTGCCCGCTGGAGACCACCAAGTGGCAGACCATCGTGGCCGACCCGGACACCTTCCAGACGGCCATCCCCGGCGTATTCACCGCGGGCGACGTCTACACCGGCCCGGACCTGGTCATCTCGGCCATCGGCGACGGCCGCAAGGCTGCCCGGTCGATACATTACTATATAAGCCAAGGGGATATCCCGGTTCCGGAAACCACGCAGAAGGGAATGATCCCGTACACGCTGTTCAAGGAAATCGATCATGTGGAACGCGCGAAGCGGGCAGTCCTGCCCCACCTGTGCCATGGCGACGACCGCAACTGCACCTTCAACGAGGTGGAAGGCCCGCTCAACGAGGAGCAGGCGCAGGCCGAAGCGGACCGCTGCCTGCGCTGTGGCCTGGTCTGCTACGACCGGGACGAAGCCCTCACGGCCGAGGAAAGGGACATCGCCTCGGACGCTTAATCAACCATACCCCATGCCCTATGGAGCATAGAGGACGCCGTCGAAACAGCCCCAACTCAACCCACGGCGTCCGGCCGGGAGAAGGCGATCCGACAACCGCCTTCTCCCGGTCCTCCACCGGCAGTCCCCAAGGAGACCGACATGTCCAAGAGCCTCTACATAGCAGCCACCGAAGCGCGGAGCGGCAAATCCGCCATCCTTCTCGGGGTCATGCACCTGCTTCGGGCGAACCTCAGGCGCGTGGCCATATTCCGGCCGGTCATCAGCGATCCGGTGGACGGCCGCAGGGATCACGACATCGATCTCATGCTCCGGCATTTCAAGCTCGACCAGGAATACGAGCAGACGTACGGCTACACCTTGAGCGAGGCCCGCAGGCTGATTAACAGCGGGAACAAGGCGATGCTGTTGGAAAGCACCCTGAACAAGTTCAAGGAGCTGGAAAAGAGCTACGACTTCGTCCTGTGCGAAGGCACGGACTACATCGGGGGCGGGGCCACCCTGGAATTCGAAATCAACGCCTCCATCGTCTCCAACCTGGGCTGTCCCGTCCTGCTCGTGGTCAACGGGCTGAACCGCAGCGACGAGGAACTGTGCGGCTCGGCCCAGCGCACCGTGGAGATATTCGAGGAACGCGGCCTGGAGGTCATGGGGCTCATCGTGAACCGCGCCCGCCCCGGGTTCTCACCGGACACTCTCCGGGACATCGAGGCCAAGACCCGCGCCTCGCACCCCCTGCTGGCCTACGCCATCCCGGACGACAAGCGGCTGGGCAACCCGACCATTCACGACGTCATCAAATGGCTGGACGCCACCGTGCTCTACGGCCACGGCAGGCTGGACGTCCAGGTCGACAGCTTCCTGACCGCAGCCATGCACATAACCAATTTTCTCCAATACATAGAGGACGGCGCCCTGATCGTCACTCCCGGCGACCGCATGGACATCATCCTGGCCAGCATATCCTCGCGGCAGTCCTCCCTGTACGGAAATATCGCGGGCATCGTCCTGACCGGCGGCATCCAGCCGTCCGAGACCGTGCACCGGCTCATCGAAGGATGGACCGGCGTGCCCCTGCCGATCCTGAGCGTGAAGGACCATACCTTCAAGGCGACCCAGACTCTCCAGGCCCTGCACGGGACCATCGACCCAGAGCACCCAGCCAAGATAGCGTCGGCCATCGGGCTCTTCGAGTCGTGCGTGAACATCGAGGAACTGCGCAATCGGCTGGTGACCACCCAGTCCACCAAGGTCACGCCGATCATGTTCGAATACAACCTCGTGGAGACGGCCAAGCGCGAACGGATGCACATCGTCCTGCCTGAGGGAACCAGCGACCGCATCCTCCGGGCCACGGAGATACTGCAACGGCGCAACGTGGTGGACATCACCCTGTTGGGCGACCCGGACGCCATTCTCGCCCAGGCGTCCCATCTCGGCGTGCAGCTCAACGGCGCGGTTCTGGTGGACCCGGCCCGGTCGCCGCAGTTCGATGACTACGCCCGACGCTATTACGAGGCGCGGCAGCACAAGGGCATCCGCATGGAAGACGCCTGCGACCGCATCGTCGACCCCACCTATTTCGGGACCATGATGGTCCACGCGGGCGACGCCGACGGCATGGTCTCCGGCTCGGTGACCACCACGGCCCAGACCATCCGCCCCGCATTCGAATTCATCAAGACCAGACCGGACGCATCCATTGTATCGTCCGTTTTCCTCATGTGCATGGGTGACCGCGTAGTCTGCTTCGGCGACTGCGCGGTCAACCCTAAACCCGACGCGACCCAGCTCGCGGAGATCGCCCTGAGCTCGGCGCAGACCGCCCGGCTCTTCGGCATAGACCCGTATGTGGCCATGCTCTCCTATTCCACCGGCGGCTCGGGCACGGGCGCGGACGTGGAAAAGGTCGTGGAGGCCACGGCCATCGCCAAGAGCCTGGCCAAGGAGCGGGGAATCTCCCTGCCCATCGAGGGACCGCTGCAATACGATGCGGCCGTGGACCCGGACGTGGCCCGGACCAAGCTGCCCGGCTCCGAGGTGGCCGGACACGCCACGGTCTTCATTTTCCCGGACCTGAACACCGGCAACAACACCTACAAGGCCGTGCAGCGGGCAGTGCCCGGCTCCACGGCCATAGGCCCGGTCCTCCAGGGGCTGAACAAGCCGGTCAACGACCTCTCGCGCGGCTGCCGCGTGCGCGACATCGTCAACACCGTGGCCATCACGGCCATCCAGGCTCAAGCCCAAAGGAACGCATAGCATGAATATCCTGGTCATCAACTCCGGCAGTTCGTCCCTCAAGTACCAGCTTATCGACATGGCCGACGACAGGGTCATGGCCTCGGGCCTCATCGAACGCATCGGCGAGGAGATGGGCTCCATCACCCAGAAGTCCAATCCGGACAAGTGGCCCGACGCCAAATCCGTGGAGCACCTGCCCATCGCAAACCACAGGGAGGCCATGGGTCTCATGGTGGCGAAACTCACCGGCGAGGAATGGGGCGTCATCGACTCCCTGTGCGACATCGACGCCGTGGGGCATCGCGTGGTCCAAGGCGGCGAGTCCTTCTCCGCGCCGGTCCTGGTGGACGCCGACGTGGTGGAGACCATCCGCGACAACATCCCGCTCGCGCCCCTGCACGCGGCCAACCTGGTGGGCATCGAAGCCGCCCTGGAGCTTTTCCCCGGCACGCCGAACGTCACCGTGTTCGACACCGAATTTCATCAGACCATGCCGCCCAAGGCGTTCATGTACCCGGTGCCGACGGACCTCTACGAGGACCTCAAGATCCGCAAATACGGATTCCACGGCACCTCGCACAAGTACGTCACCAAGGAGGCCGCCGCCTTCCTGGGCAAGTCAGTGGACGAGGTGGACCTGATTACCGCCCACCTGGGCAACGGCTGTTCCATGGCCGCGGTCAAGAACGGCCGATGCGTGGACACCACCATGGGACTGACCCCGCTGGCGGGCCTGATGATGGGCACCCGCTCGGGCGACGTCGATCCGGCCCTGTTCCCCTTTATCGTCAAGCACCGGAACATGTCCGTGCTTGAAGTGGACACCATGCTCAACAAGCAAAGCGGCCTGCTCGGCATCTCCGGCCTGAACGACATGCGCGACGTGCACGCCGCCCGCGAAAAGGGCAACGAAAAAGCACAGCTCGCCTTCGAGATGTTCGCCTACCGGGTCAAGGCCCAGATCGGTTCCTACCTGGCCGTGCTCGGCCGGGCCGACGCCGTGGTCTTCACGGCGGGGATCGGCGAAAACGACGCCTTTGTCCGGGCCGCCGCCTGCGAAGGACTCGAAGGCCTGGGCATCAGGCTTTCCCCGGAACGCAACGAAACGCGCGCCCCCGGCGTGCGCCGCATAAGCACCGACGACAGCCCGGTGGACATGCTCGTGATCCCCACCAACGAGGAACTGGAGATAGCCCACGCCACCAAGGCATTGGTCGATGGATAAACATATATAATCGAATTAGTTATAAGAAACGGAGCACAACATGTCCAAAATGAAGACAATGGACGGCAACACCGCCGCCGCGTGGGTGGCTTACGCCATGAGCGAAACCGCCGCCATCTACCCCATCACCCCTTCCTCCACCATGGGCGAAATCGCCGACGAGTGGGCCGCCCAGGACAAGAGAAACGTCTTCGGCCATCCCCTCAAAATTCGCCAGATGCAGTCCGAGGCCGGCGCGGCCGGCGCGGTGCACGGCTCCCTGGCCGGCGGCGCTTTGACCACCACCTTCACGGCCTCCCAGGGGTTGCTGCTGATGATCCCGAACATGTACAAGATCGCGGGCGAACTGCTGCCCTGCGTCTTCCACGTCTCGGCGCGCGCCGTGGCCGGTCACGCCCTGTCCATCTTCGGCGACCATCAGGACGTCATGGCCTGCCGCCAGACCGGCTTCGCCATGCTGGCCTCGGCCTCGGTCCAGGAAGTCATGGACCTCGCCCTGGTCGCCCACCTGTCCACCGTGGAGGCGTCCGTTCCCTTCGTCTCCTTCTTCGACGGCTTCCGCACCTCCCATGAAATCCAGAAGATCGAGACCATCGACTACGCGGACATGCTGCCCCTGCTGAACATGGACAAGGTCGCCGAATTCCGCAAACGGGCCATGAACCCCGAGCATCCGAACATCCGGGGCACGGCCCAGAACCCGGACATCTATTTCCAGGGACGCGAGGCCGCCAACCCGAACTACGAAGCCATCCCGGCCATCGTCGAAGAGTACATGGCCAAGGTTTCCGCCCTCACCGGCCGCAACTACAAGCCCTTCGACTACGTGGGCGCGCCCGACGCCGAGCGCGTCATCGTCTCCATGGGCTCTTCCTGCGAAACCATCGAGGAAGTCATCAATCAGTTGCTCGAACAGGGCGAAAAGGTCGGCCTCATCAAGGTCCGCCTGTACCGTCCCTTCTCCGCCGCCCACTTCCTGTCCGTGCTGCCCGCTTCCTGCAAGAAGCTCGCGGTCCTCGACAGGACCAAGGAACCCGGCGCACAGGGCGATCCCCTGTACCAGGACATCTGCGCCGTACTGCTCGAACAGGGCGGCGGCCCCGCCGTGATCGGCGGCCGCTACGGCCTGGGCTCCAAGGAATTCACCCCGGCCATGGTCAAGGCCGTGTTCGACAACCTTGCCTCCCCGGCCCCCAAATCCAGATTCACCGTCGGCATCGACGATGATGTCACGAACTCCTCCCTCGTCCTGACCGGGACCCTGGACACGACCCCCAAAGGCACCGTGCAGTGCAAGTTCTGGGGTCTCGGCTCGGACGGCACCGTGGGCGCGAACAAACAGGCCATCAAGATCATCGGCGACAACACCGACATGTACGCGCAGGGCTACTTCGCCTACGACTCCAAGAAGTCCGGCGGCATCACCATCTCCCACCTGCGCTTCGGCAACGAGCCCATCCAGTCCACCTACCTGGTCGCGGCCGCCGATTACGTGGCCTGCCACAACCCGAGCTACGTGAACCTCTACGACGTGCTCGAAGGCATCAAGGACGGCGGCATCTTCGTCCTGAACTGCGCCTGGACCGGCGACGAAATCGAGAAGAACCTCCCGGCCGCCATGCGCCGCACCATCGCGCAGAAGAACCTCAAGTTCTACACCGTGGACGCGGTCAAAATCGCGGGCGAGGCCGGACTCGGCGGACGCATCAACATGGTCATGCAGACCGCCTTCTTCAAGCTGGCCGACGTCATTCCCTTCGAACAGGCCGTGAACCTGCTCAAGGACGGCATCGACAAGGCTTACGGCAAGAAGGGACCGAAGATCGTCGAGATGAACTGCGCCGCCGTGGACAAGGCCCCCGAGGCCCTGGTCCAGGTGGAGGTGCCCGCCGTCTGGGCATCCCTGGCCGACGACGCCGCGACCGAAGCCGACGAGCCCGCCTACGTGAAGAACGTCATGCGGCCCGTCCTGGCCCAGAAGGGCGACACCCTGCCGGTGTCCGCCTTCTCCACGGACGGCACCATGCCGGTCGCCACCTCCCGCTGGGAAAAGCGCGGCGTGGCCATCAACGTTCCCGAATGGATCGCCGACAACTGCATCCAGTGCAACCAGTGCGCCTTTGTCTGTCCGCACGCCGCCCTGCGCCCGGTCCTGCTGGCCGACGAGGACGCTGCGAGCGCGCCCGAAACCTTCGCCACTGTCGAAGCCAAGGGCAAGGACGTCAAGGGGATGCGCTACCGTATGCAGGTCAATACCATGGACTGCCTCGGCTGCGGCAACTGCGCCGACATCTGCCCGGCCAAGGAAAAGGCCCTGGTCATGAAGCCCATCGCCACCCAGACCGCCGCACAGGTGCCCAACTTCGACTTCACCGAGACCGTGGACTATCGCGACGCCTTCAAGCGCGACACGGTCAAGGGCTCCCAGTTCCGTCAGCCGCTCATGGAGTTCTCCGGGGCGTGCGCCGGTTGCGGCGAGACCCCGTACGTCAAGGTCCTGACCCAGCTCTTCGGCGAGCGCATGGTCATCGCCAACGCCACGGGCTGTTCCTCCATATGGGGAGCATCCGCCCCCTCAACCCCCTACTGCACCAACCGCGACGGCTTCGGCCCGGCCTGGGGCAACTCCCTGTTCGAAGACGCGGCCGAATTCGGCTACGGCATCGGCATGGGCCTCAACAACCGCCGCGAAATCCTCGTCGCCAACTGCGAAAAGGCGCTTGAAACCGCCGACGGCGACATGAAAAAGGCCCTGGCCGACTGGCTGGCCGCCAAGGAAGATCCCGAAGCCTCCGCCGAGACCGGCGCGATCCTCAAGACCGCCCTGGACAACGCCGGGGACGAGACCCTCAAAGCCATCGCGGCCGACGCCGACCTGTTCACCAAGAAATCCATCTGGATCTTCGGCGGCGACGGCTGGGCTTACGACATCGGCTACGGCGGCGTGGACCACGTCCTTGCTTCCGGCGAGGACATCAACATCCTCGTCCTCGACACCGAGGTCTACTCCAACACCGGCGGTCAGTCCTCCAAGGCCACCCCGCTCGGCTCCATCGCCAAGTTCGCGGCCGCAGGCAAGCGCACCGGCAAAAAGGACCTCGGACGCATGGCCATGACCTACGGCTACGTGTACGTGGCCTCGGTTTCCATGGGTGCGGACAAGCAGCAGCTCCTCAAGGCGTTCCGCGAGGCCGAAGCCTACAACGGACCGTCCCTGATTATCTGCTACGCCCCGTGCATCAACCAGGGCATCAAGAAAGGTATGGGCAAGACCCAGCTCGAACAGAAACTGGCTGTGGATTCCGGCTACTGGCCGCTCTTCCGCTTCGATCCGCAACGCGCCGACAAGGGCGAGAACCCGTTCCAGCTCGACTCCAAGGCCCCGGACGGCTCCCTCCAGGAGTTCCTGTCCGGCGAAAACCGCTACGCCATGCTCGAACGGTTCCACCCAGACCTCTCGAAGACCTATCGCGCCAAGATCGAAGAGGACTACGACAACCGCTACACCATCCTCAGCCGCATGGCCGAAGATACGCCCGCCGCGCCCGGGACGGAAGACCCGGCCGCCTGCCAGGAGGGCATCTCCGCCGAAAGCCCCGGCTCCGGCGAGCCGTGCGACGACGGACGTTAACCGACAATAGCGCGGGTGGAGTTTTGTGACCGCAACTTACAAAATATACTCCTAGGGAATCACCCCGCGTTAGGGGCCCCCCGTCGCAAGACGGGAGCCCCACATTTTGGCGATGTGCCTCCGGCGGCCGGGGGGACGGGAAGAGGGAAACCATTTGAAAAGGATTTCCCTCTTCCCTTCCCCCCGGACCCCCTATCCCATCTCCTTTCCTAAACTTTTTATGCGCTTCGCGAGGGCTGGCAAATGCAATCATGTTGTCCCTAATTAAATGTCCGGCCGAAAAGGCCAAATATAGGAACAAACCAACGCTTCGGCACGTTTCAATCCGCGGAGCGGCACCAAAAAGTTCTGGAGGGGGAGTCCAGAGGGGGAACCTCTCTCAAGAGGTTCCCCCTCTGGCCGCCGGAGGCACAAAAAAAAGGACGCCCCGCAGGGCGTCCCTTTAATGATTCGTCTACTTTTTAAACTAGTTGCTCATGGTCACGGAGTCGGCCTTGACTTCGGTGTACATGAGGTCACCGACGATCTTGCCGTTGACGTCCACATCGGCGTTGGTGATGACGTCCTTCTTGGCCTCGGCGTTCTGCATGTGCACGAGCAGTTCGCCGGTGTTGTCGGAAAACAACACGCTGTTGTCGTTGATGACCTTGACGATGCGGCCGTGCAGCACCACGCCGGTGTCCACGCTGGAGGCCTTGGCCTCGGCCACGGTGTGCGCCCTCATGTCATGGGACTCGGTTGCGCCGGCGAAAGACTTGGCGGCAAAAGCGGTAGCGACACAAATGGTAAATACGAGCATCAGAGCCAGGGAAAAACGCTTCATCACAATATCCTCTTTTTAAATTTATTTGCTTCTCAATACCGGCACCCAACCGGCTACGACTCACATCTACCACACCATTTTAAAATGTGAAGAAAAAATTTCACTCCTAATTATTTGAATTTACTTATTTTTTGAAAAAAGTTCATTTTTTAATTGATCGGTCAATCAAAAAATACCCCCTTTTTGCCGAGCAACCGGAAAAATCAGGCAGCGGATATTCTTGTCGGCGGGATTCGTTTTCGAGTATTTTCCGAGCCAATTTCAACCCCGAAAATCAGGTTCATTTTCACGCTCCCGATAAAGCGGATTTTCGAACCGTTTTTTGCCGACCAAAATCTTTTTTCGTCCCCCCCCCGGGCGCAAAAAAAGGGATGCGGGGCAAACGCCCGCATCCCCTTTTCTCCGTCGCGAGGGAAAGACTATTTCATAAGGCCACCCAACACGCCGCGCACGATACGCCTGCCAAAGGCCGAGCCAATGGAGCGGATGGCGGATTTGGCAAAGGCTTCCACCAACCCCTGGCGATTGGAATCTGCACGGCTCGCCCTGGCGGCCCGCCGCTCCTCCTTTTCCCGCTCCTGCCGCTGAAGGTGGGCCTGCCGTTGCGCTTCCATCTCCTCGCGACGGGCGGTGAGAATTTCGTAGGCCGATTCCGGATCGATCTCCTGTTCATAATGACCGTACAAAACCGATTCGCGAATGATCCTGTCCAGTTCCGCAGGCTCCAGAACGCCGAGGCGGCTTCGGGGCGGCAGGACCAACGCCCTCTGCACCGTGCCCGGTGCGCCCTTGCGCTCAAGGAACGAGACCAGGGCCTCGCCCACACCGAGGTCGGTGATGGCCGCTTCCACGTCCAGATTCGGATTCACGCGAAAGGTTTGCGCCGCTGTGCGCACGGCTTTCCTGTCTCGCGGAGTGTAGGCCCGCAGGGCATGTTGCACCCGGTTGCCGAGTTGGCCGAGCACATCGGGCGGCAAGTCCGTGGGCATCTGGGTCACGAAGTACACGCCCACGCCCTTGGAACGGATGAGCCGGACGACCATCTCGATTTTGTCCACCAGCGCACGGGGAGCGCGATCGAAGAGCAGATGCGCCTCGTCGAAAAAAAAGACCAGCCGGGGCTTTTCCGGGTCCCCCACCTCGGGCAGGGACTCGAACAGCTCCGACAGCAGCCACAGCAGCATGGTCGAATAGACGCGCGGCGAACGCAGCAGCCGGTCCGCGGACAGGATATTGATTACGCCCCTGCCATCCCGGGTCTGCATCAGGTCGTCCAGGTTCAGCGCGGGTTCGCCGAAGAACTCGTCCGCGCCCTGCTCCTCCAGGGCGAGCAGGCCCCGCTGGATCGCGCCCACCGACGCCGCCGAGATATTCCCGTATTCGGCTCGGAACCGTTTGGCGTTCTCGGCCAGATAAACCAGCATGGCGCGCAGATCGTTCAGATCGAGCAGCAGGAGCCCCTCGTCATCGGCGATACGGAAGGCCATGGACAAGACGCCGCTCTGGGTATCGTTCAAGTCCAGCAGCCGGGCCAGAAGCAGCGGTCCCATCTCCGAAACCGTGGTCCGCAGGGGATGCCCCTTGGTCCCGAACACATCCCAGAATGTCACGGGATAGGCCTGATGGGAAAAATCGGAGAGTCCCAGTTGCTCCACCCGTTCACGGACCTTGGCATGATCACCGCCGGGCTGGGCCATGGTCCCGATGTCGCCCTTCACGTCCGCCATGAAGACGGGCACGCCGATGTCGCTGAAGTGCTCCGCCAGAACCCGCAGGCTGACGGTCTTGCCCGTCCCGGTAGCCCCGGCGATGAGCCCGTGACGGTTGGCCATGCGGGGCAGGATGCCGAGGGCGAGATCGCCGCTCCGGGCGATCTCAAACTGAGGAAGATGTTCGCTCATGAAAATTTCTCGCTGGTTGAGGGGCTTTTCGGACAAAACCCGGAATCATTCTCATGTGCCTCAACATACCGCAAATCAGCTGGGAGTAAAGACGAAAGCCTCGCCCGCAGAGAAGGATCGAGCGGGAAGACTGCGCAAAGCCGTGGCAGCGGCCCTCAAGCCTGCCGGTGCAAGGCGTCAGGATCGATCCCCGCCGGGCAGCACTCCTTTAAGGAATATATCTATGCACTGCCAGAAGTGGGCGGCGCGCTCCTCCCGTCCGGCCCAGCCGAAGCCGCCCTGGGCATCCAAGAACACCGCGCCCACGAGCATGTCCAAGAGCATATGCGCCGCGCTGCCGGTGTCCTTGATTTCAAGACGCCCCTTCCGACACTGGCGGTCCAGCCACTTCGCCAGCTCGGCGCGGATCTGACGGCCGCCCTGTCGGCGCAAGAGCTCGTGAATCTTGGGGTGTTGCACAGCCTCGATGTTTATGGTGCGAAGGAATGCCCCGCGAAGCTCATAGGCTTCCTCGTCGAGATCGATCATGAACATGCGTGCCAGGGCCTCATCCAGAGGGATGTCGTCGTAGCCGTCGCCGAAATCGACCATCTTCAGGCGGTGCGCGTCGACAACGGCCGCGAACAGATCGAGCTTGCCCGGGAAAAGCCGATAAAGGGTCTGTTTGGAGATTCGGCACAGCGCGGCTATCTCATGGGTGCGGGTGTCGGCGAACCCTTTGCGGATGAACAGCTTTTCCGCCGCCTGGACAATCTGCTTGCGACGCTCGTCGTCGGGCATGGCCTTGGGCCGCCCCCGCCGAACTTTCGCGTCCGTTCCCATGTTCCGCCCCCTTTGTTTTACATCTTTTCACAATTTTCCGGATTGACAGTCCGGCTCGCCGACCATATTAGTACTGCCTGGTACCGTAATTGATGACGCATTTGAGCGTCAAGGAGGAATCGACGTTGCAGATCGCCCCGTCCAAGAGACTTTTCCCTTCCGTCCAGGGCAGTGTGGCCGTTCTCCCGCTGCTCCTGTTCTGCCTGTCCATCCTGGCCGGACTGGCCGGCTGCAAGGGCAGCACCCCCGAGGCCCAGGCCACCAAAGCGCCGATTGAGGTCGGCGTCGAGACGCTTCATTCGCAGTCCGTGACCCTGACCTCCGAGCTGCCGGGCAGGACCACCACCTCGCTCGTGGCCGACGTCCGCCCCCAGGTGGACGGCATCATCCGCGAACGGCTTTTCCGCGAAGGCAGCGAAGTCAAGGAAGGCGACGTGCTCTACCGCATCGAACCGTCGAGCTACCGCGCCGCCTATGACAGCGCCATGGCCACTCTGAAAAAGGCACAGGCCGCCCTGCCCAGTTCCGAAAACAAGGCCAAGCGATATTCCGAGCTCATTCGGGACAAGGCCATCAGCTCGCAGGACTACGAGGACGCCAAGGCCATCTACGAGGCCGACCTGGCCGCCGTGGCCTCGGCCAAGGCCGAGGTGGAACGCGCGCGCATCAATCTCGGGTACACCGAAATCAAGGCCCCCATCAGCGGCCGCATCGAAAAATCCAACCTCACGCCCGGCGCGCTGGTGACAGCCAACCAAAGCGTGCCGCTGACCACCATCCGCCAACTTGACACCATTTTCGTGGACATGACCCAGTCGAGCACCGACCTGCTCGACCTGCGCCAGGCCATCGCCACCGGGCGCATCCACGTTTCCGGCACGACCATGCCCGTGACGCTGAAGCTTGAGAACGGAACCGTTTACCCGCACACCGGCACTCTGGAATTCTCCGAGGCCAAGGTGGACGAGGGCACCGGCACCTTCACCGTGCGCGCCCAGTTCCCCAACCCGGAAAGGTTGCTCCTGCCGGGCATGTACGTGCGGGCCGTCATTGAGGAAGGCCGGGTGGACGACTGTTACCTGGTGCCCCAGCGGGCCGTCGCCAGGAACACCAAGGGCGACCCCCTCGCCCTGTTCGTGAACAAGAACGGCAAGGTCGAGCAGCGGGTGCTCTCGGTGCGCCGGAACGTCGGTAACTCCTGGCTCGTGGAGTCCGGCATCAACGAGGGTGACAAGCTGGTGGTCCAGGGCTCCCAGTTCATCCAGGCAGGACAGTCCGTAAACACCAGGGAAATGACCGTGGTGGACGCCACCGGCGAAGTGCGGCCCGTGCAGGCCGAAGGGACCGGGGGAAACGCCCCGGAGCGCGGAGAGGGCTAGACCGGCCATGTCCGAATTTTTCATCAAGCGGCCCATCTTCGCATGGGTCATAGCCATCGTCATCATGCTCGCGGGCCTGCTAGCCCTCGACTCCCTCTCCATATCCCAATACCCGGACATCGCGCCCACTTCCGTGAGCGTCAATTGCAGCTACCCAGGCGCGGACGCCAAAACTGTCGAGAACTCGGTGACCAAGGTCATCGAGCAGGGCATGACCGGCATCGACAACCTCGACTATATGACGTCCACGTCCACCTCCACGGGGTCCTCTGAAATCACCCTGACCTTCACCAACGAGGCCAACCCGGACGTGGCCCAGATGCAGGTTCAGAACAAGCTCCAGCGCGTCACGGCCCAATTGCCGGAAGTGGTCCAGAGCAACGGCGTCAGCGTGACCAAGTCCTCGGACAGCTTCCTGGTGGTCATCGGCTTCGTCTCCAAGGACGGAAGCATGTCCTCGGTGGATATCGCGGACTACGTGGACAGCTCCCTCAACGACACGCTGAAACGCGTGGAGGGCGTGGGCGACACCGAGCTCTTTGCGTCGTCCTACGCCATGCGCATCTGGCTCAACCCGGACAAGCTGGCCGGATATTCGCTCATGCCCGGCGATGTGGCCTCGGCCATCCAGGCGCAGAACACCCAGATATCGGCGGGCCAGCTCGGCGGCCTGCCCGCCCGCGAAGGCCAGCAGCTCAACGCCACCATCACCGCCCGCAGCCGGTTGCAGACGCCGGAACAATTCCGCAACATCATCATCAAAAGCTCGTCGGACGGCTCTATCGTCCGGCTCTCGGACGTGGCCGACGTCGAGCTCGGAGCCGAGAGCTACACCACCAGCGCGCGCTACAACGGCAAGCCCGGCGCTGGCCTGGCCATCAAGCTGGCCACCGGTGCCAACGCCATCCAGACCGCCGAGGCCGTGGAAGCGGCCATCGACAAGCTCGCCCCGACCTTCCCCCCGAGCATCGAGGTGGTCTACCCCTACGACACCACGCCGTTCGTCAAGCTCTCCATCGCCGACGTGATCGAGACGCTCATTGAGGCTGTCATCCTGGTCTTCATCGTCATGCTCCTCTTCCTGCAGAACATCCGGGCGACCTTCATCCCGACCATCGCCGTGCCCGTGGTTCTGCTCGGCACCTTCGCGATCCTGTCGGCGGCCGGATACTCCATCAACACCCTGACCATGTTCGCCATGGTCCTGGCCATCGGCCTGCTGGTGGACGACGCCATCGTCGTGGTGGAGAACGTGGAGCGCGTCATGGCCACCGAAGGGCTCAGCCCCCGCGAAGCCACACGCAAGTCCATGAAGGAGATCTCCGGAGCCCTGGTGGGCATCGCCACGGTCCTGTCCGCGGTCTTCGTGCCCATGGCCTTCTTCGGCGGCTCGGTAGGCATTATCTACCGCCAATTCTCCCTGACCATCGTCTCGGCCATGGTCCTCTCGGTCCTGGTGGCCCTGATCCTGACCCCGGCTCTGTGCGCCTCCATCCTGCGGCCCGTGAGCCACGACAAGCAGATCAGCTTTTTCCGCTGGTTCAACCGCGTCTTCGACAAATCCACAACCGCCTACCATGACGGCACGAAGTGGATGCTCTGCCGGACCGGCCGTTTCCTGGCCATTTTCCTGATCCTCACCGCAGCCATGGCCTGGATGTTAATAAAGATGCCCAGCTCGTTCCTCCCCATGGAGGACCAGGGCATCCTCATCGCCAGCGTCCAGCTTCCGGTGGGAGCCACCCAGGAGCGCACCGCCCGGGTCTTGGACAAGGTCTCCGACTATTTCCTCAACCAGGAGCAGGAAGCCATCGAAGGCGTGTTCACCACCGTGGGCTTCAGCTTCGGCGGCGCTGGCCAGAACGTGGGCATCGCCTTTATCCGGCTCAAGCCCTTCGAGGAACGACACTCGCCCGCCCTTTCGGCCCAGGCCGTGGCGGGACGGGCCATGGGCGCGTTCTCGCGCATGACCGAGGCCCGCATCTTCGCCCTGGCCCCGCCCGCCATTCACGGCATGGGCACGTCCAACGGCTTCGACTTCTACCTCCAGGACATCAACGGGGCCGGACACGACAGGCTCATGCAGGCGCGCAACCAGTTCCTGGGCCTGGCCGCCCAGAGTCCGCTGCTGTCCAATACTCGCCCCAACGGACAGGAAGACGAGCCGCAGTACCACATCGACATCGACCAGGAAAAGGCGGGCGCCCTCGGACTCTCGTTCTCGGACATCAACACCACCCTTTCCACGGCCTGGGGCAGCGACTACGTCAACGACTTCATCGACCGGGGCCGCGTCAAGCCCGTGTACATGCAGGGCGACCGTGACTTCCGGATGCAGCCGAGCGATGTGGATCGCTGGTTTGTGCGCAACGACAGGGGCGGCATGGTTCCGTTCGCCTCGTTCGCGACCGGCCGGTGGACCTTCGACTCGCCCAGGCTGGAGCGGTTCAACGGCTCGTCGGCCGTTGAGATTCAGGGCCAGGCGGCCCCGGGCGTCAGCTCGGGCGATGCCATGGCCGAAGCCGCGAGGCTCGTCTCCCAACTCCCGGCGGGGTTCAACCTCCAGTGGACCGGCCTGTCGGCGCAGGAGGAGCTGTCCGGCAACCAGGCCGCGCCGCTCTACGCCCTGTCCATCCTGGTGGTCTTCCTCTGCCTGGCCGCCCTGTACGAAAGCTGGTCCATTCCGTTTGCGGTCATCCTCTCGGTACCCGTGGGCATCTTCGGCGCGCTCTTCGCGGCCACCCTGTTCGGGCAAAGCAACGACGTCTACTTCAAGGTCGGCCTGCTGACCACCATCGGTCTGGCCGCCAAGAACGCCATCCTTATCGTGGAATTCGCCGTGGCCCAGCAAGAGGCCGGTCTCGGCGTTATCGAGGCCACCCTCACCGCCGCCCGATTGAGGCTGCGCCCCATCCTGATGACCTCCTTCGCCTTCATCCTCGGCGTCAGCCCCCTGGCCGTGGCTTCGGGCGCGGGCTCGGGCGCACAGAACTCCGTGGGCATAGGCGTCATGGGCGGCATGATCGCGGCCACCATCCTGGGGATATTCTTCATCCCCCTGCTGTATGTGGCCCTGCGCAAGGTCTTCAAGTTCAAGCCCGCGCACGCCGACGAGCCGGAACCGGCCGCGACGCACCGGGACAACCCCGTATAAACACGAACCCGCCGCCCAAACAATACGGCAAGGCCGCGCCCCGATCGAACGGGACGCGGCCTTTTCTCATTGGTCCGTGCATTGCGAACATAATAAAAAGGACACCGGCAGGAAGTCCGGTGTCCGTATGTGTTGACGGCGAAGTCGGCGAGGTTCGACTCCGCTGCCCGGGGTGTTCAGCCGCCCAGCTCCACGCTGCGCGCGTAAGCCATGCGAATGGCGTCCATGATGTTTCCGCGCACGGCGGTACGGTCGAAATGAGCCAGAGCGGCGATGGTGGTTCCGGCCGGGGCGATGGACATCTCCTTGAGCATACTGACGTGCTCGGAAGATTGCTCCGCCATGAGGCTCGCCCCGCGAAACAGCTTCTTGACCATGCGGGAGGAAGCCTCCCGCTCCAGACCCAGCTCCACGCCGGATTCGATCATGGTCTCAATGAGATAGAAGATGAATGCCGGGCCCGAGCCGATGACGGCGGTGAAGACGTCGAACTGGCTCTCGGGCAGGACATGGACATCGCCGGAATATTGAAAAAGCTCCTGCACAGCCTGCTTCTGCCCATCCGTGAGGCCCGGGTCGTCGAAGCACACGGCAGTTACTCCCTCCCCGATCAGAGCCGGGGTATTGGGCATGGCCCGGACCACGGGGCAAACATGGTTCACCCGGCCCGCCAGATCGTCCAGGGTCAGGCCCGCCGCGATGGACACCAGGCACTTGTCGCCGGTCAGCGCGGGCGTGAGCTCCGGCCAGATGTGCCCGGCCTGTTGCGGCTTCACGGCCAGGACGATGCAATCCGCCTTTTCCGCCAACTCGCGCACGCCGCCGCAGGGGACGAGCCCGGTCTCGGCGGCAAGGGCGTCCAACTTGCTCCTTGTCCGGTTCACCCCGTATACGGTTACGCCTTCCACATCCTTGAGCGTGCGTATGACGGCTCCGCCCATGTTGCCTGTTCCGATGAATCCGATGTTCACTTCTGGCCTCCTTGGTGTTGCGCAAGAATCCTGTTCGCCGCGAACCCTATGGCCCCGGAGGGACCGGCCAGACGACGAAGCTCCTGCAGTTCGGCACGGATATCCGGCAACGTGCCGGGATTGTTCAGCCAGGCCTTCATTTGTCCATAATAGTTCTGCGGCGTCGCCCTCTCCTGCAAATACTCGGGGAACAACTCCCTGCCGAGCAGGATATTGGTCAGGCTGATGCGCCGGGACAAGGCCAGCTTGCGGAGGATGTAGGCGGCCGGACGATCGAGCTTGTAGGCCACGATGGTCGGGGTGCCGATGAGGCCGGTCTCCAGGGTCGCGGTCCCGGACGCGGCCAGGACCATGCCCGACCTGCGGATCATCCGAAAACGCTCCGCGGGCTCCACAATGGATACCGGCACGTCGTCGCGCCAATGCCGCCTGATGAAATGATCGCTGATGCCCGGGGCGCGGGCGATGGTGAAACAGAGTCCGGGCATTTCCCGATGAATGCGGGCTGCCGCCTCGGCGAAACCGGGCAGAAGGAAGGCGACCTCCTTCCGCCTGCTCCCCGGCATGATGCCGATCAGGCTGGGATCGGGCTTCAGCGCGTCCAGGGACTGAAGCGGAATCATGTCCAGGAGCGGATGACCGGCATAGACCGGGCTGCATCCGCCGCCCCGAAAAAACGAAGGCTCGAACGGCAAGGCGCACAGGATATCCCGCACGCAGCGGCGCAGGGTTTCCATGCCCTTCTGCTTCCAGGCCCAGAGTTGCGGCGCGATGAAATACAGGACCGGGATGTTCATGTCGTGGGCAGCCTTGGCCAGCGGCAGGTTGAAGTCCGGGCAGTCGATCATGACGACCACATCCGGACGCCGCCGCGCCCACGCACCGATGATCTCGCGGCGCAGGCGGATGATCCCGGGCAGCCCGCGAAGGACGTCGAGGAACCCCGCGAAACTCAATCGGCTCATGGGGAAATTCACCTTGGCGCCCCCGGCCGCCATCATGCTGCCGCCCATGCCGCAGATTTCGAGGTCGGGTGATCGGCGAAGCAACTCGCCGGCCAGGGCACCGGCGTACATGTCGCCGGAGGCTTCGCTACAGTTGATCCAGATATTACACGGCATGTTGTCTGCTCCGGTCCATGGCAAGAATGAGAATGGCGAAGAGAATCAGGAAGAAGCCAAGCCAACCGACCGGGGTAAAATTTTCGCCGAAAAAGAAACACACCCACAGCGTCCCGAGAATCGGCTCCAGGTTGCAGAGTACCGCGACATGCACCTGCGGAGCGCGCTTGAGTCCTTGGCCGTAGGCCCAAAAGGCCAGATAGCCGGTAAACACGGCCATCATCACCGTCGTGGCCCAGGTCTGCGACGTATACGGGACATCGAATTGAATCATGGGCAGGAGAACAAGAACCCCGCCGACATGCATATAGGAATAAATGGCTTCGGTCTTATACAGCTTCTGCCAACGCTTAAAAAAAGGATACTGGAACGCGTAGCACAATCCCGAAGCCAGCCCGCAGGCTATCCCCAGCTTGGAATATCCGCTCTGGAGGCTGCCGCCGGAAAAACAGACGAACCCCACGCCGCACAGCGCGATGAGGATGGCCATCCATTTCTGCCGGGAGACCTCCTCCTCTCGGGAAAACAGACGAGTGAAGACCGCAACCCAGATGGGTGCGGTGTAAAGCAGGATCTCCCCCATGGCAGCTCCGCTGTGTTGTATCGACAGCAGAAAAACATAATACAGCCCGCCGATACTCATCATCCCCCAGAGGATGAACAGCACCGCATGGGTAAAACGGATTTTCAGAGAGCTGGCCACGATGGCGTTGACAATGAAACAAAGGCCGCCGATGGACGCTCTCCAAAAGGATACCTCCAAGGGGGAAAGACCCGCCGAGAGCATACTTTTGGCGAACAGGGCCGTCAAAGACCAACTGAAAGCTGCGAGAACAGTGTAGCTGTATCCTGTGGCGAGAATGGACATACGCTGACCCCGGAACCTCTTGTTCCTTGCCTTCCAAAGAGGAAATGCCCCCCGGCGAAAGGCTGGCCGGGGGACATAAGTTCAACCGTAATGACGAGTTATGGAACTTGAACCGCTACACGGTGGCAGCGGAGGAAGCGCCGGACTGAGCCTTCATGAACTTGGGCGAAGTCTCGGGAGCCAGCATCTGGCAGACGATACCGCCGATGAACAGCGTGGCGATACAGCAACCCAGGGTAACGGTGACGCCGTACTGCTCCATGACGACCGGCAGCATCCAGGTGCCCATGCCCGCGCCGATACGGCTGGCGGCAATGGTCAGGCCGACGCCGGACCCCCGAAGCTCGGTGGGGAACAGCTCGGGCGGGTACAGCCACTCGGCCACGATGGAGATGGCCAGAACGGTGGAGAACGCGCCCAGCAGGACCAGAGCGATGGTCGGAGGCATGTTCTGCCAGACAGTCATGACGGTCAGGATCACGCCTGCGCCGTAGAACGTCCACATCAGGAAGGCGCGGCGGGAGATCAGGTCGGCAATCAGGATACCGATGATGACGCCGACCATGGTGAAACCGTTGTACAGCATACCGGAGGCGTGGGGGTTGGCGATGTTCAGGCCCTTGACGACCACGGGCAGGAATATGGAGATGGCGAAGAACGGCAGCACCTGACAAAGGAAGAACGTACAGGACGTCAGGGTGTTGCGCCACAGCTCGGGGCTAAAGAGCTTGGCGAAGGATGCGGAGGCCGCGTCCTTCTCGACTTCGGGCAGACCGTATTCCGTGCCGAGGTAACGATGAACCAGGGCCAGGGCTTCCTTGCCGCCCTTCTTGGCCAGGGTCCAGCTCGGGGACTCGGGCGAACCCACGCGGATGACCAGGGTAATCAGCGCGAGCACCGCGGAGGAAGAAATGATCCAGCGCCAGCCGTTCGCGCCGAGGTCGCCGCCCATGGAGGCAATGAGCAAACCGGCGAAGTAGGAGATGATGTAACCGAAGGTCCAAGCGGCCATGAGCCAGCTCATCATCTTCGTGCGGATACGCTCGGGGGTCCACTCGCTGAGCAGCGCCACACCCACGGTGTAGTCGGCGCCGACGCACATGCCGAGCAGGAAGCGGACCGCGGCCAGAATAGCCGGGTCGGAGATAAAGAACTGAACCACGGACAGAACCAGGCTGAAGCCTGCGACGAACGTGTACGCCACCCTTCTCCCTGTACGGTCAATGATTATACCTGCCATCAGGCTTCCCAGCAGAATACCAAAAAGAGCGCCTGCGCCGATCAGCCCCATCCAAAAGCCATCCAGCCCAAGCACTCCCGTGGCATACGTCAGGGCAATGCCGACAATACCCAGGATATACCCGTCACAGATCTGTCCCATGAAGGTTCCCACCGCGATCCGTTTATGAACGGGCGAGAAGGGGGCGTGGTCGAAGTTAATACCGTTCTGTCCGTTTGGCACCATCGTACACCTCACATTAAGAGCAATAATTTTGTTGAGAATTAAACAATCACAAGACGATACGCCGCCTATTCCTTATAAGCTATCGCATCCATCTCCAGCAGGCAGCCGTGGGCGATCTCGCTTGCTCCGAGGCAAAGCCTGGCCGGGCGATGGTCGCCCATGAACTCGGCGTAAACTTCATTGAAACCGTCGAAATCATCCATGCTGGCCAGGAAAACGGTGGTCTTGGCGATGTCGGAAATATCAAGCCCCGCAGCGTCCAGGACCAACTTCAAGTTGAAAAGAGTCTGGAACGTCTGTTCCTTGATGTCGCTTCCGACGACTTCGCCGGAAACCGGGTGGAAGGGGACCTGGCCGCAGATGTAGTAGGTGTTGCCAGCCTTCACGCAGTGGCTGTAAGGTCCAATAACTTCAGCAGTTTCCGGGGAATTAATGAATTCCATGAGTATCTCCTTTGTATGTGAGGCTCCTGCGGAAAGGATGCCGGGGGGCATTTCCGGCATCCTTTCCGTAAATCAGGAGTTGGCTAGGGATGGAGTTAGATCTCCGTTTTGGCGTTAAACTCTTCGTACATGAGGCGAGCCTTGGCACCCATCGACAGGAAGGGTTCCGGCGGCAGCCTCTTGGGAGTGGATATCTTCCGGAGGAAGTCGAGGTTCTGGCTGCTGATGCCGCTGACCCATTCCGCCAGGTAGTAGCCGATGAGGCTGGTCTTGGCGACGCCCGCACCCTCGCCGCTGGCGGAGGCGAACACGGTGGGATACTGCTGCATCATCAGCGGACGGTAGTTCATGGTCATGTTGATCATGCCGCCGTAGATGAACTCGAAGTTGACGTGCTTCAGTTCGGGATAGCGATTCTCATAGGCCTTGCGCAGCTTGGGGATGGCCCGGCGGATGCGCTGGTGAGAAGTAGTCAGATTGGTCGCGAACGAGAAGCCGTTACGCACGAAGATGCGGTTGTCGCGTGTGAAGCGGACTGTGGTGCCGGCCGGATGGCCCGCAGTGCAGCCCCAGGGCTTTACGCCCGCGAAGTAACGCATCTCGTCGTCGGTAAACTGACGGGTGAACGCGCCGTAGGACAAAACCGGGCAGAACACCTTCTGGCCGATGCCGAATTCAGGAATGAAGGGGCCGCCGGTAACCAGGACGAACTTGCACTGGATCCGCTTGCCGCTCCGCAGCACGACGTGGGTCGGGCTGCCTTCGTCGATGCGCATGACCGGGGCTTCTTCGAAGACGTCCACGTTCTCGGGCATAACGCTGAACATGCCGCGCAGCACGTCGGCGGGGTTGATGAGCACGGTGCCGGAGGTATACAGGGCCTTCTTGTAGTACCGGGTTCCGGTGCGGCGGAACAGCTCGTCGCCCTCGACCACTTCGTAGGAGCAGTTCATCCGCTTGAGCTCGTCGATCTCGTGCTCAATCAGCTTGAAGCTTTTGGTCTCGGAGCAGCACAGGTATTTGCCGCAATGGTCCCAATCCACGTCCTCGATGCCCTTCTCCTTGATGGTGTCTTCCATCCACTTGATGATGAAGGTGTTGAGCTCGAAGTACTTCTGGTTCTCCTCGAAGGAGGAAGCGCCCTGATCACCGAAGTCGTGGGGCACGTCGATGATGAAACCGGCGTTCTTACCGCTGTCGTTGTCACCGATCTTGATGGCTTCGAAAACGGCGATGGAGGCGTCGGGGTGCAGTTCGGCCAGATGGCGGGCAGCGGCCTGTCCACCGTATCCGGCGCCGACTACGATATAATCATAGGCATCCTTGACTTCAGACAGATTCTTGAAGTTGTGGTGCTTGTAAGAGGACATTTCCAACCAGCTTTGGCCGGTCGTCGTGGGGTAACGCTTGACTTCACGCATGGTTCAACTCTCTTGCTGTAAATTGTTGCGACTCGGCGTATCAGCCGTGCAGAATAATTCTTGCGTCCGCAATGGACAGGCCCTTTTCCAACGCGAAAACCGGGTTAAGATCGACTTCCGCGATTTCACGCAGTTCGTTCACAAGTTGCGAGATGATGCAGACCGTTTCAGCCAGGGCTTCCAGATCGCGGGGCTTGGTGCCGCGCGCTCCCTGGAGCATACCCAGTCCCTTGATCTCCCGGATCATGCTCCGGCAGGAAGGCATGTTGACCGGGGCGACCCGGAACGCAACGTCCTTCAGAATCTCGACGAAGATGCCGCCGAGGCCGAACATCACGGTCGGTCCAAAGGTGTTGTCGTGGCTGGAACCGATGATGCATTCGACGCCGCCGGGCAGCATGGAAGTCATCATGACGCCGTAGATGTCCGCGTCGGCCTTGTAGGTACGGCCGTTTCTCACCAACTGTTCAAAGGTTTCGCGGGCCTTTTCCGCGGAATCGATGTTCAGGGCGACGCCGCCTGCGTCGGTCTTGTGCAGGATGTCGGGCGAAACGATCTTCATGACCACCTTGCCGCCGATCTTGCCGTAGAACTCGGCAGCCTCGTCGGCAGTGGTAGCGAGGTAATCTTCCGCAATATCAAGGCCGTAGCAGCGCAGGACGTTGCGGGCCTCGGTTTCCACGAGGTTGGTGCGGCCGGAAGCCTTGACGGCGTCGAGGATGGCGGCAGCCTTTTCCTTGCGGTCGGCGGGCATGTCGGGCAGCTCCTTGTCGGCCTCTTCCTTCAGCGATTTCTTGATGTCGCTGTACTGGGAGAGGATGCCCATGGTCCGGACGGCGGCATCGACGTCGCCGAAAACAGGCACGCCGTGCTCGCTGATGTATTCCAGGCACTCGGGATGCTGCGGCCAGTAGATGGAATGCATGACGACGGGCTTGTCGCCAGCGGCGATCTTGTCGACCATGCTCTTGGCCACGTCCATCTCCAGGGCGCGGAACTCTTCGGACAGGTCGGCATAGCCGCCGTAGAGGCCCACGATGATGATGCCGTCAACGTCGGGGTCCTTCAGCAGGACGTCCAGGCAGCGGTCGAAGACCCACATGTCGGCCTCGGGAGTACCGGCAAGGTCGACCGGGTTCTTGATCGGGCAGTGCGGCATGAGGATTTCACGCAACTGCTCCTGGGTGGCGGAGGAGAGAACCGGCGCTTCCAGGTTGTGCTTTTCCGCGAAGTCGGTGGCCATGACGCCATGGCCGCCGCCGTCGGTCAGCACGGCGATGCGCCTGCCCTTGGAGGGCTTGCATTTGGAGAAGGCCTCGGCGGCGTCCAGGAGCTGGCCAGGGCTGTCCACGCGGACGATACCGGCCTGCCTGAGAGCGGCGTCGAAAACCTTCTCGCTGCCGGCGAGGGAGCCGGTGTGGGATGCCGCGGCGCGTGCGCCGGCGGCGCTGCGGCCGATCTTGATGGCGGCGATGGGCAGCTTGGCGGCAGTCTTCTGGGCGGCCTCGATGAACTTGCGACCGTCCTCCTCGCTCTCCACACGGAGACCTTCCATGTACAGAAGAAGAACCTTGGTGTTGTCGTCGGCTTCGACGTACTCGACAAAGTCATGGAACCGCATATCCATCTGGTTACCGATGGTGGCCCAGCAGTTGTAGCCGAGGTTCCGGGACTTGGCGTTGAAGTTGATGTCGATGCCAAAGTTGCCGCTCTGCAGAACCAGGCTCATGGGGCCGGGAGCCAGGTCGATGATGCTGGCGTTCATGTTCTTGGCGGCGCTGTAGGTGCCCATGCAGTTCGGACCCTGCACGCGCATGTTGCCCTTGCGGGCGATCTCAAGCATCTTGCGCTCAAGTTCCTTGCCCTCCGGGCCGGTTTCACCGAAGCCGGTGGAAACCACGATGGCGCACTTGACGCCCTTCTCGACGCACTGCTCCATGACGGGCAGGATGTGAGCCGGGGCGATGGCGATGATGGCCAGATCCACATCACCGGGAACGGCGGTGATATCGGGATAGGTCTGATGCCCGAAGAGTTCGCCGCCCGAACGGGAGACGAGGTAGACGTCCCCGTCGAAGCCGTTTTCGATCAGGCTTTTGGCCGTCCAGTACCCGTACTTCTTGGGGTTGGAAGAAGCACCGATGAGGGCGACGCTGTTGGGTTGAAAAAGGGGAACCAGATCACTCATGGAGAAACTCCTTATGAAATCCGTCCCGGGCAGAACCCGGGACGGAAAGCTTTACTATTCAACGACGACGCCGATGGCAACGTCAGGGCACACAATGCCGCAGATATCGCAGAGAACGCACTTGTCGGGGTTCTTCTGATACACGTAGTTGTATCCCTGGGCGTTGATCGTGGACCCGAGGGCCAGGACATCTTTGGGGCAATTGTCCACGCAGAGCCCGCAGGCCTTGCAGCGGCGGGCATCAATGACATGACGCTTCTCACTCATTGTCCATCTCCTTTTTCACGGCGTCATAGCCGGTGCGCAGCGCATTGATGTTCAGGTCAACCAACTGGGGCTTCTTCGAGCCCATGGTTTCCCTGACAACTTCCTCGACGGTCTCCAGCTTCAGCAGGCCGGTTCCGGCGAGTACGCCGCCCAGCATGACCATGTTGGCGCAACGCACGGTGCCGAGTTCGACCGCGGTGTCGGAAGCAGGCAGGAAGACCTGGTTGAAACCGTCGGCTTCGGAGGACTTCTCCACCATCGAGCTATTGGTGAACAGCTTGCCGCCGGGGACCACGCCCTCGAAGCAATTCTCGTAGATGGACTGGCTGAGGGCCACGGCGATGTCGGCGTCATTCTCGACGATGGGGCTTCCGATGGCCTCGTCGGAAACGATCACGAAGGCCGTGGAGTCGCCGCCGCGCTGCTCGATACCGTAGGTCTGGGTCATGACGACCTTCAGATTCTCCTTGATGGCGCCGAGGCAAACCATCTTGGCCATGAGCGCGGAGCCCTGGCCGCCCGAGCCGGAAAACATGCATTTACGCAACATCGTTCTGCTCCGTTTCGTCTTTGAAGACCTGAGGTTTGAAGTAATCCGTCATCTCGTTGCCGCACCGCGCGTAGGAATCCTTGACCTTCATCTTCAGGCCGGTCGGGCAGGGAACGATAATTTCCACGAAAGCGTAGCCGAGACCCTTGATCTGGCATTCGAACGCCTTCTGGATGCTCTTCTTGGCCTTGCGGACCGCCTTGGGGGTGGCGACGGACTCTCTGGCCAGGTACTTCACGCCGGGCATGGCGCGCATCATCTCGGGCACCAGGAGCGGGTAGCCCTGATGGGGGACCTGACGGCCACCGGCCGTGGTGGTCGTGACCTGGCCCTCAAGGGTGGTCGGGGACATCTGTCCGCCGGTCATGCCGAACACGGTATTGTTGACCATAATAGTAGTAATGGGCATTCCCTTGTTGGCGGCGTGCAGGAGATCACCGAGACCGATGGCGCAGGTGTCGCCGTCACCGGCGTAGGTGAAGACGATGTTGTCCGGCCGGGCCAGCTTGTAGCCGATGGCGAACGAGGGGGAGCGGCCATGGGTCGCCTCGATGGCGTCGATGTCCATGTAATGGTGGGAGAAACCGCCGCAGCCGATGCCGACGATGGAAACGGTCCTCTCCATGATGCCCAGGTTCTCAATGGCCTCGGCGACCAGACGGGTCACCGTGCCGTGTCCGCAACCGGGACAGTAGCTGGTCAGCTTGTCCAGGTTTAACGTCTTTCCGTATTTGGAGCTGAGATTTTCCATTTGGTTATTCCCCCAGAATGCGGTTTGCTTCGGCAATCATCTCTGCCAGGGTGTTCATCGGCATGTCGCCGCCGGTCTTGCCGAGGAAATGAACGGGCATCCGGCCGTTTACGGACAGACGGACATCGTCGATCATTTGACCGTGGTTCATTTCGACCACCAGGATGTTCTTCACCGAATCGGGAAGAGCCGCAAAGGCACGCTCCGGGAACGGCCACAGGGAGATGGGACGGATGAATCCGACCTTCTTGCCCTCGGCGCGCATCTTGGAGACGAGATCCCGGCACATGCGGCCGTGGATGCCGAAAGCGGCGACGACGAGATCGGCGTCCTCGACCTGATCCTGTTCCCACATCTGCTCGTTTTCGCGGATGGTCGCGTACTTGGCGCGCAGCTTCTCGTTCATGTCGAAGCCGTCCTGGTGGGAGTAGCTGCCGGTAATCAAGGCGCGCTTGGGGTGGTCCTGGGTGCCGGTGAAGGCCCAGTCAGTGGTGTCGAACTCGGCGGAATAGTCATTGTAGTCAGGCAGGGTGGTGGACTCGGTGGTCTGGGCGCTCACGCCGTCGATCACGAAGAGAACCGGGGTCCTGTACTTGTACGCCAGGCGGATGCCCTGGGGAACGATGTCGGCAATCTCCTGTCCGGACGAAGGCGCCAGAACGATGGTGTGGTAATCGCCGTGGGCGCCGCCGCGAGTGGCGACGTAGTAGTCGCTCTGCGCGCCGAGGATGTCGCCGTCGCCGGGGCCGACACGCATGGAGTCGATCATCAGACAGGGCAGCTCGGCCGCGCACATGAAGCCGATGGCCTCATGCATCAGAGTCAGTCCCGGGCCCGAGCTGGAGGTCGCCACCAGCTTGCCGGTGCAGGCCGCTCCGGCCAAGGCACTCGACACGGCCAGCTCACTCTCCATCTGCATCATTTCCCCGCCGTACTGGGGCAGGATAACGGCCATGCGCTTCATCACGTCGGTTGCCGGCGTAATGGGGTAGGCGAAATGATATTTCACCCCGCAACGGGCCAGACTCTCGGCAAAGGCTTCCGTGTTTTTCAAGAACAAAGTTTCTTGGGCCATATTCACCTCAATGGAATCTGCTGTGGTTAGAATCTGCACTTACCATTTTTGTGTACCGCATTATGGTACCTCGTACCACTTGTATGGGGAGCTTCTCCCCGACTCGGTCTTCCTCTCATGTGCCGTATTGCGGTACGACGTTTCGAATAGCTGCACGATAGGGAGAAGCGCTTTCCCCGTCAACCCCTTTTGGACATTTTTGCGGCCTGTCCTGATGAAAAAAAGCCTTTCGAAAACCAACTTCTTGAAATTACAAGCCTAAAAGCTTAAATTGATTCTACCGAACAAAAACGGGCACAACTATTGACACCATCTACTCACTGCCTTACGCTTACCACAAAACGGTACGACATTTCATAAAATGAACACCACCGCCCTGGATGTCATTACCTTTATAGCATAACGGTATCCGTTCCAGGCCCATGGTGACGTAAAGCTGGCAACAGGAGGTTAGTGTATGCCGGTCGATAAACCAGACTACAACCGAAGAGCCCTAAACCACTACACTTTTTGGCCCGGATTCTCCCTGCTGGTCATAGGAATAACCCTGGGCCTGACCTACCACGAAGGGCTGGCTGGCATACTGGCCTGCATCATGTCCTGGATACACATCAATTTCGGGTGGCTCGAAGTCTCGCTGGGCATCATAATCGTCATGTTCACCGTAGGCGTGGCCTTTTCTCCCATCGGCAATATCCGGCTTGGCGGCAAGGACGCCAAACCGGAATTTTCATTTTGGCAATGGTTCGCGCTTTCCCTGTGCGGATGTATCGGCATCGGAATCCTGTTCTGGGCCATGGGCGAGCCCATCTACCACATGATGCAGCCCCCATTGAGCCTCCACATCAAGCCGGGCACCAAGGACGCGGGCGTATTCGCCATCGCCCAAACCACCCTCCACTGGACCATCGCCCAATACTGTTTCTACACCATCTGCGGCGTGGCCATCGCCCTGGTCAGCTACAACCGAAAAGCCCCATTGTCCGTCGCGGCAGGAATGTACGCCATCTTCCCCGCAAAATGGCGTTCTTTCCTGACGCCGACGGTCCACGCCATCTGCCTGTTCTCCCTGTGCTGCGCCATCGCCACCAGCATGGGCGCCGGGCTCATGCAGATCGGCAGCGGCACAGGAAGAATCTTCGATTACACGCCCGGCCCCGCGACCTGGGGCGCGGCCGCGGCGATCATCATTCCCATTTATGTCCTGTCGTCCTATTCGGGACTGCGAAAGGGCATGTGCTACCTTTCCACCGGAACTACCCGCGCGTTCTTATTCTTCATGGGGGTGGTTCTCTTTGCCGGCCCGACCCTGTTCATCCTGGGCATCGGCGTCGAGTCGTTCGGTTATTTCGCCAACAACTTCTTCCGCAACAGCACCCTTCTCAACACCATGCAGGCCAACGACAAGTGGCCCATGCAGTGGCTCGTGCCGTATATGGAGATCTTCTTCATCTTCGCTCCCCTGCTCGGCCACTTCCTGGCGCGCATGGGCAAGGGAAGAACCATCCGGCAGTTCATCCTGGTCAACATCATTCCGCCGACCATCTTCTGCCACTTCTGGATCGCGACCTTTGGCGGAACCGCCGTCTTCTATCAGTGGAGCGGCCTGACCGACGTTTGGGCAGGCATACATGAATTCGGTATGGAATCGATGGTTTACATCATCCTTTCCCAGTTCCCGTTCAGCAAAATACTGATGGGCCTGTTCGTCGTGACCATCATCTTCTCCTTCGCCACCATGACCGACTCCCTGGTTGCCACCCTGGCCATCATCTCGACCAAGGGCGTGCAGGCGGGCGAAGAGCCGCCGAAGAGGCTGAAGATCATATGGGGCGTCGTGGTCGGGCTCATTGCCTATGTCCTATGCGTAGCGGGTGGCATCGAACCAGTCCGGGGTTTGATATCCCTTGCCGGGTTCCCGATGATGATATTTACATTCGCCATGTGCGTTTCTCTTGTAAAGGATGGCATGTATTTGCTACGACAACCCGACTGGCTGGACAAAAACAACGATAACAGATAATCAAACAATGCCCTTCCTGTCATAAGAAGGGCATTTATCTTCCCGGCCCCGAGCATGGGACCGGATTCTTTTGAGGAGACGATGTCCACTACAGACAAATACTACATGATGCGTTCTCTGGAAAAAGCCCTGTTCGTTGTTGAGACGATGGCGACCAGGAGCAAGTGGGAACTGAAGGACCTCAGCGCGGCCTGCTCGATCCCCAAGGGGACCCTGCAGCGCATTTTGCGAACCCTCGAAGACCTCGGCTACGTCCGACAAGTCGAACGGGGCGGCGCCTATGCCCTAAGCCTGAAGTTCTACAAGCTGGGAAAACAGATAGCGTCACAGAGCAGCATAGTGCCCATGGTGCAGCCGATCATGCTGAAACTGCGGGACAAGGTAAACGAAACCGTTAACCTGAGCACCCTCTCCGGCGTCGACATGGTGGTCATCCATCAGATCGCCTCCCACCACGCCCTGCAGATGGATTCCATTATTGGGACATCCTTTCCCGCGAGCCTTTCCGCATCCGGCATAGCCTTTCTCGCCTTCCTCCCCGAGGAGGATTTGCGCGCCTTCATCAAGGACCTGAGACGGACCAACGCCGATATCGACAGCGAAAAGATCATCTGGCTCTACAAGGAAATCGAGGACGCCAGGGAAAAGGGCATCGGCCTGGATTTCGAGGAACTGTTCAAGGGCATACGGTGCATCGCCGCCCCGGTCTTCGACGACGCGGGAAACATCGTGGCGACCTTGAGCTGTTCAGTGCCCACCGTGCGGCTGGACAGAGCGCTGTCCCAAAAGCTCCTCCGGGAAATCCCGGCGGCCGCCGAGGAAGCGTCCAAGCTTTTCGAGGCGCCACACCGCCCCTTTCACTTCGACATGGAAGAAATATCCAACCGCCTCATAGCCCCATAGCCCGACCCCGAGGGCCGCGCGGTCATACACAATCCCAAAAAAAAGGAAGCGGCTTCGGCCGCTTCCTTCATTTTCATACTAGTGAAGCCCGAACACGCTGGTCACCCGGTCCAGCACGCCCTGCACCTTGGATATGACCACCCCGTAGTTCGTGACGGGAACCCGCCTGAGAGCGCATTCGCGCATTCGATGCAGCATCTCCCGCCGATTTATCATGCATCCTCCGCAATGGATGGCCAGGGAATACTCCTCCAGGTTCTCCGGGAAGTCGTGGCCGGAGTGCATGGTGAATTCCAGCCGCTTCCCCGTGTACCGGGTAAGCCAGCGGGGAATCTTCACCCGGCCGATGTCGTCGGCCATGGCGTGATGGGAACACGCCTCGCACAGAAGCACCTTGTCGCCGTCCCGCAGAGAATCCACGACCTCGGCTCCCCGAAGGAGCTTCCGAAGGTCGCCCTTACGACGGGCGAACAGGGTTGAGAAGGTGGTCAGAGGGACACGCTCCGGGACCTCGGCGGCAACCTTGCGCACCACCTGGGAATCGGTCACGACCAGCGCCGGGTCTTTCTTCAACAGATCGAGAGCCCCGGCAAGCTCCTCCTCCTTGACGACCATGCCCACGGCATCGCTGTCCAATATGTCCCGCAACACCTGGACCTGCGGCAGGATCAGCCTTCCCTTGGGCGCGGACATATCCAGAGGAACCACGCACAGGACCGTATCCCCTTCGGAAACAAGATCGCGGACCAGGACAGGCTCCTCGCTGAATTCGCGGGGGGCGGACTCTACCAGCATGGTCTTGAGATACTGGACGCCCCGGCCGTTGGTGGCGCATACGCTGAGACACTGAAGGTACGCGGACCGACAGAAGGCGATATCCTCCTCCGACGGCGCGGCCACGTCGGCCTTGTTGAAGACCACGATCGCCGGGATGTCCATGCTCCGCAGCGTGTCCAGAACGGCCCGTTCCGGAACGCCGATGCCCTCCTCGCCCACGACCAGCAGGGCCAGGTCCGTCCGATAGAGGACCCGGCGGGCCGCCAGGACGCGCCGCGCTCCCAGTTCCCCGACGTCGTCCAGCCCGGCCGTGTCGTAAAACGTCACCGGACCGAGCGGCAACAATTCGTAATGCTTGGCCACGGGGTCCGTCGTCGTGCCCGGATGATCGGCCACAATGGAAATTTCCTGGCCGATGATGGCGTTGATGAGCGAGGACTTCCCGGCATTGCGCCTTCCAACAAGGGCAATGACCATCCGGTCTCCTCTCGGTGTCCTGTTCGACATTGTCAATCTCCTGGTCTTATTTGAGAAAGGCAGGGGACGCGCCCCGTGCCGGGGATGGCTCGTAACCGGCCTTGCGCAACCGCCCCCGCAACCTGCGCAGGGCGTTCATGACAGTTTCGGCGGAATCGTTTTTCCCCGGATAGAGGAAGTATTCCCTCCTGACCGACTCCGGGGTGACGGAGGGCATGACCACGTTCGCTCCGGCGGCAAGCCCCCGCTCGCGGCCGTCAGGGGCCAGGGCGTCCAGCGCGCTGGTGGCCGGAATATTCGCCAGCGGGTTCAGAATGCGCAGCAGCGCGACCGCCCGCAGGGACTCCTCCATGGAGCCCGCCTCAGCGCGCCTCAAGGGCGTGTCCGGATGCGGAACGAAAGGCCCAACGGCGATCATGTCCAGCGAAAGAGCGGTCAGTTCCAGAATGTCGTTGGCGAGAATCTCCGGGGTCATGCCGGGCAGGCCCGTGATGAGGCCCGACCCCGTCTCGTACCCCAGCCGACGGAGAAGGCGCACCCTCTCCACCCGCTCGTGGACGGACTGCCCGGGGCGGCAGCGCCGATGCAGCTCCTCGTCGAACGTCTCCACCTTGAGCAGGTAGCGGTCCGCGCCGCAATCGCGCCAATACCGATAGGCGTCCTCGTCATAATCGCCGAGGCAGAGGGTCACGGAAACGTCGCCCAGTCTCCCGATCTCCCGGACCAGCCGCCCGATGCGGCGCACCGCGCGGGCCCCCTCCTCGCCGGACTGAAGAACCACCGTGCCCATGCCCGCCTCCACGACGCACCCGGCCGCCCGCACCACGGAGTCGTCATCCAAAACGTACCGCCGCAGCGCACCATTGCCCTTGCGCAGGCCGCAATAGAGGCAGTCCTTCCGGCACTGGTTGCCGAATTCCACGACGCCGCGCTGAAAGACCTCGCGCCCGAACACGGCGTCGCGGACCGCCGCGGCCTCCTTGAACAACTCCCCGGCATCCGGGGCCCGAAGCATGTCCACGATCTCATGCGGGAGCATGGAACTCCAACCTCCTTCCCCGCTCCAGGGCCAGTGCGCACTCGGCAGCGATACGGAACGCGGCGCGTGTTTCGCAATCAGCCCCGTCCGGGACGCGACCGGCGCGGGCGCAGTCCAGAAGCGCCTCCACGGGCGCGTCCACCGCGCACCAGAACCCTTCCGGGGCAAGGACGGCGGACCGGGCGAAATGGCCAAAAAACATCCGATCGTCGACGATGACCACGGGCAGGCTCGGCCTGAACGGCATCTCCACCAGCTCCACCCGCTCTCCGAACGCATCCTTCAGCCCGTCCAAATAGCGGCGTGAAGCGAGAAGCTCCCCGGTCATGTCGTCCGGACCGGCCAGGGGACGAAGCAGGCGAAACAGCTCGCCCGCCCAATGGCAATAAGCTGGGTCGGGTAGGGAAAACGCCATAAGACGCGCCCCGCCCTGCCGGGCCAGAGCCGACTCCAACCCCTGCGCGATTCCGCTGTTGGCCGCGAAATTGCCGTAAGGAGGAGCGTAGAGCAGAATCCGTCTGCGCGCCCGCGAAAACGTCCTGCCCAGTTCCAGCGATTCTACGCCTGCCGCGATCATTCGTCCGTCCCGTTCCACAGCCGTTAAAAGTACAGATCGCGCTCGCCCCGCTCGATGCGGGTCAGGCGGTCCATCAACGTTTTCCGGCCCTTTTCCGGCCCGGCCTGCGCCTCTTCCAACACGAAGGGGACCGCGATGCCGCGCGTTTCCGCGCTCGCGTAGTCCTGAAGATACTCGCTGAACGTGAGAAGTGCGTTGGGGCGACAGAAATCCTGGATAAACCCGTTCTTCGCCAGTTTCATGAATTCCTCCCCGGTCCGGCCCAGCCGGTAGCAGGCCGTGCACCAGGAGGGAATGTACCCCTGCCGCACGATCTCCCGGACGACCTCGTCGAGACTGCGGTTGTCGCCCACGCAGAACTGCTGCACATCGGGACGGTCGTAGTTCGGATCGGTGTACGCGCCGGGATAGGTGCGCGACCCCGCGCTGATCTGCGAAACCCCGATGTCGAGCAGCTCCCGCCGCATCTCCCTGCCCTCGCGCGTGCTCAGAATCAGGCCGGTGAATGGAACCGCCAGGCGCAGGACCGCGACCAGCCGCTTGAACTGCGTGTCCGTGATCGGATACGGGGGATTGAAGGCGATCTCCGAGTTGAGGGCCGGTTCCAAACGCGGGAAGGAAAGGGTGTGCGGCCCCACGCCGAACGCCTTTTCCAGCTCCGCCGCATGGGCCAGCAACGCCAGGATGTCGAAACGGTAGTCGTACAGCCCGAGCAGCGCGCCCATGCCCACGTCGTCGATGCCCGCCTCCATGGCCCGGTGCATGGCGTGAAGCCGCCACAGGTAATCGCTCTTGCGGCCCTTGGTATGCAGCCTGGAGTATGTCTCCGAGTGGTACGTCTCCTGAAAACACTGGTAGGTGCCGATGCCGACCTCGTGCAGCTTGCGGAATCCTTCCACGTCCAGGGGGGCGCAGTTGATGTTCACCCGGCGGATCTCGCCGCTTTTTTCAGAGACGGTCTCGTACACCGTGCGCACCGTTTCCGCGATCCAGTCCGCGCCGAACTTCGGGTGCTCGCCGTAGACCAGAAGCAGCCGCTTGTGGCCGAGGTCCTCAAGGACGCCGACCTCCCGCCGCAGCTCCTCGGGAGTGAGCGTCCGCCGGACCAATTCAGTGTTGGTGTCCTTGAAACCGCAGTAGGCGCAACGGTTGCCGCACTCGTTGGTGATGTAGAGGGGCGCGAAAAGCACGACCCGGTTGCCGTAAATGGCCTTCTTGACCTTGCGGGCTGCCGACGCGATCTCCTGGTTCATGTCCGGGTCCTCGGCCTGAAGCAAACATGCCGCCTCGGCCAGGGACAACCCCTTGAGCTCAAGGGCCTTGTCGAGGATTTCACGGACGCGGCCAGGGTCCGCCACACTATTTTTGTTGACGATGTCCCATATCGCCCCCTCGTCGATGAAGTTTTGCACTCCGCTGGTGTCGATTTTCATTCTTCTGTCTCCGTGAGGGCATGAGCCGTTCACCCGCAATCCTCAAAGGAAAGCCGAACGGCGCGCGGACAGTTCCCTCGGGAATGTTCCGCCCTCTTTTTTAAATATTTTATTTAACTACTTAATATATCTACAATTATTATAAAGATGACGCCGAAAAAAAGGACAAGGGAAGTGTATCCCCGGAGGGCGTTCATTCATACATTCGTTTGGCGATGGAGGGTTGGTCGATGTCTCGGATAAGGCCGGAACGGATGCCTATTGGGGTTCCGGGTCGTCCTTTTTCCTGGCCGCGAGCCGGTAATGAAGCATTCGGATGGAAATTCCGAGCCGCGCCGCGGCCCGTGTCTTGTTGCCGGAAGTCGCGGCCAAGGCCGCGTCGATGTCCGCTTCCGTGGGTCTTCGGCGGCGGCCCCCGGTTTCCGGCAACGGCGGAGGAGCCGGACTCGGCGACGACGGCACGCCAACCTCGTCCGCATTGGCCAGCACGTTCCGCAGATGCTCGGGGCGCAGTTCCACATCGTCGTGCATGACCGAAACCCATTCCAGGGTATTTTTCAGTTCCCGCACATTCCCGGGCCACGAATGGACCAACAGCAGCCGGGCCGCTTCCGGGGATATTTCCTGGAACCGCTTGCCGCGCTTTCTGGAGAAGGTCGAGAGGAACAGCCTGGCCAGGGGCACGATGTCGTCGGCCCGTTCGCGCAGGGGCGGAACCACGATGCTGCCGACCCGCAGCCGGTAGTACAGATCCTTGCGGAAGAGGCCCTCTTCTATGCGCTTGCCCAGGTTGAGGTTCGTGGCCGCGACGATGCGGACGTCCGCCTCGATCCTCTCCAGCCCGCCCACGCGGTAGTAGCTTCGGGCCTCGATGACCCGCAAAAGCTTGGCCTGAAGCTCCACGGGAATTTCGCCGATCTCGTCGAGAAACAGGGTGCCGCCGCGGGCGAGATCGATCTTCCCCCGCGCCCCACGGGACGCACCCCCGGTGAACGCGCCCGGCTCGTAGCCGAAGAGCTCGCTCTCGAACAGGGAGGCGGGCAGGGCCGCGCAGTTGATGGCCACGAACGGCAGCGGCGCGGGGTCCGGTCCGTAGTGGATGATCTTCGCGATGATGTCCTTGCCTACCCCGGTCTCGCCCTGAATCAGCACGGGCAGATCCCGGTCCTCGTGATACCTCTTTGCCTGGGCCACGACCTGCCACATCGCCTCGGAGAATATCCCGACATTGTCCAGACCGGCCTGTTTTTCCAGGAGATCCTGCAATCGCGACAACTCGGCGCGGTAGTCGCTGGTGGCCTCGGCCACGACTTCGTCGAACCGCCGGGTCAGACGGTCGTTCTCCGTCAGCAGGGACTGGTGCTCCGCTACCCGTTGCAGGGTGGCCTTGAGCTCGTCCAGGTTGATGGGCTTGGTAAGGTAGTCGTAGGCTCCGGCCCTGAGCGCCCCGATGGCCAGCTCCAGGTCGGCGTGGCCGGTGTAGAGGACCACGTCGGGCAGGAGGGGGCCGGGCAGCCGCTTGATCTCCCTGACCAGCTCGATGCCCGTCATGCCGGGCATCTGGATATCGGAAAGGACCATGTCGAACCCGTAGTTCCGGCAAAGCCGCAGCGCGTTGTCCGCATCCGGGCTGGAAGTCACCGCCTGCCCAAGGAGGGTCAGGTATTCGGCGAGGGATTCGCGGGTCGCCGCGTCGTCGTCCACGAGCAATATGCGCACGGCCCTACACTCCGTTCCCTTCCGCCGCGGGCAGAACAACGCGAATCACGGCTCCGCCCTCCGGCCGATTCCGGGCCGTCACCGTTCCGCCCGCCGCCTGAACTATGGTCTGCACGATGGACAGGCCGAGCCCCATGGACGAGCCCGGCGACTTGGTGGAGAAGAACGGCTCGAACATCTTCCCGGTCATCTCCTCGGCAAATCCCGGTCCGTTGTCGGCGATGGTCAACGCCACCTTTCCCTTCTCCGGGGAACGCACGTCGATCCGGACGCACTTCTGCTTCCGCTCGACCTCGTCCAGGGCCTGCATGGCGTTGGCCGCCAGGTTGGCCACAAGCTCCTCGAAGCGGATGCAGGTGCCGCTCACCCGGGGCAGGTCCTCGTCGATGCGCAACTCGGTGCGGATGCCCCGCGCGCCAAACTGCGACTGGATGAGGGAAAGCGCGGAACGAACGGCCGCGCCCAGGTCGCACGCCTTCGGGGCGGCGTCCTGTTTCTGCCGCAGGTATTCCCGCAGATGGTTGACGATGGAGTCCGCACGGTCCACCTGCGCGGCGATGTCGCCCAGGATGCGGACAAGGTCCTTGCCCGGCTGTTCCGACCGCTCGGCCAGCAGTTGCGCCGAGGCGGTCAGGATGCGGATGGCGTTCAGAGGCTGGTTGATCTCGTGGGCGATACCGCCCCCGACAACGGCCAGTGTCGTGACGCGGCTGGCCTTCTCCATGGCGACCCGGGCCTCGGCCAGTGTCGCCTCCGCCTCCCGCTGGGCGGTGACATCCCGACCCACGGACTGGAACTCGACGACGTTGCCGCCATCGTCGAAGATGCCCTTCGTCGCAAACTGGACGAAACGCACCCGGCCCAGAGCGTCCACATAGCGCGGCTCCGTGATGATTTCCGGATTCTCGGGCGAGATGGAAAAGACCTGCTCCGCGATGGCGTCGCTTTCCTCGGGGTCCAGGAGGTCCTTGAAGTTCGCTCCAAGCAACTCCTCCGGCCTCTTGCCGTAGAAACGGCAGAACGCGCCGTTAACGAAGGTCAGCCTGCCGTCCGGGCGAAACCGGCGGATCAGCTCCGTCTGGTCTTCGACCACGGTCTGGTAGATGGAATCAACGGAAGTCATTGACGCAATATACCCTTATCTCTGCCCAAAGGCTACCTGGAGCGCGCTGTGCCGCCGCCTGCCCCCGGCAATACGCTGGAGCTCGCCGCCGTCCATGATCTTGAGGGCGTTGGCCGGACACACGGACACGCAGGCCGGTCCGCCGTCGCGGTCTTCGCACAGGTCGCACTTGTACGCCAGCAGCCTGTCAGGCTTTCCGGGAAGGCGTCCCACCTGTATGGCTCCAACGGGGCAGGCGGCCATGCACGCCTTGCAGCCGAAGCAGCGGCTCTCGTCCACCCGCACGACCTCGCCGTCGTGGCTGATCGCCCCGGCCGGGCACACGGACACGCACGGGGCGTCCTCGCACTGGCGGCACTGGATGGGCGCGGTGACCTCGGCCTCGTGGACCACGGTGATGCGCGGCGCGAACGGCATCTGCCGCCTGGTGACCCGGCCCGTGTAGTCGCCCAGGTGGGCCTTGACGCAAGCTATTTCGCAGGCGCGGCAGCCGATGCAGCGCGAGGGATCGGACAATACGAAAGTATGCATTTACTCATGCCTCCCCGCTTCTTTTCCGTAATGGGTATGAAGCAGCTTGTGGGAGCGTTCTCCCAACGGTTTCTGAAGAAAATTCTCATACAGCGCCTTGACGGCCGGATTCCGATGCGCGGCCCTGACCGGCAGCTCCCGATCGTGGTCGTGCAGCCCCTTGCGGCGGCGCGCGACGGCATCGGCCACGTCAACGCCCGGAAGCAGCTTGGGCTGGCCTCCGCCCGCCACGCAGCCACCCTCGCAGCACATGACCTCCACGAATTCGAAATCGGCGTTGCCCGACCGGACGGCCTCCAGAACAGGCGCGACATGGGCCAGGCCGGACACGATCACGCCCCGGACCGTCTTGCCCGCGACTTCCACCGAGGCGCGGAACACGCCCGGCTCCTCCTCGCTCTCGACAAAAGCCACGCCGCTCTCGTCCACATCCTTGCCGGACGTCACCGCAATGGCGGTGCGCAACGCGGCCTCCATCACCCCGCCGGACGCGCCGAAGATGGTCCCGGCCCCGGAATAAAGCCCCAGAGGGGCGTCGAACTCCTCCTCCGGGAGACTGTCCAGGTCGATGCCCTTCTCCTTGAGCATGGCGGCCAGCTCGGTCACGGTCAGCACCGCGTCCACATTGGCGAACCCGTCGTTTTGCATCTCGGGCCGCTCGGCCTCGCCCTTCTTGGCCGTGCAGGGCATGACCGCGACGCTGGCGATCTCCCCGGCGGTCTTCCCGACCTGGTCCGCCCCGTAGCTCTTGAACAGCGCGCCCGCCATCTGCTGCGGAGACTTGCAGGAGGAGAGATGCGGAATCAGGTCCGGCCACGCGGTCTCCACGTGGCGCACCCAACCCGGACAACAGGAGGTGAACATGGGCAGGGTTCCGCCGGACTCCATGCGCTGAAGCAGTTCCGAAGACTCTTCCATGACGGTCACGTCGGCCGCGAAAATCGTGTCATAGACATAGTCAAAGCCCAGCCTGCGCAGAGAGGCGGCGAGCTTGCCCGGCGAGAGGGTACCGGGCGCCTTGCCGAACTCCTCGGCAATGGAGACCCGCACGGCCGGAGCGCACTGGACCATGGTGGTCTTCTCGGGATCGGTCAGCATCCCCGCGACCTTTTTCCTGTCGATCCGAAAATTGGCGGCGAACAGGGGGGCGGTGTCGTCTTCGGCCAACCCCCGTTTGCGCAACATCTCCGGCAGCAGCTCCGCCCCGTCGTCAAAGGGCGACATGAAGGCCGCGCACGTAAGCACGCATTGGCCGCAAAGCACGCAACGGGACGCGTCAATGGTCTGGGGCTCGTTGCGGCGGCCGACAATGGCGTCGACCGGGCAGACGTCGGCGCACCTGCGGCAGCCGGTACACAACATCGGATCTATGGAAACAACCTGGGTAGACATGAACCTTACACCTCCTCGTAGGTCCGGCTCAAAGCCAATGCGGCTTCAAAATTGCGGCGTCGTTTGACCTCGATGGGGTCCACCAGGGTCAGCGCCTTTTCCGGGCAGGCGTCGACGCAGGCCGGACCGCCCTCGCGCCCCCGGCAGAGATCACACTTGCTGGCCAGACTGGCGGGTTCGTATCGAACGCCTCCCGGAGCCGAAGGATCGACCACCCGACGCATGGCGGGTTTGCCGCGTTTCCAGACCTGGGCCATCTCCATGGCTCCCACCGGGCAGACCGCCAGGCAGGTCTTGCAACCCACGCAACGATCCTCCTCCACCTGCACGCCCTCGGTGGTGTGTATGATGGCGTTGTTCGGGCAGACCTCGGCGCAGGGCGCGTCCTCGCAATGCCGGCAGCCGATGGGGACGCGGACGTTGTTCACGCTGGTCAGGTACAGACGGGGAGACAGGGGAACCTGGAGGCTCCCCACAGACACTCCGCCACGCTGATGCGCGGCAGAGCAGGCAAGTTCACAGACGCGGCAGCCTATGCACTTGGAGGCCGACACAAGGATAAAGGGGCTCAGGCGAGCGTGCATGGTATGGATTCCTCTTTCAATATCGGAGTCGCTTCCGGAGCGTTGTCGATAGCTTTTCGTATGGTCACGGCGCAGATCTTGAGCTGCGGCGTATCGGTTACGGGGTCGGCGGCCGAGGTGGTCAGGATGTTGGCCGGGGATTCGGAGAAATGGAAGGTCATGAAGACCAGCCCCCTGCGGACCCGGCTCGTGATCCAGGCCTTGCCCCGGGCCTTGCCCCGACGGGAAGCAACCTCGACGATATCGCCGTCGGCGATGCCGTATCGTGCGGCGTCGTCGGGATGAATTTCCACCAACTCTTCGGGCCACGTCCCTTCCAGGCCGAAACAACGCCTGGTCATGGTCGCGGTGTGGTAATGGGCGACGACCCGGCCGGTGGTCAGTATCAGCGGATAGTCCGCGTCCACGGGCTCGGCTGGCTCGATGTGGGGGAGCGGGACGAACTTGCCCGGCCCGCGCATACACCGTCCCACATGCAGGATCGGCGTTCCCGGATGATGCTCGTCCGGGCAGGGCCATTGGATGCCTCCGGCCTCCAGCCGCTCGTAGGTTATCCCGGCATGAGTGGGCGTGAGCGAACGCATTTCGTCGAACACGTCCCCTGCCCCGGCATACCGCTCGGGCCTGCCCAGCCGCGCCAGGAGTTCCGCCAGGATTTCCCAGTCCGGGCGGCTGTCCCCCACGGGCGGAACGGCCCGGCGCACCCGCTGGACCCGCCTCTCGGTGCTGGTGAATGTCCCGTCCTTTTCCGCGAAGCTCGCGCCGGGCAGCACCACGTCGGCAAGCTCCGCCGTCTCGGTCAAAAAGAGGTCCTGAACCACCAGGAAATCCACATGGCGCAGGCAGTGCTCGACATGGGTGATGTCGGGGTCGCTGCGCATGGGGTTCTCACCGAAAATGAACAGCCCTTTCAGCCGGTCTTCCCCGATGGCATTGAACATCCGGGGAATGGTCAGGCCGGGCGTCGCGGGGATTTCGACTCCCCAGGCCTTTTCAAAATCTGACCGCACGGCGTCGTCCGACACGTTGCGGTAGCCGGTCAGCACGTTGGGCAACGCCCCCATGTCGCAGGACCCCTGCACGTTATTCTGGCCGCGCAACGGGTTCACGCCGGTCTTGGGGCGGCCGACGTTGCCGGTCAGCAACGCCAGGTTGGAGACCGCCAGGACGTTATTGGTGCCGAAGATGAACTGGGTGACGCCCATGGTGTAATAAAACGTCGTGTTCAGAGACGTGCCGATGCACCGGGCGGCCTCGCGGATGTCGTCCTCGGGTATTTCCGTGATGGCGGAAACGGTTTTGAGATCGAACTCGGCCAGCTTCTCGCGGAAATCGTCGAAACCTTCGGTAGCCGCCGCAACCGCGTCCACGTCGGCAAGGCCCAAATTAAGAATCTCCGCCGCGATGCCCGAAAGAAGCGCGGTGTCGGTTCCGGGGCGCAGCCGAAGCCAGACGTCGGCCTGCCGGGCGAGATCGATCCGGCGCGGATCGATAACCACCAGCCTGGCCCCGTTGCGCTTGGCCTCCATCATGCCCAGCCCGATCACCGGATGACAGGCCGTGGTGTTGGAGCCGACCACGCAAACGCAGTCCCCCTCGCCCATGTCCCAGAGCTCCCGAATGGAGTTGGTCATGGAGCCGCTTCCAAGCGATGTGGCCAGACCGGCCACCGTGGGAGCGTGTCAGAGACGGGCGCAGTGGTCGACATTGTTGGAGCCGAGCCCTGCGCGGAATAGTTTCTGGAAAAGATAGTTCTCCTCGTTGGTGCACCGGGCGCTGCTGAAACCGCCCACGGCTTGCGGGCCGAACTCGGCCGCGATGCCGCCAAGCCGCTCCGCGACCAGGCCGAGTGCCTCGTCCCAGGAAGCGGGAACCAATTCGCCGTCCCGGCGGATCAGCGGAGTAGTCAGACGGTCGGGATGGTGAACGAAGTCGTATCCGTACCGTCCCTTGGAACAGAGAGCGCCCTGGTTGACCGACGGTTCCGGTCCGGCCGAGACGCTTACGATGCGATCGCCGTCCACGTTCAGGGACAGGGCGCAGCCGACGCCGCAATATGGGCAAGTGGTGGAGATATGTTGCATGGCCCCCCTTAAGCACGGGGCGTGCCAACAAAACGAGCCTGCGCGTCAAAAAAAATAACCTGTAATCCCAGCACACTGACTGATTCGAAAAAATGCACCCCCTAGCCGGTTGCACGAAATTGCGCGCAATTACGTCTGCAAAAAAATAAAATTGCGCGCAATTAATCGTACCCCGATTGCACTCCAGTTGGTCGCGAATCGCATACCCCCGACAGCCGGATTTCCCCTTCCCGGCCGGAAAAACCGTTACCAGGACGGAACACAGAGAACAGCCCATGTTTCCGATCGGGAACACTTCAGCTAGGCCGGGGACTTCCGAGAAACACACAAGTACATCTATTTCAGTCTGTTAGGAAAGCAGACTCCGCTGGCACACATGTTGCCTTTATGAAAGCATCATTTCGCAGGGAGGACTTATGACTATCGATTCAAGGACAATGGACGGGACCGACGTCCAAAAGGCATTCATCAACGAGGTGTTGGAGAGCCTTCCGGGCATTCTGCTCGTCATCTCGGTGGCGGTATTCGCCCATTTCGCCGCGCCGCTTCTGCTGCGGTTCGAATTTTTCAAAACGTACCTGACCATCAAGGACTTCATCCTGGCCATTCTTGTGGGCATCGCCATCCGCAACACCGTGGGCGTGCCCGGGATGTTGCAGCCCGGATTGCGCTTCTCCACCATTCTGACCAAGACCGGCATCGTCGTCATGGGCGCAAAGTATTCCCTGGCGGGCCTGGTCACGGTGGGCGGGCAGGCCCTCGGCCTGATCTTCGCCTTCCTGTTCGGCTCGGCCATTCTGCTCATGTGGATCGGCAAGAAGCTGAACGTGTCCCCCTCGCTCAGCGCATGTCTGGCCGCAGGCCTGTCCGTGTGCGGCGTTTCCGCGACCATCGCCGTGTCGCCCGCCGTCAACGCGAAGAAGGAGGAGATGGCCTACTCCATCGCCGTGGTCCTCATGTTCGGCCTGCTCGCCCTGGTGGTCTTTCCGCCCCTGGGCCGGATGCTGGAACTCAGCGACGCCCAGTACGGCGCGTTTGCGGGCGTGGGCATCATCAACTCCGCCCAAGTCCTCGCCGCCGGTTTCGGCTTCAGCGACGGAGCGGGCGTGGTCGCGGGTGTGTACAACATCGGCCGCGTCCTGTTCCTGCCCTTCGTGGTCCTGATGCTGACCATCTTGGCGTGCCAGCGCGAAACCACCACCTCGCGCGAATCCATCAACAAGTGGCAGATCATCGTCTCCAAGTTCCCGGTGTTCGTGCTCGGCTTCCTCGCCATCGTGCTCATGAACACCGCCGGAATGATCTCCGCCCCGGCCGCAAAGACGGCCAAGGTGTTCATGGAATGGGCGTTTCTCCTCGGCTTCGCCAGCATCGGCCTGACCACCCGCCTGTCAGACCTCAAGGCCGCGGGCCTGACCGGAATCGTCGTAGGCTTCACCGTGGCGTCGCTCAAGGCGGGCCTCGCGCTGATCGCCGTGCTGTATTTCATCAACTAACCACAAAAGGACGTACACCATGACCAAGTACATCAAGCGACTTTCCTCCAGCCGCAAGCAGGACCTGATGGTTTGCCTTCTCGGGATCGGGCTTGTGTTAATCGCCATCGCGATCAACGGCTGAGGCAACACGGATCGCCGGGACCGCGCCGTTGTCGGCGCGGTCCCGGACTCATCATCGGAGGCACACATGGACAGCATCCTTCTCGCAACGACCGGCGAAGCCCACTGCATGCGCGCGGAAGACTACGCCCTCAAATACTGCGCGCTCAACAGGACCTCCCTGGACATCATCCACGTCGTCGAGGACAACCTTTCCCACTACGGAATGATCGATTCCCTGGCCACCGAGGGAGACCGGCGGGACTTCATCGCCTACTCGCAGAAGGTGGAACGGCCCGAAGTCGAACGCCGCCTGGCCCGGATCACGGGAAAGGCCGAATCCATGAACATCAATTATCGGCTGTACATCGAGTGGAAGTCTCCCTTATATTGCATCCTCAAGCACATCCGGCACGTCAAGTCGCAACTTCTGGTGGTGGGAGGCAGGAAACGGAGGCACAACCCCTTCAGCCTGGTCCGCTGCCTGAGCCGAAAGGCGTCCTGCGAAGTCATGCAGGTGCTCTGACGGCAACGGGACAAAGGGAGCAATGTCCGGCATCATACGATTCCTCATACTCATTCTGGCGGTCCTGTCCGCCCCGGCCCTCGCCGCGCAGACGCCCCAGCCCCCGCTCAGGCTGGGCGTCATCACACTCAACCATCCGTTGATGATGTACCGGCAGTACCTGCCGTTCACCGACTACATCACCGGACTGAGCGGCATCCCCGTCGAGCTGGAGCTGGCCAAGGATTACGCGTCCATCATCGCCGACCTCCTGAACGGCAAAATCGACATCGCCATCCTCGGCGGGCTTTCCTATGTTGAAGCCAGAGAATCTTCGGCCGACGTCACGCCCCTGTGCGCGGTACTCTCCAGGGACCACACGCCAACGAGCCGAACCGTCATCTTCACCGTCAAGGGCAGGAGCGACCTCAACGTCCTCGCCGATCTCAAGGGAAAATCCTTCGCCTTCGCCTCGCTCCACTCCACGGCGGGCTACCTGCATCCCCTCTGCCATCTCGGGAATCGCGGCATCGCCAAGCAGGACTTCGGGGAAACGAAGAACCTGCGCACCCACGACGCGGTAATCCGGTCGGTGCTTCGCGGCGCATACGACGCCGGGGCCGTCTCGGAATCCACATTCCGCGAGTTCGCCGGGGATGGACTCAAGGTCCTGGCCGTGACCGAGCCTCACCCGGGATTCGTATTGGCCGCCCGCCGGGGGAACATCCCCGAAATCGACCGTCTGAAACGCACCCTGCTCGACATGGACTACGCCTCCCCGGACATCCGGGCGCGGTCCGCCAAATGGAGCCCCCTGCTCCGAAACGGCTTCGCGCCTGTCTCGGACGCCGACTACGACCCGATCCGCGAGATGCGGAACTGCGCGGCCCGGTTCGGGTACCGGAGGTAGCCGCCATGTATACTCCCGGGCTGCGGTTCAGGTTCATCGGCATTGTGCTGCTGTGCATCATCGGCGCGATCACCACCACCGCGCACTACATGCTCAAGGACGAGCAGACCCTGCTCGTGAACAGGGCGAGACAACAGGCCATGTCCCTGGCCAGGGCGTCGGCCATTCTCTTCACCAACACGTTCATCTTCGAAGAGCTCGACATGCTCGACGAGAACGACATGGTCGACTACATTTCCTATTACGTGGACGACGTCATGCGGACCGACCCCCGCATCCTGGCCTTCCGGGTCCTCGACAAGCACGGCCGCACGGTGGTGAAGCGGGAAACCGGTGCCTCAGGCGGTGATGCCTACGCGCCCCCGGCCGGTCCGGGCGAGGATATTCGCGAGATCGGACAGGGAGCCGACGCGCTGCTCGCCGTGACGATCCCCCTGTCCATCGAGTCGAAAAACTGGGGATGGTGCAGCCTCACCTTCTCCATGGAGGACATCGAACGGGCCAGGATTTCCTCCCGAAACGACATCATCACCATTTCCGTGACATGGATTCTCTTCTCCCTCCTGGCCGTGGGAATCGCGGTGGAGTATCTGGTCAAGTCCTTGCACAGTCTGTCCGACGCCATGGAACGGTTCACCGTGAACGAGGATTTTTCCAAGCCCTTCCCGAGCCTCCCGCCCAGGGGTGACGAGATAGGCCAGTTGCAGCGGAGCTTCGAATGGATGATAACGCGGCTGCGCAACGAGGAGCAGACGCGGGCCAGGACCAAGGAAAAGATGTTTCACACGGAGAAGATGGCGACTATCGGCCAGCTCACCGCGAGCATCGCCCACGAGGTGAACAACCCGCTGGGCGGCGTCATGCTCTGCTTCAACAACCTGCTCAAGGGCAAACTCGACGAGCAGGAGCGCGAACAGCACATCGAAGTCATCAATTCCGGGCTCTCGCGGATCAGGAAAATCATGGGCGACCTCTTGGACTATTCCCGCCAATCCTCCATGAACGTCCAACTGACGGACATGCGGGACGTGGTCCGGAAATGCGTCTCCCTGCTGGAGCTCTACAGCCGGAAGCGGCGCGTGGAGATACGCGTGGACATGCCCGACGGCCTCCCGGCCACCCCCGTCGACAACACGAAAATACAGCAGGTGCTGGTCAACCTGCTCGTCAACGCGGTCCAGGCCATGCCGGAAGGCGGCGAAATAAGGGTGGAAGGGGCCATGGACGGCGAGGACATGGTCATCCTCGTCTCCGACTCCGGCGGAGGCATCCCCGAGGCGATCAGGGACAAGATCTTCGTGCCCTTCTACACCACCAAGAACGAAGAGGGGACCGGGCTCGGCCTGGCGCTCTCCAAGTCCCTCATAGAACAACACTCGGGCAGGCTCGAACTGCTGCGGTCCGACGAGACCGGCAGCGTGTTCTCCATCCGCCTGCCTCGCGCGAGGAAGGATACATGAGCAAGAGCATCATTCTGGTGGAAGACGAACTGTCCATCCGCATCGGAATGCAACACACCCTCTCCGCCGAGAGCTACCTGGTGGAGAGCTTTGAAGACGCGGACAGCGCGCTCCAAGCCATGGGAGCGGCCAGCTTCGACCTGCTCATCACGGACATGCGCCTTCCGGGCATCTCCGGGCTGGAGCTGATCGACAAGGTCAAGGAACTCCACCCGAGCACCGGCACCATGCTCATCACGGCCTTCCCGGAAATCGAACTGGCCGTCAGCGCCATGCGTCACGGGGCGTTCGACTTCCTCTGCAAGCCGTTTTCCAACGAGGGGCTGCTCATCGCGGTGGAACGGTATTTCAACTACCACGACCTCAGGCTGGAGAACACCCGCCTGAAGACAAGCGCCGGGCTGGACGCCATGATCGGCGGCCAGGCCATGCAGCCCGTGTTCGAGCGCATCCGGGCCGTCGCGGACGCCTGCACTCCGGTCCTCGTCCTCGGCCCCAGCGGGACCGGCAAGGAGCTGGTCGCCAACGCCCTGCACACCATGAGCTCCCGAAGCGGCAAGCCTTTCATCAAGGTCAACTGCTCGGCCCTGCCGGAACAGCTCCTCGAATCTGAGCTGTTCGGGCACGAAAAAGGCGCGTTCACCGGGGCACACAAGCGGCGCATCGGCAAATTCGAGGCGGCCAACCAGGGGACCTTCTTCTTCGACGAAGTCGGCGACATGCCCTTGGCCCTCCAGGTGAAACTGCTCAGGGTCCTCGAAGACGGCGAGATCACCCGCGTGGGCGGCAACACGCCCATCAAGGTCGACGTGCGGACCATTTTCGCCACTGCCAAGGACATCGACAAGGCGCTGGAGGAAGGCTCCTTCCGCGAGGACCTCTACTACCGCATCAACGTGGTCCCCATAAACCTGCCTCCCCTACGGGAAAGGGGCGACGACAAGATCAAGCTGATGCAGCACTTCCTCCGCCTCTACGCCGACAAGCACAGGAAGGAAGGCACCCTCCTGTCGCCGGAAGCCCAGGCCGCGCTGATGGTCTACGACTTCCCCGGAAACATCCGCGAGCTTCGCAACATCATGGAGCGTTCCGTACTCCTGGCGCAGGACGGCGTGGTCCGCCTGGGCCATCTGCCCCAGCGGGTCCTCGGCGAGGAATTGGACAGCCAGCCAGGAAAGCCGCCCAGCCTTGAGGAAGGCGTCCGCGAATACGAAAGGAAGCGAATCGTCGAGGCCCTTGAGCAGACCGGGAACCGGAAGCAGCTCGCCGCGGGCCTGCTGGGCATCAGCCGGAAGGTCCTCTGGAAGAAGCTGAAGGAGCTGGGCATCAGCGCGTAGCGAAAAGCCGAAACGGGCTGGCGGCGGCCCGCGCGCGGCCTACCCGCGCCGCATCCCGCCGCCCCGGCTCGTCAGGTAGTTTCGCGCGTCGCCGCCCAGCTTGAACAGGCTGGCGACAACCACGAGGAACTCCAGGCGGCCCAGGAACATGGCCAGGCTCTCGGCCCACAGCGCGGCCCTCGGCATGTCCGGCGACGTCACGCCGATGCTCAACCCGACCGTTCCCAGGGCCGAGGCGAACTCGAACAGGGAGCTTTGCAGATCGTAGCCGCCCGCGCAGAGCAACAGCACGCCGAGCGCGAAAAGCAGCAGGTACAGGAAGACGAACACCGCCGTCTGCCGCACCTGGGCGTCGTTCAGAAACACCTTGCGCTCCCCTTCCCACAGGGCGCTTTCCCGGACCACCCCGCGCGGGGCCACCAGCCGCCGGATTTCCAGAGTCAGGGCGCGCCAGAGGAGATGGACGCGGAACTGCTTGATGCCCCCGGCAGTGGAGCAGGTCCCGCCGCCGACGAGCATCAGCCCGATCATGATCGCCACCCCGACCCCGTTCCAATCGTTGTAGCCCACCGTGGAAAAGCCCGTGGTGGTCAGGGCCGACACGGCCTCGAACACGGCCACGCGCAAGGACTTGCCCAGTTGCGGATAAAGGGACGCGCAGGTGAGGAAGAACAGCGCGGCGGCGGCCAGCGGCGCAAGCAGCGTAAAGAGACGCACCTCGCCGTTCCGGGACACGGCGCGCAGCCTGCCGCGCCACAGGAACCAGGCGGTCACAAAGCTCAGATTGCCGAGGATCATCAACGGAATCGACACGGCCTCGACCGCCGGTGAATTCCAGTATCCGATGCTGTCCGGCCGCGTGGAAAATCCGCCGGTGGAGACCGCGGCAAAGGAATGGTTCAAGGCGTCAAACCAAGTCATGCCCACCACCCGGTACGCAATGGTCCCGGCCGCCGCATAACAGGCGTACATGGCCATGACGATCCGCGCGGAACGTTTGACGTTGGGAACAAGCTGATCGCCACGCCCTTCCGCGCTCGACACGCCCACCCCGGAAGGACCGAGGATGGCCGACATCATGATAATCGCCAGCCCCGCGCCGCCGAGCAACTGAATGACGCTGCGCCACAGCAGGGTGATGCGGGCCGCCTTTTCCACGTCCACCACCGACAGCCCGGTGGTGGTCCAGCCGCTCATGGACTCGAAGATGGCCTGGGAGAAGTCGAGCCCTTCCGTGGCGATGAAAGGCCATGCGGAAAACAAAACCACCAGCAGCCAGCTCAGACACACTATCACGCCCCCCTCCTGCACGGACAGGGACACGGACGCGGTGCGGCGGCGGAATGCCTGCAACAGGATTCCGAGCGCGAGCAGCACCATTGCGGGTGCGACATAGGCGGTGGCGTTGACGGACTCCCCGGGCCACGCGAACAGCGCGAGCAGCGGAGCGAGCATGGCCGCGCCGCAGAGGATGCAGACCAGCCCCACGGAACCGAGGATCGCCGCATACCTCTGCTTCAGATATTCTCTTTCCCTCACGGACGGCCTACCTCCCCTCGCCCGTAAGCGCCTTCAGGGCCGCACCGTGATTTTCGGGCAGGGTTATCAGGACCACGGTGTCGCCGCCCCTGAGCACGCTGTCGCCGCGCGGCACCAGGGGGTCGCCGCCGCGTATGACCACGGCGACCAGGGTGTTCTCGGGAAGGCGGATGTCCTTGAGCGGCCTGTCCACCACCGGGGCGTCCGAGGAAAGGACGATCTCCGTGACGTTGACCCGGCCCTCGCCCACGGGGAGCAGGTTCGTGATCTCCTCAAGGGCGGCGTGCTGCTCGATCAGGCTCCCCACGATGTTCGTGGTGGAAAAGGCCGACACGCCGAGCGCCTCGAACACCTCGACGTTGTCCGGGTCGTTGGCCAGGGCCACGGTGCGCGGCACCCCGAACTGGAGGGACGCCAGTTGGCATATGACCAGATTGTCCTGATCCCTCGGGGTGATGGCGAGCACCGCGTCGGCCCGTCTGGCCCCGGCCTGCTCCAGCACATGCTCGTCGCTCCCGTCGCCGCAGATGATCTCGACGGACAGGTCCCGCGCCAACCGGCGGCACTCTCCGGGGTCCTTGTTGACGATGGCCGCCTCGTATCCCTTGGATGCGAAGTTGCGGCCGAGAAAATACAGGGCCTTGCCGCCCCCCACGATTATCACTCTCATGCGGTCGGCTCCTCCCGCCGTACGGCTTCCCCTTCGAGAATATCCAGAAACAGGGACGCGGCCACGGACGTGGGACAGATCGTCCTGATGCCTAGGCGCTTGTATACCTGCTCCCGCCTGGGGTCGAAGACCCTGGCCATGACGAGGGGCGTCTTGAACATATTCCTGGCCACCTGGGCGACCATCAGATTGACGTTGTCGTCGTGCGTCGTGGCGATCAGCGTATCGGCCCGATGAAGCTTGGCTTCCCGGAGCAGCCCCACCTGGGTGGCGTCTCCGATCAGCCGGAACCCGCTGAACTCGGCGGTCAGGTTGTCGAAGGTCGACTCGTTGATGTCGATGACCACCAGCGAATTGCCCTCGCCGCTCAACTTGTTGGCGAGGTGCGAGCCGACGCGTCCGCAGCCCACGATCACGATGAAGCTGTTATTCGCCATCGTCCGGCTCCCCCTTTGTCTTCTCGCCGTCCGCCGCGTCCGGACCGAGGTCGATCGAGCCGTACTTGCTCCAGGAGGTGATACGCTCCAGGTTCGACCAGGCGGTCTTGTAGGTCGGGTCAATGTCCATGGCGGCGTGGTAGAACTTGACCGCCTCCAGGTGATCGCCTTCGATTTCGCACAGCGCGCCCAGCAGGTTGTACGCCTCGGGGTGGCTCGGGTCCTCGGCGATCGCCTTTTTCACCACCTTCCCGGCCGCAGGGAACAGGCCATCCGAGATGTGCCGCTTGGCCAGCTCGATCAGCGAGCCGTACTCGGAGACCTCTTCCTCATCGAGGGCCTCCCGGTCGATGACGAGCTTGGCCATGTCCCGTATCTCGACCGGGGAAAACGGCTTCTGCACGAAATCCACCGCGCCGAGCTTCAGGGCCTCCACGGCGGAATCGATGGTGCCGTGGGCCGTGATAATGATGACCCGCAGCTTCGGCCACTCCCGCCGGATGATGCGGAGGACCTCCATACCGTCCAGGCCGGGCATCTTCAGGTCCAGAAAGACCAGCCCGAAGGGTTCGGCCCGAAGCATGGAAAGGGCTTCCTCCCCGTTCACGGCCGTTTGCACGGGACGCCCCAGGGATTCGAGGGACTGGCTCATGGTCATTCGGATGTTCTTTTCGTCATCCACTATGAGAATCGGCAAATCGTTCATGGTTATCTCCTATTGCGCCAGAGGCAGGGTAAAGGTGAAGGCGCTTCCTCCGCCCTTTGCGGACTCGACCCAGATGGAGCCGCCGTGGGCGCGGACTATCTCCTTGCAGATGGCCAGGCCCAACCCGCTGCCGCCGGCGGCCTGCCCCTTCACCTGTACGAACTTCTGAAATATCTTCGTCTGATACTCCGGGGGAATCCCCGGGCCATCGTCCTTCACGGTCAAGTGGACGAAAGAACCGGCCCTGACGGCCGAAAGGGCGATGTTTCCCCCTTCGTTCACATACCGCAGGGCATTGGACACCAGATTGCTCAACACCCAGGCTATCTTGTTCGCGTCGGCACGGACGCTGACCTCGGGCGCGTCCAGGCCGAGATGAACCGACTTCCGCTCCATCTGTCCCTTGAAGACCGCCTGTACATGCTCGAACAGGGTGAAAACCGGGACCTTGTCGAACTCCAGTTCGATTCTCCCGGCCTCGATACGGGAAAGGTCAAGCAGGTCGCTGACCAGGGCCTTCATGCGCTGCACCTCCTCGTGGGCGGCACGCAACAGATCCTGATCCTTTTCCTCCAGCTTCCTCGCGACGTGCTCAAGGAGCAGGTCAACGCTCATGCCCAGGCTGGTCAGGGGAGTCCGCAGCTCGTGGGAAGCGGCCATGACGAACTCGTTCTTCAGCCGCTCGACCTCCTTCATGCGCGTGACGTCGCGCAGCAGCAGCACCACGCCGGAATGCGCGGTCTCCCGGCCCCGGATGACGGTCACGGAATACAGGTAGTGCCTGGCCAGCTCCCCCTCGCCGAGGGAGACGATGCGCCGCTCGTCGGGCACATCGGGCACCCGCCCCGTTTCAACGGCCTTGCGCACCAGGTCGCAGACCCGGGCGTCGGGAATGATGTCCGCGCAGGGCGGCGCGTTTCCGGTCCCGGAATAGCCCAGCCCGAGCATCCTGCGGGCGGCCGCGTTGAGGCTCGTCGCCCGCAGGCCCGTGTCGAAGACCACGAGGCCGTCCTCGATGCTCGCCAACAGGGCTTCGCCCTTGTTCTTCTCCGCGATGATCTCGTCGATGTTCATTTCATGGAACCGTCCAAGCCGGACGGCCATCTTGTTGAATTCCTCCGCCAGCAAGCCGAGCTCGTCCCCGCTCTCCACCGGCACCTTGACGGTATAATCCCCGGCCGAAATATGCCGGGCCGCCTCCACAAAACGACGCAGGGGGCTGGAGATGCGCTCCGAGAGCATGAGGCTGAAGACGAGCGCGGCCGCCATGGCCGCCGCAGCCACCAGCACGGTGGACCAGAACGCCCGCCCGGCCATCCGCCCGGCCTTGAGACTGGCCGCGTACATGGTCTCCTCGTTGAGGCGGCGCAGATTCACGCAGTCCGCGCGGACCTTGGAAAACAGGGGATGAAGGATGTTTTGATAGGTGGACTGCGAAAGGACGGCGAGCCCGTCCTGCGCGGAACGGCGGTCGGTCAGTATGGAAAACTGCCGCCTGTAGGAGGAATAGTCTGTCTGAAGGGTCTGGACCAGCTCCGCTTCGCCGGGAATGGTCACATTGTCCCGCGCCCGGGCGAACCACTCCAGAAAAACGGCCTCGTTGTCGCGGAACTGGGACACGCCCTTCTCCTCATCGCCCAGGAAAAGGAGCAAGATGCCGCTGTCCTGACGTTCCAGCGCGTCGATCATGTTCTCCGCGGCCAGGATGCTTCGATAGTTCTCGCTCAGAATGGCGTCCGAGGCCTTGCCCAGGGAAACCAGGTTGGTGACGGACCAGGCGACCGCCAACGCCAACAGCGCAAACATCACCCCATATCCGATCAATATTTTTTTCTTCAACGTCATTGCCTGCCGCTCTCCATCGCTTTTAAGTGCGCTTTTCTGAAAGCAAGGCCGGTGCCAACAATTTTATTCCGTTATTTCAGTCTGTTGAACTAAAAGAAAAAAGAGCCGACCTTGATATCTGCAAGGTCGGCACAATGAAACATTGCAAAATGCAATGCGAAACATCCTAGATGCCGTATGCCTTGCGCCGCCGCCAGAGCGTGGTCTGGTCGATACCGAGGATGTCGGCGGCCTCCTGAAGGGATGAGGTCTTGGCCAGCACGCGACGGATGTGCTGCTCCTCCATGGTGGCCAGGGGGACGAGGTCGCCCAGCGAAACGGCCGTGGCGGGATTGGGTGCGCCGTCGAACAGGTCGCCGACCCCGATGGATTCGCCTACGCCCAGGATCACGGCCCGCTCCACGACGTTGCGCAGTTCGCGGACATTGCCCGGCCAGGCATGATCCATGAGGGCCTGCTCGGCCTGTTCGGTGAAGCCGGTGATTGTCTTGTGGTTGACCTTGGCGAAGTGGGCCAGGAAATCGTTGGCCATGCCCGGGATGTCCTCACGCCGTTCGCGCAGCGGGGGCACGGTCAGACTGATGACGTTGAGCCGGTAATAGAGGTCTTCCCGGAACCGTCCCTCCTCGACCAGCCGCTCCAGGTCGGCGTTGGTGGCGGCGACGATGCGCACGTCGGCGCGGCGGGACACCGATTCGCCCAGCCGCTCGAATTCCTTGTCCTGAATGAACCGGAGCAGCTTGGCCTGGGCCGAAGCCGCGATGTCGGCTATCTCGTCCAGAAAGAGCGTGCCGCCTTCGCAAGCGGCGATGCGCCCCGGATAATCCCGCACGGCCCCGGTGAACGCCCCCTTGGCGTATCCGAACAGCTCGCTTTCCAGCAGGGTTTGCGGCAGGGCCGGGCACGAAACAACCGCCATGGGCCGCGAGGATCGGCGGCTCCAGTGGTGGATGGCCCGGGCGAAGACCGTTTTGCCGACCCCGCTCTCGCCGAGGATCAGTACGATCGCCTCGGACGAGGCGGCCTTTTTTGCCGTCTCGATCGCCCGCTGCATTCCCGCGCAGGCACTCTGGAGACGCTCTTCCGGGCCGAGGCGTTCCAGGCCCTCCTTGAGGGACGCCACCTGATTCTCCAGTTCGCGGACGCGGCCCACACGGCGGGATATGATCTTGAGTTGGTTCGTGGAAAACGGTTTGACGATGTAGTCCGTCGCACCGCGCTGCATGGCCTCGACCACGCTCTCGATGGAGGCATAGCCGGTGATGACGACGATCTTGGTCCAGGGGGACTCTGAAGCCAGCAGGGGAATCAGCTCCATGCCGTCATCCGCCCCCAGCCTGAGGTCGACAAAGGCCAGGTCGAACGCCTTGCGACGGATTTCCCCAAGGGCGTCGGCCGGGTTGCCCACGGCCGAGACCGTGTGCCCTTCCGCCGTCAGGCAGTAGGACATGGTCTTGCGGATGTTGGCCTCGTCGTCAACGATGAGGACGTTGAGGCCCGGTGAAACCAGGTCGGTGCTCGTCATGCTCTCGGGACCGTCGCCGTGGTTGCGTTCGGGGAAGCGTTCCCTCCGGCGGGCCTATCCGCCGGATTCGCACGCGGCCGGGTCGGCCGCTCTACTCCCATGTCCCGCCATTAGCACACGCCTGTCGGAACAGGCAATTATTGAAAAAACCGGCCCCACCGGGGAAGCGGCCTCCGTGAAGGGCATTCCGGCACGGCTGGCGGGCCCCTTCCCGGGCCGGGCGCATTCCCCGGTCCGTCGATCGAGCGGCCCTTCCGGGATCAATAAACCTTTCTCTTCGAAAACGTGCCGCCGAACACGCTGAAAGTGTTTTCCACCACGAAAATGGCCTCTGGATCGTTGTCGAAAACGATCTGCTCCAGGGAGCGCAAACGTATGTTGTCCGTGATGGTGAATATCATGCTCACCGGCCTTTTCGTATAGCCGCCGCACCCGTCGAAGATCGTGGCGTGATACTTGCGCTCGACCATGATCGCGAGCAGCTCGTCCGTCTTCTTGGTGACGATGCGAACGGCCTTGCGCTGGTTGAACAGCGACAGAACGTACTCCGTGACCACCGAGCTGATGAATATCATCACCATGGAGGCTATGAGTTTGTCCAACGTGTACCGGCTCAGGGCGGACATCATGACCGCCGCGTTGATGAAAAAGAAGAACACGCCGATGCGGACCCCGTACCGTTGGTTGAGGATGACCGCCAACACGTCAACGCCGCCGCCACCGCCATAGGTGCGGAAGATCATGCCGCTCCCCGCGCCCATGATCGCCCCGGATACGATGGCCGCGTACAATTCGTTTTGGACCCCCAGATCCAACTGGATATATGACGTCATCATCGTGATGCACGCCATTGTGATGAAATTCAATAAAAAGAACCGTCTGGAAACGCCCTTCCACGCGATCACGAACAGCGGCACGTTAATCAGGAAATACCAATCCTCAAGCCTCAGCACGGGAAGAATCCGCTCCAGCACGACCGCGAAACCGTAAGAGCCGCCGGGCACGAAACCGTGATGGGCCGCCGCCCCGTTGTATCCCAGCACGTAGAGGAAACCGCCCACAAGGAGCAAAACCAGATTCCACGCCAGAGAATCCGAGTACCTTCTCGCATTTTTCAACATCGCAACATACCCTTACTCGTAAAACCACATTGCGGGAGACCGTTTTCCCGTGGCCGGACCGGCGGGGACGAACCGTCGCGCTCCGGCCGAACACGGATCGGGAACCGCCGGGCGCGCGCCGCCCTCCGGGACTGCGGCCCCTATGCCGCAGACGAACGGTCTCCACTTTATTCCCTTCAACTCGCAACAGGGAACCGCATACTAAACAAATCGTCAAATTGAGAAGCGATTTCGGTAAATTCCGGCAATAATTCCGAGAAAAAGGCGGAAAGGGGGGAAACGGCGGGTGCAGGCGGCGTGAAATGACGCGGGACCTCGGCGGGGAGCCCCGGTCAAAGGCGTACGAAACAGCGCGTAATACTTGAGGTATGCTCAACCGATGGGGAGCCTCTTCGTGAGGCGGAAATCACTTATTCGCGGTAGTTTCGCGCTTCGCGGACAGCCTCCTCGGCCAGTGCGGCGATCTCGTCAAACCCTCCGGCGGCGACAAGGTTCTTTTCGACCATCCAGCTCCCGCCCACGGCCAGCACCCTGTCCCAGGCGAGATAGGCCCCCATGTTGGCCAGGGAGAGCCCCCCGGTGACCATGAACTCCATGGGCGGAAACGGCGCGGCCAGCCCTTTGAGCATCTTCAGCCCGCCCATGGATTCCGCCGGAAAGAACTTGGCGGCGGGCAGTCCCCCGTCGAGCAAGGCCCGGGCCATGGGAACGGCGTCATCGGCCGAGGGCAGGGCCACCACGGGCGCAATCCCGACTTCACGGATGCGTTTCAACACCTCATTCATACCAGCCCCCGTTTTTTCGGGTTCGCGGCCAGGCGGCTCTACGACCTCAACCGGCCGATATTCAGGCGGTACCCCATGCGCCCGGAAATCCCCTGGGTCGCTTCCACGACCAACCCCGCCACACGTTCGATATCGACGTTCGGCTGCCCTTCCATTTCCCAGGCCACGCTAACCGCCGCCACCACGGTACTGCGGTAGTCGTAGACCGGCGCGCCCACACACATGGTGCCCACCTCGTTTTCCTGGTTGTCGTGCGCCCAGCCCCGCCTGCGGGTCAGCTCCACTTCCCGGAGCAGACCGCGGAGGCTGTCGATGGTGTGCGGCGTGATCTTCTCGAACTCGCGGTTCTCGTAAAGCGCGGCGATCTCCACGTCGGTCAGGCCGGTGAGCAGGGATTTACCCAGGGAGGTGGCGTACAGCGGCATACGCTTGCCGATGATCTTGTATCGCCTGAGACTGTTGAAGGATTCGACCTTGTCGATGTAGACCACGTCGCCGTCCTGCAAAATGGCCATGAACACGGTCTGGCCCGTCTGCCGGGACAACTGATTCAGGAACGGCTGGGCCTCGGTCTTGAGCTCCAGGCTGTTCAGAAAGGAGCTGGAAAGCTCGATGAATTCGAGCCCGAGCCGGTATCCAGGGTGGTCATGCCCATGACCAATTGGCAACTGTGCACGCCGCCCGGGTGTATGTACTTCCGGATGGTGCGCCTGTTGCTGTTCTCCATCTCGCCCGGGGTGACGGGCTCGGCGTCCGCAAAGACGATGTGCGTGGTCGGGTAGGAAGTGTGGGCCGGGGCGCTCAGGATATAGAAGCGCGCCGGGTCGGCCGCGCCGGGGAAAACCCGTTTGAATACCGCCCGGAATTTGGTCGGACCAGACATTCCCTATTTGCCAACCGTTCTCAATTCACGTTAAGACCATACCTGTCATTCACCCCAATTACGCACCGGCATAAAGGACATTCATGTTGGATACAGTTTCAAAGTCGGACCACTTCCCCGAGGAAAAGCTCCTCGCCAATTATCTTGAAATGCTGCCCGGCATCGTCTGGCGTATCGATGTGGTGAACAACGAGATCATGTTCCTGAACAAGTACGCGGCCTCTCCCGAGGGGGAACGAATCCGGGCCATCCTCCAGAATCCGCAGATTCCCCAGGAAGTCATTGTCCCCGAGGACAGGGAGCGATTCCGGCACTGCCATCAGTTGATCCGCCGCCGGGGACGGACGGCCCTTTCCTTCCGGGTGACCACGCAGGCCGGAGAGATCAAATGGTTCAAGCTCATGGCCATGCCCGACCCGGTTCACCAGCGGTGCTCCATCGGGATTCTCCTGGATATCTCGGCCCACGCGGAAGCCATCCTCAACTCGGAGGAAAACCTCAAGCTGTCGACCAAGATCGACATGGTGGACGACCCGGTGCTGCTCGTCCGTTTCGTGGACCGGACCGTCCATCTCGCCAACAGCGCCGCCAAGCAGCTCCTGGGCTATGATGAAAAGGCGCTGGCCAAAGTCACGCTCCAGGACCTGTTCCGCGACAACCCCGACACCGAACTCTACCATGTGTACGAGGGGCTCATTTTCTCGGATCACTGGAACGGCGAGCTGCGAATCACCGATTCGCAGGGCAAGAGCCATGTCTGCTCCACGCGCATCCAGGCCATCTCCATGCAGGAGGAAAACCTCCTGTGGGTATCGCTCTCCCACCACAATAGCTGCACCGCCTGCCGGGGGGTGCCCGTAAAACGGAACGAAACCGTTTCGGCCAAATTCTCCAGGTCGTCCATGAAACGCTGCACCTCGGTGAGGGCCCTGCTCAAGACCATGCTCAAGGCGTTGCCCGAAGGAGCGCCGACCAGCGCACTGCTGCTTTCGCGCATCTTCATCCGCGAAAACTACGTGGCGGTCACCGGTGTGGGCGAGCCGTTCGACCGCGACCCCGAGGATTTCGAGCATCCGTACGAAGGCTCCATCGCGGAGAGCATCGTGCGCTTCAAGCAGGCCAACCACACGGTCGCGGACACCTCCAAGAGCATCAAGGCCATCGACTGGGCCCTGTTCATCCCACGAGGCATCCGCTCGTACTACGCCCAGCCATTTTTCCCCGAGGACGAGCTGGCCTATGTGCTGATCTTCTGCTCGACCCAGCCGGACAGCTATGACCCGGACTTCGAAGCGCCCCTGCGGGAACTGCATGACGATTTCATCACCAATCTGGAACGCTGCCTGGCCAAAAAACGCTGATTCTGGCCCAACCACCTGAACGATTTCCACCCCTGACGTCTCACAGCCGTTTCAAAAAAACGGCTGGTTCGTCACGTCCTTCCTCTGGTCCCACCAGTAAATTATTCATTTAATTACAGTCGTCTGCGCTTGTATTCCATTTTATGAAGTCAAAAATGGTTGATCTGGTCCAACCAGATTTGTGCTTTTTTTCACTTTTTCACTTGCCAGGTTTCTTTTCTGCCCCTTAAAGGTGAATCAAAGGCATGAACAAAGAACAAACTTCAAACTGGTTGGACCAGATATGACAAATTCACAACGTCCTATCATATGTCGAAAGATGCTGGCCATGCTCCAAGACGGAAGTTTCTCGGTTGGAGACAAGCTGCCCGGCGAACGGCGGCTGGCCGAATTGTTCGAGACGAGCCGCAACACCGTGCGCGAGGCGCTCTGCCATCTTGAATCCATGGGCTACCTCGAAATCCGCCAGAAGAGCGGCTGCTACCTGAAGAGCATGGAAGGACGCCTCAACTGGGAGATGCTCCGCGCCCGAAAGAGCACGGCGGCCTTCCGCCAGATCGTGGACACCCTGGCCCTCGTGGCGCCGGGACTGGTCCGCTCGCAGACCTCCAAGCTCTCCGCAAGGGACATCACCGGGCTGGAAAAGGCGACGGTCAACATCGGCAGGGCCATCGTCAACTCCGACCTGCCGACCATCGGCAACAGGTACATCGCCTTCTACCTCGTCCTGGCCGAAATCGCGTCCAACGACTACCTGATCCTGCTCCTGAAGGAGCTGGCGGCAGCCTCCACCAATCTTGAAACCGTCGGCGGCGGCCTTTCCGAAGTGCAGGTGGACTCCCTGTTCGCCTTCCACGTGGAGCTGTTCAACGCCCTCAAGAAGGGTGAAGCGGACACCGCCGAGCAACTTGCCGGAGAATGCATGAAGGCCCTGCACCGCCTCGTGCTTCCCGAGGACTAAGCCCGCGACGCAGACACCACGCAGGAGTTGCGCAATGAGACGAAGAGAATTTTTCAGCCGATTGATCCCATTCGGTGACCAGGCACGGGAACATGCTCCACAAGCAACCTCCCGGCCGGAGGAAGTAACTGCACCTCCGACTGAAAAGGAGCTGTTCCTCCGTGCCATGGCCATGGGGATCGATCCGGCTACCTTAACCCCCGGGCAACTGGAAACCCTGATTTCGGAATCTGAACCCTCAACAACACTGTAACGAGCAGAGTTGGAGTTCGGGGACTGATCACCCCCGTCCAGCTTATTAGGTAAGGAGAGCACAATGGATAACAGTAGTGTCAGCTACCTTGAGAGTCGGAAGCTGGTAAAGCGCTGGAGCGGGCCAATCCCCGCCCTGGTGAATACGATCATCATCTTCGCATTTTTCTACGCAACCTGGTGGATTTTCCAGGACCCGCGCGGCCTCATGCGCATGTACACCCCCTACGTGGGATACATGGTCTGCCGCTGGCTCCTCATCCTCTTCATCTGGGTCGCCTACATCTTCGACTTCTGGCCGTTCAAGCGGTCCTGGCTCAATAAGGCCCACCCATTGTTAAAGGGCGCGGTCCTAACGCTTGTCAGCGTGGCCGCCATGGTCATCCTCATCAAGGGCTTCTTCATCGAGATCCTCGGCAACTACGGCATCGCCTATTTCAACCCGGCGCGGCTCGAAGCCATGGGCATCACCGACTTCTATGCCATCGAATACGCGGCCGAGGCGATCATGATGTTCGCCGCCATCGCCTCCTGGCTCTCCCCGAGCTGGGTCGTGGCCTGCGAGAACTCGCCCTGGCAGAAGCTGGGACAGCCCGCGCGGGGCATCACCATCGCCGTGGTCACGTTCTTCATGAGCATGATCGTCTACTTCCTGACCATGCACTCCCACATGGCCATCCTCTTCTACCCCTGGCAAAAGTTCACGGCCATCTGTCCGCCCTACTGGGAAGACTTCGCCAACACCGTCTCCGGCAACTTCCACATCGCCTGGATCATGTGCTGCACCGTGGTGGTCTGGCTCTTTGAAACCATCTGGGAACGTTACCCGTTCAACCTCATCAAGAACAACGCCCTGCGCCGCGTAAGCTCCTTCTTCGGCATCATCGCCATCGCCGTGGCCCTGTGCTTCTTCCTGTACTACGCCCAGGACCTGGTCTGGGGTGAAACCATCCGGGGCACCCGCCGCCTGATGGCTCCGGACTGGCGCTGGCTGCACGTGGGTGAAATGGCCATCTTCTGGCTCGTCCCGTCCCTGTACCTGACCTTCTACTGCAACAACTGGCCGACCAAGTTCAGCCGCCCGGTCAACGTCTGCCTCCGCACCCTGCTGACCGCCGCCATGGCCGTTCTGGTCTACATCGTCTACTACAAGACCTCCCACCTGTTCCTGGGAACCCAGAAGGGCTTCTCCCATCCGCAGCAGTTCCCCATGATCCCGATGATCTGGTTGATAAACATCTTCCTCATCAACGTCTGGTTCATGGACGGCTGGCCGGGTTGGAAGGCCGTGCCCAAGACCGACGCGGAGCTTGAAGAGGTCAAGGAAGAGGTCGTCGCCAGCGACGTGACCTGGACTTCGAAGCTGGCCAAGGGTCTGGCCGTCGGACTGTGCGTCGGTGTGCTGCTGTATGTCGCCATCATCAACATCCTCCCTTGGATTGGCGCCAACTTCACCATCATCAACTAGGCGAGGAGCCGGGAAACCATCATGAGCAATGACAACAAGAACATAAGCAGACGTGATTTCGTCAAGGGCGCGGCCACCGGCCTGGTCGTCGGAGCGTTCGCCAGCATGGGCATGTACTCCTACACCTCCTCGGCGTACAACCGCCTTCCGAAGACGGAAAGAAAGATGGAAGACTTCGGCGCATGTCGGTCCGTCCGCGTGACCAACATCTCCGAGACGAGCTGGTTCAACAACGCCCACCTCATCGGCGACATCCATGCCGCGGGCGGCCTGCTGGTCAACCAGTACACCCTGAACTGGGCGCCTTTCGCCAACGGCAAGGGCTCCGCCAAGGGGTCCTACGAGGAAGGCATCGGCTCCATCAAGGAGCTCCTCCCCAACGACCTGAAGAAGGCCTGGGAACTCCAGAAGAAGCTGGCCCTGCATCCGGACAATCCGGGCGGATACTCCTGCCTCATCGAGGTCGAGGCCCTGGACGGCACCATCCACAAGTACCTGCTGGACACCGGCTGGTCCTACGAGTGGATGGAGGACAGCTTCAAGCGCGAAGGCATCGACAAGATGCTCGAAGAGCAGCAGATCGAGGCCCTGTTCATCTCCCATGAGCACTGGGATCACTTCTGGGGCCTGCCGGTCACGGTCAAGTACGACAACCGCATCCCCCTCTACGTGCACGACGGCTTCTACGAGGAAGGCCTCCAGTACATCAAGGACAGCGGCTACAAGGGCGACCTGACCATCGTGGACAAGCCCATCACCCAGATCATCCCGGGCATGGCGCTGCTCAAGTTCGACGTGCCCATCATCAACCGCGTGTTCGGCGAAACCTCCCTGGCCTTCAACATCCAGGGCAAGGGGCTGGTCCTCATCTCCGGCTGCTGCCACCAGGGCATCCTCAAGTTCGCCGATTTCGCCCAAGCCAACCTGAAGTACGACAACGACCGGTTCTACGGCATCTACGGCGGGCTGCACATCTCGCCGTTCGAAGACTGGGACCCCAAGTACGACGACCTTGTCATCTCCCTGGGCCAGTGGGACTTCGAGCGCATCGGCTGCAACCACTGCACCGGACACCTGACGGCCAAGAAGTTCATCGAGGCGGGATATCCCGTGGTTCGCGGCACTGCCCGCTTCCGCTCCGCCTCCAAGGACTACCTGGGGAATGGAGACAAGATAAGTTTCGGTTGTTAACTCCTCATCACACCCCACCCCACCCGGTCCGGTCCGCTCTTCTCGGCGGGCCAACCAACCCGGTCCGGCCCGCCTTCCCTGGCGGGCCGGACCACCCATAAGGAGGACAACAATGCAACTTACCGCAGTACTGCCCGCGCGCCGCGCCGCCAACCGCCAGGTCGACCTGCCTGAAATGCTGACCAACTGCCTGCTGGCGGCCAACCATTACAGGGAATTCAAGCGACTGGTGGGCTGGAAGGGCATGGCCGTGTGTCCCAGGGCCCCACGGGCCTGGACGCTTAGAATCCGCTCCCGGGCGGGCGTGTTCGGCCTGGCCGCGGAAGACGCCCGGCGCGACGGGCAGGGCCAGCACGCCACCCTCGGCCTGTACTATTTCCCCGCGCCGGAAGAACCCCTGCTCGAAACCATGTCCCTGGCCGCGAGCTTCGCCTCGACCCAGCCGGACTACCTGGAGACCGTGCGGCGCTTCACGGCCATGGGCGAATGGGCCGCCCCCTTCCGCATGGGCACCCTGGAGGTCTCCCTGGCTCCCGAAGAGGACGGGCTGACCCTCCTGTGCCGCGCCCTGGACAGAAAGCTGAGCATCGCCAGAGACGGCGTGGCCACCCCGGACGGGAAGTGGGTCATCTGGCCGGGCGAAGCCGAAGAAAATTTCCCCGCCCACGAAATAGCCCGGGACTTCTTCCTGGTGCTGGCGGCATCCGTAACCAGGAGCCTGGAAGAGCCACCGTGCAGGGCGGGCCAAAGCAAGACGCCCGGTCACGGCCTGTTCTATGACTGCGCGGGCAACAGATCGCCCCTGGACGACGGAATCAGTCTGGTGACCGACCTGCTGTGTTGGGGCGACCGCGAAACATTGGCCGCGCTGGCCTCGCTCTCCCTGGCCCGATGCGACGTCACGGCGGGCATGGAGAACCGCCACACCCTGCCCGCGCCCCTCGACGACGCCCTATTCTGGAAAACCCACGACCTGCGCGAACTCTCCCGCGACGAGGCGTACGCCCCGGCCTTCGACAGCCGCCCCGGCCTGATCGTGCTCAGCGGCTTCCTCGGCGCGGGCAAAACGACCTTTCTCAATCAACTGCTGGAATATTACGCGGCCCGCGACGAACTGGTCGCCATCATCCAGAACGAAATCGGTCAGACCGGCGTGGACGGCAAGCTGCTGGAAGGCGACGAATCCATCGTCGAGCTGGATGAAGGGTGCGTCTGCTGCACCCTGGTCGGCAACCTCTCGAAAGGCATCGAGCAGCTCAAGGCCCGGTTCAACCCCAAGGTGATCGTCCTGGAATCCACGGGCCTTGCCAATCCGTTCAACATCCTGAACGAGTTGGAAACGCTGCGCCCGCTGGTGCGCCTGGATTCGATCACCACGCTGGTGGACGCCGAAAATGCGCCGGGCCTTCTCTCGGATCACGAGATCGCCAGGGACCAGGTGGCGGCCGCGGACACGATTCTGCTGAACAAATGCGACCTGGTGGACGAGGCCGAACGCGAACGGCTGCGCTCCACGCTGCGCGAGCTGAACAACCGCGCCGTTCTGGTGGAGACGGAGCACGGAGCGGTCAACCCAGGCTACCTGTACGACGCGGACCCGTTCGAACAGCGTGCAGGGCTGCTCCCCTGTATGCCGAACGGGACGCGCCACACCCACGCCGACGAGGACTTCACGACGCACCGCCTCGCATTCCCGTCCGCCCTCGACCGGGACCGCCTCATGGAGGCCCTGGACCGGCTGCCGGACGCCGTCTTCCGGCTCAAGGGAATCGTCCACCTGTCGAACGAACCGCAACCCGCCGTGGTCCAATACGTGTGCGGCCGTCACGAGCTTTCCCCGCTGGGCGACGACTTCGATCAGGACGGCTTCCTGGTGGCCATCGGCAGGGACATGGACCTCGCGGTTCTCGAAGAAATGCTAGGAGCGGACGCATGAGCATACTGCAACTGGGCGGATTCATGATGTGGCCGCTGCTGGCCCTGTCCGTGGCTGCGCTGGCCGTAATTCTCGAACGGTTCGTGGTCTTCACCACCCGCCGTTTCCCCTCGGCGGCCGCGCTGAAAGAGTTGCAAAAGACCTTCCGCTCCCAGGGCGGCGACGCGGCTCTCGAAGCGGTCGAGGAGACGGCCCCGGCGTTTCTCGGTTTCTTCAGGGCCTGTTTTGCCCCGGGCACCGGCGCGGACCATGAGCAGGACATACAGTCGGCCGGAGACGACGTCCTCTTCCGGTTCAACCAACGGCTGGATTTCCTGGCGACCGCCGCGGCCACGGCCCCGCTCATGGGACTGCTGGGCACGGTCATCGGCATGATAAACGCCTTTTCCCGGCTTTCGGCGTCGGGCGACGTAGACATCACCATGCTGGCGGGCGGCATCTGGCAGGCCCTGCTGACCACGGCCGCCGGTCTGTGCATCGCCATCCCGGCCATGCTGGCCCACCGATGGTTCTGCCGGCAGTACGACAAGATCGCCTACGCCATGCAGCGGACGGCAAGACTGATGACCGGCCGACCGGAAACGCGGGTGCAGGACCGATGATCCGGTTCACGCGGCGCGCTTCCAGATCGGCCTCGCCGGACATCACCCCGCTCCTGGATGTCGTCTTCATCCTGCTCATCTTCTTCGTGATCTCGGCCGTGTTCACGGCCAAGGGCGTGGATATCGAGCTGCCGTCCGCCGAGACCGCCAAAGCCGTCACCGGCAAGTCCATGGAGATCGAGCTGAAGGAAAACGGCGACATCCTCTGCGACACCGCCCCGGTCACGATGCTCGACCTGGACCACCTGCTGCGGAACACCTTCGACCGTCCCCTGTCCCTGCAACCGGACCACATCCTGCTGAAATCCGCGCCCGGCGCGCGCGTCGAGCGGTTCGTGAAAATCGTGGACATGGTACGCAAGACCGGATTCAACAACCTGGTGATCGCCACCCGGACGCGAAACGGGGACGACGCCGACGGAACCCGCGAATGAACGCCCGGCAACTGATCTGGACCTGCCTGGCCATCTCGCTGGGCCTGCACTGGTTCCTGCTCCAGTTCCATTGGAGCCGCCCCCCGGCCGAGGCGGCCGAAACGATCATCATCCCCGCCAACTTCGACCTTTCCGTGGCCTCGCCGAGCAACGGCCTGGCCCTGGAACAGGGATCGGTCCCCGAAGAGGGGGACGAGAAGCACGAGAAGGCGGCCGAGAGGCTTCGTCGGCAGGCGTTGAAACGCTTCCTGGCGCAGGTCCGCAACGCCGTGGATCGTCGCCGGTTCCTTCCGGGCAACGACGTGTCCGACCTGATCGGCAATGTCCGCTACAGATTCCGCATCCAACCGGACGACACGTTCACGGACATCGCCATGGAACACTCCTCCGGCTCCCCCGAACTCGACGCGGCCGCCCGCCGCGCCATCGAATCCGCCAGCGGCACGGTCAAACGACCCGCCATCCTCAAAGGCCCCTCCTGGACCATCGCCATCACGGTCAAATACCAATACGCGCTGTAGCCCGTTCCCTTTCAGATAGCGGAAAACGGCCCCCTATCGGGCACGCCGCCATATCAAATCCGATCCGCTCCCGACCTCCGAACCGCAAACCGCCCTCCCCTATGGCGGAAGAAGCGACACGGCAAAAGCGGGTATCTCTTCAGCAACATGACCATGCCCTCCATGCCATGACGGCAAAGCCGTCATGATCCAAGAGTGCATGGAGCTTGATCCCTCCCCGGTTTTCCCGGAAAGAAGCCCAGGGGAACTGGTCAAGACTCAGTTTGACAGTTGACGCGTCGAGACTGAACAGTTTGTTCTTGAAACGAAATTTGTGGCTGGGAGCAATAGCTTGGCACTATTTGTACACCGCGCCGAACAGGGCCTGAAAGAACGCTGCCGGACGATTGCTATTGGCATCGGCAAAGGTGGAGCGAGCCACCGGCTTGGCTCCCAAGTGGTAAAGCTTTCTTGCGTTTACTGCGAGGTTGCGCAAGCCATCGCGCATGGAATGCCGAGCCGCGATATGAATAAATGCAAGGCAGACAAATTGATTCCAGCGGCTGAAGACACGGGCTTTTCGTTCGCTCGGAAACTCGCGTTCGACTTGCGTAAAAACATGTCTCGGAATCAGGGATAGCAGTTGAGCAAGGATTGCGTTACTGTGAGATACGTCCAAATTCTCCTTTGTTATTCATTGGTTAGGTACCAATGAATAACACAATTCCCGGAGATTTTGGACGTTTTTCTTTCAGCTAAACCGGACACGATTGAGGCCCTCTGACTTGAGTCGTGCCTGACGAATTCGCCCCCTCCCTTTGGGGGTGTCAAACGCTGGAGACTCCCTGTACAATTACTTCAACAATGGCGAAATTTTGTCGATGATTATGCTCAGACAGACTGTCAAAACTATGAGCAGCGTTCCGTATGCCATGGCAAGGCCGATGTCATATTCAAAAATAGCGTTGACCATGGCGATGGACATGGGCTTGTTGGATGCGTTGTAGAGAAAGGCCGAGACAGTATATTCTCCGATGCTGCGCACTAAGGTATAGAGGAATCCCGCCAGGAGGCCAGGATAGACAACGGGCAGGATAATTTTATGGAATGTCCGGCTCCCTGTTGCCCCCAGACTTTTCGACGCTTCGACAACAGTCTGGTTCAGCCCCTGAAAGGAAATATGGGCGACCTTCACCACGATGGGGAGGGATTTGATGAAGTACCCCATGGGCAGCAGGATGTAGCTGCCCACCAGGATGGTGTTGAAGGAAAAGATGGTGGGGGAACTGGTCGCCGTGATGATGTTGATGGCAATGGCGCTGGCCGGCAGTGCCCAGGGCAGAATGACCAGAAATTCGATCAGCCCTTTCACCTTCAACTTGGTTTTGTCGATGATCCAAGCGGACGGCACCGCCACCAACAGGCAGAAACTCGCTGCCAGGACAGACATTTCAATGCTGTTCAGGAAGGGGGCAAACTTTCGCCTTTTGGCGAATATCGCCATGAAGTTGTCCAAGGAAAACGACTGGGGATAGATGTTCACCATCCAAGAAGCGGAGTCCACGAACGACAGGACGATGATCGTCAGGAAAGGAAGCAGGATCAGCAGGATCAACAAGACCTTGAGCGCGGCGGCGCTCCGGCGGAGGACCGTGTTTTGAATCCTGAAGGGGCGGAAAGGCTCGCCCTTGACCGACCCGGAAAACAGCCGCCGTCGCTCGTACCGCCGCAGCACAGCGAAGAAGAGCAGCGAAAAGACGGTCAGGACAACCACCTGGACGGCGGCGGTCTCCATGAAGTTGTTGGCCTTGGAAAGCAGTATCTGGGTGGTCAGGACCTTGTATCTCCCGCCGATGATGCTCGGCGCGGAAAATGAGCCGATCCCCGTCATGAACGTCACCGCTGCGGATGTGATGAGTGCCGGGGCGATGGAGGGAAGGATCACCGAGGTGAACGCCTTGGTCCGGGATGCCCCGAGGATTCTCGCGCTTTCGATGATGGAAAGATCAATGTGCCGGATGGACAGGGACACAGTGAGATAAAAATAGACGTACTGCGTGTAGACATGCACGAACAATATCCCGGGCAGGCCGGAAAAATCATACGGAGCCTCGCCCAATCCCAGAAGCAGCTCCAGGGTCTTGGTCACCAGCCCGCTCTCGCCGTATAGCTGCACAAAGGCAAAAACAATGATGATGCCGGGCATCATCACTGGAAGCAGCAGCAACTTGTCGATCGCATCCCGATGGGTGCACTCGAAAAAATGGACCAAAAAAGCTAAACCGGTACCCACAACGCCGCACAGCAGGACGGTTAGCGCGCCGAGTACAAGCGTATTTTGCAAGACCAGAAGGCTGGAGGACGAGGAGAAAAAAGCTGCATAATTACCGAGGCTGAAGCCGCTCTCCCCAGCCAAGCTTTTCACCAAGGAGGTCAAGGCCGGGTACAGAATGTATCCCACCAGCACCCAGAGCAGGGCCAGAATCCCTATCCCGGAGAGCAAACGCCGCCCACATCGTCTCATGAACGGGGACACACAAACTCCGGCTTAGTCATCAAGCACCATGAGGGCCGTTTCCGGCAGGGTCGCCCAGATGGGGTCGCCCGGGTTCAAGGCGGGACCCCGTGCCACAGTATTCAACTCGGCCACATGCAGCACCGTTTTCCCCACCTGGACGACGGACTCAATCCAAACCCCGTTCAACTGGCGCTCCACCAGCTGTCCGGCAAACGAATTCGGCGCGTCCACGGCCTCTCTGGACAGAGCTATGTTCTGAGGCCGTATTGAGACATAACGTTCTCCACCGGCGGCAGAGGAAAACCGCAGTTCCAACCCGCTCTCCAGGGTCGCCCTGCCGTCCGACACTGTTGCCGGGAACAGGTTCGTGTCACCGACGAATCGGGCCACAAAGGCGTTTTGCGGCGTGTCGTACACCTCCTGGGGCGTCCCGACCTGCGTCACGCACCCCTTGTCAAACACGGCGATGCGGTCGGACAGGGTCAATGCCTCGGTCTGATCATGGGTGACGAAAATCGTGGTGATGCCCAGCCGCTGCTGCAGAGATTTGATCTCGGACCGCATCCTGTCGCGCAACCGGGCATCCAGATTGGAAAGCGGTTCGTCCAGAAGCAGGACATCCGGTTCCACGGCAAGGGAACGGGCCAGCGCCACACGTTGTTGTTCTCCGCCGGACAAATCCGTCACCGAGCGCTCGCCGAATCCGGCAAGCCCGACCATCTCCATGTACAGCGCTGCAATATCCCGCCGCTCACGGGCGCTTTTTTTCTGGATGCCGAGCCCATATTCGATGTTTTGCCGGACGGTCATGAACGGAAACAGGGAATAATTCTGAAATACCATGCCCACCCTGCGTTTTTCGGGGGGCAGATGCGTCACATCCTCGCCGTCGATATGGACAGCGCCTGATTGCGGGGAGATGAACCCCGCAATCAGGCGCAACAATGTCGTCTTTCCACAACCGGAAGGCCCCAGGAACGTAAAGAACTCTCCTTTTCGTATGGACAGTTCGACCCGGGTACAGGCCCAAACGCCGTTAAAGGCTATCCCCACGTCCTTCAGGACGACATGTCCCATGGCTCAATCCTATTTCTTGTCCTTGGCGGAATCCTTGATTTCCGAATCCCAGTACTGCATCCACTGCGACTGTTTTGCGGCCAGAGCGCCCCAGTCGACGTCCATGACGCGGAAGGAGATTTCGCTCATCCATTTGGGAGCGGCCGCCAGAGCCTCGGGCAACGTTGGCATGCGATTGAACTTGTTGGCAAGCAGGGCCTGCACCTTTGCGCCGCCCGTGAACTCCACAAATGCCCGTGCTGCGTTGGGGTGCTTGGCCCCCTTGATGACGGCGATACCGTCGGTGATCACCGGGGAGCCGCTTTTTGCATCGATAATTTCCAAGGGCATCTTGTTCTTGATCTTGTTGTCAATGACGGAGTTGAGAACGGCAAAGCTGACGGCGGCCTCCTTGCGGCCGACGGCCTGATACTGGAGGGAGCCGCTCCCGTAGTACCGCTTGACATTGGCGTCCATACCCTTGAGGAACTTCCAGCCGTCATCGAGATCGCCCTTCTTGTCGAACTGCTGCAACAGGGCGGAATACGTTGCACGGGCGGAGGAGGACAGGGCGTTGCGGGAGACGATCAATCCTTTATACCGGGGATCGGCCAGGTCCCACCAATCCTTGGGGGCGTCGGCCTTACTCATCATTTCGGTGTTGTAGAACATCAGCACGGGAGTCTGGATGGTACCGTACCAGTAGCCTTCCTTGTCCTTGAAGAGGGGATTGATATTGTCCGCCCATGCCGGGGTGAACCGGTCGAACAGGTCTTCCGCCTTGAGCTCCTGGTACACGGAGGACGGCGCACCGTACATGACGTCCGACTGCGGATTGGCTTTTTCCGCTCTCACCCGGTCGGCCAGCTCTCCCTTGAGGTTGATGAACTCGACTTTGACGCCGGTAGCGGCCTCGAATTCGTCAGCCACCAGCTCGAGCATGGACTCCCCATGGGTCGAGTAGACCACTACTTTCTCTTCCAGTTGCGCGCCCGAAGCCATTGCGACCGCAGGCAGCAAGGCGATGAGCAGGGCAAAAACTCCCCTTTTGACAGCATGCATGAAGTTCATGAAAGCCCTCCATCAAAGTTGTATGTTGAAAAGCAAAGATATCCCTAGTCCGGGTGAATCCCGGAACGGCAGTCAATGGCGATGGCTGCGATGTCATCATGGGTCTTGAAACGGGGATAGATGCGGCATCCGGCATCAGTAGCCTCAATGCGCCGGATATGGTCGCGGACCCCCTGGAGGCCTGAACGGAGATACAGGCCGACGAGTTCGCCATATCCCCGCTCCTCGCGGGGGTTTTCGACGGGCAGTAAAAGCCCATCGGTGAACAGCAGCACATGGCCGATATCGTCGAGCGGGCACGATCCGGTCTGGAGAAAAGCCATGGCTTCCGGCTCGCCGCTGAAGACGCCATAGTCTTCATTCATACGGCGGCGGACCTTGACGATCTGTTCATGCATGGCCACGCCGATTGGTGCGTCCGTAAATGACGCCGCTTCCTGCCACAGACTCAAAGTCTCAACATCCTGGTGGGGAATATCGCACAGCAAGCTGAAGCCGCCGTTGCGACGAACGCACAGAATTCGGCAATCACCGATCTGTACCCACTCCATCACGCCGTTTTGTATGCGTACCACTGCCGCGCTGACGCTCCAGAGATTCCGCTTGTCGGTCAAATCGACACCACGCTCGACCATGCCCAGTCGGATCGACCGGTTGGCAAGCTCGGCCGATTCGGTCAGCGACGCCCTCTTTCCCTGGAATGCCTCGGCGGCAATATGTGAAGCCAGAAAACCGCCCGTACGCCCACCCTCATAGGTGGCGGGAGTCAGGCTGGTACAGCCGTCGAACACGCCAAAAAGATCGCCATCCACGATAAGCCAATCTTCATTCAGAGCCCCGGCCCCCTGTTCCAACAATGAATCAGCCCACATAACGCGTCTCCAAGTCCGACCAATTGCTCAAATATCCAATATAGGAAACCATGGCCAATAGATATTTAGCAGCACCCGCTCCCTACGCATTCAACTTATCAATAACGCCTATGGACACAGACAAGACAAAGGGCTGCTATGGAACTAGGCAATTAGGAAGACTCGGCCTGCCGCTTCATCTACTTGCGTCACGCTCGTTGGCGCATTCAACGGAAGACTTCTTTACATTGGCTTTTTACGCAAAAACCGCATCGGGGGGTATGCAAACGCAGAAAGCCCGGGGAAGCCCCCCTGGACTTCCTATCGTAACCAGCTACCTTAGCTGCTTTTGTGGCTGGCGGAGGCGACGAGACTCGAACTCGCGGCCTCCGGCGTGACCGGAATGAAGCCGCCCGACGTGGCTCATGAATTCAGTTGGTCGGTTTTCCAAGATTGCTTGGGCCTGTCAAGTGATGCGGAAACGTTACATGAAATTCCTGGCCATTCGTGTCTGAATTGCGTCCTGCGGCATGGATGCATTGTACAACGATATGTCCAAAAATGGGCTTCTGTAACAGGGATTGGAAAGGCTTTCATCCAATTCCGACTGAATGACACCATAACCATCCAGATTGAAATAACACAGTGTGCTATTGATCTCATCCCACTCTGATATGTTTACTTCACCATACGGAAAATTAGAATAATTTTTCCTTCCCATGCTTACATAGTGCAGAGAGTTACAGGCTTTTTCAAATTTTTTATCAATTGATTTCAGGTAATCAGTTGACAGGAGTTCACGCAACACATCCATGAGATCGGTTTTCAAAGCACCTTTAACTATATTCAACACTGTGCTGTCGGCGAGCCAGGATGCGACATCGGGACACTCGGCCCTTCCGCATCCGCAACCAAGCACTTTTACCGCGTCATGGACGACAGGTGTAACCCGCTCACCATATGTTGAAAAAGCAAACCGGGGCTCATCCGAAATGCAATACCGGAACTGATCGCTCAATCGCCTATGCCTATCCTTTTTCACCGTTCTCAGCAGCAACCCATTTTCAACAAAGTGTGACAGCAGAACCGGATCAACAACCATTCTTCCCAGATCTTCAGAATATTGGTCCCCAGCCCTCTCTCGCACCTGTCTCTTGAACCAAAGCGGGATATTGTCAGTGATGCCGAAATCCTCTTTTATCAAACCAGTATTCAGGATGCAGACGTCCATGTGCCGAGGATTTACCACAAGGTCCCCAAAATCCACGAGTTGGCCATTGTCGGAACACCTTCCAGCCAATAGAACGGTCAACTCCAGCAACTTCGCATAGCTCAAGGCAATAAGAGGCAAATATTTACCATCGGAATTCTTGGATATGTCCTCCAGCTCAACTTGCCTTGAAGTGATAAATGCCTCATCCAAATCCCTTGGATCAAGCGTTGAATCCAGGAACTCATTGAATCTTTTCAAATCAGCAATCGTCATATCCATCTTTCACTCCGTATGCCCAACGGATGCATTCCGCCTCGCACTGTTTCCATCTGTTGGCCGCTCAGGGAAAACCACAGGCGTTTGCTAGTCATCGTTGCCCCGTGTCCTTTCCGAGCAGCAGAAACACCAACAGCGCACTCAAGTCACCCGGCATATGCATCCGCTTCTTCAAGTCGAATAACGACACAGAATTCATAATGAATACAAATAGAAAAACGAGAGCATTTAAAACATTGTTTGCCGCATAAAAACTCTCTCACGGCAAGATACGTTGAAGAACGACTCCAAGTATAGCCGACCAGACTTATGCCCAATTCGGCACAATGCTCTTGCTGCGCAAATTCAGCGAGACAAAAGCGATCAACCGGAAGCCGCAACGAAACGGACAGTCCAATCCACCGCGGTTGCGACCTAAAAGTACAGATCTGTCCGACGGATGTGTCCGAGATCTTTCGGACGAAGAAACTGAAAAAGGACACCAACTTTCGTTGATGTCCTTGTTCTTTACTGGCGGAGCCGAAGGGACTCGAACCCTCGGCCTCCGGCGTGACAGTGTGCCCATAGGTATCTGTATTCACTGATGAATTTCAAAGATTTACAATAAAAAAAACACCACCTTAGCTACTATGTGTCCAGCCCTGTGCCCGGTTGTGTCCTAGCGATAACCGACCCGAATCTTATGACATCGTCGTTGTGTCCTCGGACACAAGAAAGTGTGTCCTGGACACATAGGCATGTGTTTGCCTGAATAAAGGGTTCATCCGGTTCAAGCGTACTTTTGACAAAATGAAAGGACATGGCGTCCAACCGTTGGAAGCATCACCAACCAGCGGAGGGAGTAATCGCCATGTCCACGAGTTTCATCTACCACGCGTTCGGCCTGCGAGGCTACGACTACGTTCGGCAGGATTTCATCGCAGGCAACATCATCCTGAAAGTGCAGCCCCAGGATGAGTTGATTCGTTGCCCTTGCTGCCATTCCAGAAACATCATTCGCCACGGCTTTGCCGAAAGATGGGTTCAGACTGTGCCCATCGGTTTCAAGCCCGTCTGGCTGGTCATTCCCGTCCAACGGGTAGGATGTCGCAATTGCGGCGTCATTCGCTTGATCGACATTCAGATCGCCGAGCCCAGGCGCTGGTATACGAAAGCGTTTGAACGATATGCTCTCGCCCTGGCAAAAAAGATGACGATTCAGGATGTTGCCGACCTGCTGGGCGTTGGTTGGGACACCATCAAATCGATCTTCAAGCGTTATCTGTTTCGCCGTTTTTCAAGACCCAGCCTGGGAAAGATCAAGTATATCGCCATCGACGAAATCAGCGTCCGCAAAGGGCAAAAGTACCTCACGCTGGTCATGGACCTCGAAAGTGGCGCAGTCGTCTTTGTTGGCAAAGGACGAAGCCGAGAAACGCTGATTCCGTTTTGGGAACGTCTCAAGAAGACAAAAGCCAAGATTGCGGCTGTGGCGACGGACATGAATGCCGGCTACATCCGCGCTGTCATGGAGAACCTGCCGAATGCGGCTATCGTGTTTGACCGGTTTCATGTGGTCAAGCTGATGCATGAAAAGATCACACAGATACGCCGCCAGATCTTTCGGGAACTCACCTCTCCACTTGAAAGAAAGGCGGTCAAAGGGACTCGGTGGATTCTGCTGAAAAACCCGGAAAATTTGGATGAAAGCCGCGATGAAAAGGAGCGCTTGGATGAAGCGTTGCGGCTGAACAAACCTTTGGCGACAGCCTACTATCTGAAAGAGGATTTGCGACAACTCTGGTCCCAGCCGAACAAGGCGACGGCAGAGAAGGTCATCAACGACTGGATCGCCAGGGCCGAAGCCTCGGAGATACGCCCTTTGCGGGTCATGGCGAGGACGCTTGCCACATATCGTTTCGGCATCCTCGCTTACTACGATCACCCCATCTCATCAGGCCCAATCGAAGGGACGAACAACAAGATCAAGACCCTAAAACGGCAAGCCTACGGCTATCGGGATACCGAGTTCTTCAAGCTCAGGATCATGGGGATTCACGAAGCAAAGTACGCTTTAGCCGGATGAACCATCTAAATTCCCATCCGGAAGAGCTCCGACAGGGGAGGAGACCAAATGCTCTGAAGATGTACTTTTATCAGCCACCGAATAAACCTCCGCTACTCAACCCGCACATACAACTGCTCCTGAAACCCAACGAATACATCCCTGATCGCCGCCACGCTGCCAAGTACCGCCACGGCGTCAGGTGCCGAGCCGTATTTGATCGTCAGCAGGTCGGGTAGTTTTTCCTGATCCAGTTCGCCAACGCCTTGGGCAACGTAATGGCCGAGGACAAAGGACAGGAACTCTTGCTGAGTGTCGTCGTATTTCTCGAAGATCAGGTCTTTCCTGGCTTCTACCCGTTCTTCTCTGGAGACAGGAGCCAGGGCGAAAGCGATGAAGGACAGCACGTCATAGAGGTCGCTGTCTTCGGCGTTGATGATGGAGCTGAGTTCCCGGAGTTGTTCGGCTCCGTAGCCTTTGTCTTCAAGGCCCTGGAGAAGCTTCTTGCGGGTGTCTGGTTTGCTCCAGATGGCGCGAAGTTCGTCTTCATCTCGGAACAGCTCGGGCAGTGAGCCATACAAGGCTTGGATGAATTCCGCCGATGAGAGCGGTTTGCCGTCCGGTCCCCAGAAGGTAGTCGCCATCATGTGCTGGATAGTTCGTTCCTTGCCGTCCGCCAGCTTGACTTTGACCTTGCTGACTTTCCTGCAAATGCACGGTGTCTCGCCGCATACCGGGCATGGCTCAGGCTCGGGCTGTTCACATTCACAAGGGAGCTTGCCGCATACCGAACATGGCTGAGGAGGATCGACCACACAAGTGCAGGGATGTTTCCCACAGCGTTTGCAGGGTTCCGGTTCGACAGGTTCGCCGTCCCACTCCGGGTCGTTGAAGTGCTCGTATGCCTTCACGAAGTCGTAGATGGTGAAATAATCCTTGCCGTCAAAGAGGCGGGTGCCGCGTCCCACGATCTGTTTGAACTCGACCATGGAATTGACCGGACGCATGAGGACGATATTGCGAACATTCCTGGCATCCACCCCGGTGGAAAGCTTCTGGGAAGTGGTCAGGATGGTCGGGATGGTCTTTTCGTTGTCCTGGAAAACCCGCAGCCAGCGTTCACCCTCTTTGCCATCATGAGCAGTCACGCGGACGCAATAGTTGGGATCACTGCTTTCTTTGTATTGATTGATGAGGTCCCGAACGGCAAGGGCGTGCGGTTGGGTCGCGCAAAAGACCAGCGTCTTCTGGGTCTGGTCAATGGCGTCCATGAACACCTTCACGCGGTATTTTTCCCGCTCTCGAATCTCAATGACGCGGTTGAACTCCTCTTCGGTGTAGCGCTTGCCTTCTTCCGGTTCGCCTTCAAGCACCTCGTCGTCCGAGGTGTACACGTAGTCATCCAGGGTCGTGGCGATCTGCTTGACCTTGAACGGCGTCAGGAAGCCATCGTTGACCCCTTCCTTGAGCGAGTACACATACACGGGCTCGCCAAAATAGGCATAGGTGTCTACGTTTGTGGTCCGTTTGGGAGTGGCGGTCAGACCGAGCTGCACAGCCGGTGAAAAGTACTCCAAAATCTCCCGCCAGGTGGATTCGTCATTGGCCCCGCCACGGTGGCACTCGTCGATGATGATGAAGTCAAAGAAATCCGGCGGATAGTCGCCAAAACTGGGGGCGGGATTACCGCCCGCGTCACGTCCGCTCATGAAGGTCTGGAAGATGGTGAAAAAGATGGAGCCGTTCTTGGGAACCATGCCCTTCTTGCGGATCACATCCGGCGAGATGCGAACCAGCGAGTCTTCAGGAAACGCGGAAAACGAGTTGTACGCCTGATCCGCCAGGATGTTGCGGTCTGCCAGGAACAATATACGTGGCCTGCGGCCAAGTTCACCGCCGCGCCAGTCCTTGAGATTCCAACGGCTATGAAAGAGCTTCCAGGCGAGCTGGAACGCGATGAAGGTCTTGCCTGTGCCGGTAGCGAGCGTCAGAAGGATGCGGTCACGTCCGTCGGCAATGGCTTCCAGCGCCTGATTGATGGCGTTGTGCTGGTAGTAGCGGGCTTCCCATGTGCCGCCTTTGTCCTCGAACGGGACCTCGGCAAACCGGTTCCGCCATAGATTCTGCTCGGCAAAGGTCGCATCCCAGAGTTCTTCCGGCGTGGGATAGTCATCGACGTATCCCTCGTCACCTGTCTTCATATCGATGCAGTAAATACTCTTGCCATTGGTGGAATACGCGAACCGCGCCTGAAGCATTTCGGAGTAGCGTTTCGCCTGTCCGACTCCTTCCGTATCCGGCAAGCCTATGCGCTTGGCCTCGATGACCGCCAGCTTGTGTCCTCGGTAGACGAGCACGTAATCCGCAATGTCCTGCTTGCTCCGTTTTCCGCCGCCGATCAGGCGTCCATGGGTGATGACTTCCCGTCTGACCCTGCTCCCATCGACCTTACCCCAGCCAGCCTCGGCAAGAGCCGGGTCAATCAGCTCCGCACGAGTTTCCGCTTCGTTCAGGTCGCATAGTGCATGGTCAGGCATGGGCTTGTTCCTCAGATTGTATTCGCAACGGCGGCACCAATAAAAACTATTTGTTGTCTTTACCTCCCGAGGAGCCTGAAGGCTGTTGTTTTGAGGACTGCAAAGGAGGAGTAGACGGCTGTGCGCCAGCTAGCCCTTCTATCCCTGGCACAATGCTAGGTTGTGCTCCCTTTTGTCCATTTGTGGCTATTTCCAGATCCGACCCAGAGGGCCTCCCGCCCCGAGAGTTGGTTTTCTCACTCATTGCGACCTCCGTTTTTCGGGCTACCGCCCTAAGTATGTTACCAGCGCAATCCTTAGATAGCGTGTGCTATTTTTTGCTATCGCTGCCTGTTCCGTTGTCCACGGAATTTCCACCATTCTGCGGCGCCGAAGAAGACACAGGCGCAACAGAAGGCTGTTGCCCGTTCATGCCAAATCCATCGCTACCAGGGGCGACACTCGGCTGGCTGCCTTTAACACCCTCCTCAAGCCTTACAGCACTGGGCTGAACGGATGACATTCCATCATTGAATTTAATTCGCTTACTCATTTTAAGCTCCTTTGCTCAAGGCAGGTGTATATCCCCACACTAAAACGGCTATCCCAATAGTTCCTAGTACGGCACAAACAATGGTCACTATATTGGTAATCCCAACCCATGAATTCCAGGCGGAGGCCAATGATTTGCCATATTCCTGCTCTTTGAAATTCCTGTCAAATTGCTCCATAAAACTATTCTGAAGGTTCACCGAAAAGACCAGAGAAAGCATCGACGAAACAATAGCCCCAAGAAACATGGCAATTGTGGCCTTCAACCACCAAACCGAGCCAACCTTATCCGCCACGGACACCAAACCAGCGACGGCTCCAGACGACAACAGAATAAGCGTCTTGTCGAACAATAATTGCTGCGACTCAACCCTCCCTAAATAGTGGCTACGATTTTTTTCGTACCACTCCCTAAGCTGTTTTTCCTGTTCTTCGTTGCCCATGTCAATTCACCAATGCTTCCTGGTTCATTTCGGCAGTGAGTTCACCAGCGAAAGCCTTCTGGAGGATGGATTGTTTGAGTTCGGTGAGGGCGTTTAGCTTTTGCTGGTAATTGACCTCTAGGTCTGCATGAAGCTGTTTCAATGTGTCTATTTTAATGACAATCTCTTCTTGCGAAACTAAGGAGGGACGCATGACAGGTAGCTTCTTAATAATCCCCATATTAAGTCCAGCCATTATTGCCCCTTTCGCTTTTCGTACAAGATAGTCCCTCGCAATGGGGTGATGAAGAAAATAGGCGTGCAAGAACTCAGGTGAACATCTATTCTCATCAAGTGATATGCAGCAAAGATGCTTGGTGTTGATTGCTGTCGGAATATCATCAGGAATAATTGCACATCGACCACAAGTTCCCATTATGGTAATGATTACATCACCTGGCTTTACTGTGTATCTCTCAAGCTGCTCATATTTCTCTTCGGTGATGAATCGCGACTTCCCCCATCTAAACTCGTTATTGACAGCATTGTCGATTCCTAAAACGGCTATTCCTGACTCAACAAATTCACTGTGGAGCAACTGGCTCCCGAAAGGTCCTGTTCTAATCGAACCTTTCTTTTTCAAAGCAAGCTCTTCGACGATTGACTCTTTCCAGCCCTGCTCATATGGATCGCCAAAAACGCTTTCAATAGTTCTCTCAAGAAGTTCCCGAGCATTGGCGAGGTTCTTTTCGGTGTTGGCGATGGCTGCATCAATGCGCTCAAAGGCGTCATCCAGAATGGTGACGATGCGTTGTTGTTCTGGGATGGGAGGAAATGGAACAGGTATTGAATTGAGCTTCTTCTGATTCAGCTTGGGTTGAGCCATCCCGCTTACATATGGCTCTAAAGAAATTGAGTTCAGGTAGTATTCGACAAACCTTTGAGAGTCGTAATCCTTAAATCTTAACACATGAGCATGATTGTTGACCCATGTCTTGCCATTGATTGAAAACGCGATTGGGTATGTTCTGGCTAATAGATTTGCACCATCTTCAGAGACAAGGAGCAAGTCTTCATCAAAAAGGTAGTCCGCGACATAATCAACAATGCCGGATGCACCATAATATGGGATGCTTCCACTGTCCCTTTTTGCTTTTGTAATCGGGATTCGTTTGCTGTCTAGGTTTTCACAGATTTCTCCCAGAGGGAAATCCTTCCAGCTTTCATTGGAGTGAATCATACCATCTCCCCAATCTCAGCCAGCAGTTCCGCACTCTCCGCATCAAGCGCGGCAATCTCCGCCAGAATCTCCTGCGGCTCCCTGAGCGGGGCTTCTTCCGGCGCATTGGGGTTCTTCACGGACAAGTCAAAGGTGGTCTTGTCGATGTCCGCCGCATCCAGAGTCCAGGACTTTTCCGAGTCCGCACAGTTCGCCTGCAACTCCACGAACTCTTTCAGGTCATCGTCGTTCAAGGCGGTGGTTTTGCCCAGGCTGCGGCCCGGATCAAGCTGGTAGTACCAGACCTTACGAGTGGACGAGCCCTTTTCAAAGAACAGCACCACGGTCTTCACGCCAGCGCCGAGGAAGGTGCCGCCGGGGCAATCCAGCACCGTGTGCAGGTTGCAGCTTTCAAGCAGTTCCTGCCGGAGCGCCTTGGAGGCGTTGTCCGAGTTGGAAAGGAAGGTGTTTTTGATGACCACGGCGGCGCGTCCGCCAGCCTTCAGGAATTTGATGAAGTGCTGCAAGAACAGGAACGCGGTCTCCCCGGTCTTGATGGGGAAGTTCTGCTGCACTTCCTTGCGTTCTTTGCCGCCAAAAGGCGGATTAGCGAGGATGATGTCGTAGCGGTCCTTCTCCTGCACGTCCATCAGATTCTCCGCCAACGTGTTGGTGTGAATGACGTTGGGCGCGTCAATGCCGTGCAGGATCATGTTCATGATGGCCATGACAAAGGGCAGGCTCTTCTTTTCCTTGCCATAGAAGGTCTTGGTCTGGAGCGTACGCAGCTGATCCACCGTCAGAGCCGTTCCATTGCCATTGGGCATCCATCCAGCTTCGCCATAGCGCAGATAGTCGTGGGCTTCGCAGAGGAAGCCAGCCGATCCGCACGCGCCGTCATAAACGGTCTCGCCGATGTTCGGCTTGATAACCTTGACCATGGCCCGAATGAGCGGACGAGGCGTGTAGTATTCGCCGCCGTTTCTCCCGGCGTTGCCCATGTTCTTGATCTTGGCTTCATAGAGGTGAGAAAGCTCGTGCTTCTCCTGCTGGGAGCGGAACCGAAGCTGGTCCATCAACTCCAACGCATCCCGCAGGGAATAGCCGCTCTGGAACTTGCTCTTTATCTCGCCGAAAATTTGCCCGATCTTGTATTCGATGGTGTCGGGCGAGGATGCGCGCTCCTTGAAGCCGCTCAGGTACGGGAACAGCTCTCCGTTCACGAAGCCGACAAGGTCATCGCCTGTCATGGCGGTATCATGGTCGAAACTGCCGTCCGCCTTCTTGGGAGCCGCCCAGGCGGACCAGCGGAACTTGTCTTCGATAATGAAGTCATACTCCTTGCCGACCAGCTCCGCCTCCATGGCCCGCTCGGTCTCCAAGTCGTCCAGGTACTTCAAAAACAGCATCCACGAGGACTGCTCCGTATAGTCCAGCTCCGAAGAGCATCCAGCCTCTTTCCAGAGGACGTCATCGATATTCTTGAAAGTTTGTTCGAACATTTTGCCTTCGGATTTAGTTCATTCGCTTCAGGCTAAAGGTAAGCAATTTTAGAACTGTCTATAAAACACCCACCATGAGCTGGCAAGGTTATTCATAGTTTTCCCGCCGTTACACAAGAACATCCATGGAGTGACATTCTCTTCCGTGACCAAAGCCCTAGCCCGAGGATACCCTTCAATTTTTATAACAATTCAAATTTGAAGGAGATTCCAATGAGCTTTGAAGGCTTCGAACTGATTTACTCATATTCGCGCAAACAAGCAATTGAAGACGGAGTTTTGATCGACGTGACCGACCAAGCCAACGAGACTGGCTTCAAAGTGCCTGTTGCAATCTCGGACCATCTCTACAACGGCTACATCGTGCCGCCTGACGGACTCGACTGCGAAGGCCAGAGCATCAGTGGGCGTCTTCATGACGTGCTCTTGATGACGTTCTACGCGGCCAAAGTTCGCTGGGATGGCGAGCGGGTCTACTTCGAGGTGCTCTTTCTGATGGGAGAGGGGCCACGCTTCGAGAAGGTGCAATGCGTAGCGGTTGTCGGCCCCGGCGATGAAGGCGAGCCGGTCTTGACGATCTGCCTGCCGGAAGATGAATAATTTTTCCTGGCCCGTCGGTGTGGAGAAAAATCCGGGACATCCAGGCCAACCGGGAAGGGACTCCCCCATTATTATAGGCTCCGCCTGAGAGGTCCCACAGAGGCGGAAGAGACCCCGGCCTACACCAGGATCGCTCGGACAACCCGCTGGAGCATTACAAGCTGCTCGTCACTGGCACCTTTGATGAGTCGGACAAGGTAGTCTTCCATCTGCTTGCGGTCTTCCTCAAGGTCCATGGCGAGAAGATCACGGAGTTCGACATTCAGGCCGGAGGCGACCTTATCAAGGACTTCGACAGACACCTTGCTCACGCCGCGTTCCACTTCGCTCAGATACTTGTCGCTGACACCGGCCTCCTGGGCCAATTGTTCCTGGGTTTGCCCACGGCTTTTTCTCAGCTTCCTGATCCTTCCGCCCAAGCGTTTTGTAAGGTCATCCATGCTCTACTCCTTTGGACAACCATACTGACCGCCTATCGGTGGGGTATACACAAGCCACAGGTTGAATTTATACTTGATTTTTCTACTGAAAGGCAGAATATTCGACTGAAATTCTATGTAACGGTATTATTCACACTCAATCGAAAAGGAACAGACATGGGATTCTTCAAGAAACTTTTTTCCAACGGCGACTCGGCTCAGACCATAGGCAACCTTGCACAGCAAATTCGCCTTGAACCCAACGGCGATGTCTTTGTCTACAACGAGGTGGGCTACAGGCTCAAACCGCTCCTTGCGTGTCACGACAAGGGCAACAGGGAGCTGCAAATCTATGACAACAAAATCTACCTGCTCAAACACGACCGGCGAGTGATGGTCTATACACTGGAAGGGAAATATCTGAATTCCTACTTCGCCAACAACAACCCGAACGCCAGTTGGGTCAAGAACATCTAGGAGCCGACATGACGACCACCGCCCTAGCGGTCCGGCAGCTTGAAACATGGGAAGCGGAATTTGCCGACATCGACAAAGTCAAAGCCGGTGCCTTGCTCCACAAGATGGGCGTCCCGTTCCAGATCACGGAAGTGATGCTCGACCTGTGGGACAACGCCAGGGAAATCGGCGGCAAGCTGGTCGGTATTGGCAAAATCATTTGCTGCAAGATCATCGAGTTTGTGCAGCGCAACCCCAATTTGGCTCTGGGTGTCGCCTTGGGGGTTTCCGCAAGCCTGTTGACAAGCATGGTCCCCTGGATCGGACCGATACTCGCCCCCCTGGTGGCAATTATCGCCATCCCCTACGCCGGCATTGCCGGGATGATGATCGACTTGCGGGATCGGGGAGAATCCACCGACAGCACCATTCAAGCCACCGTGCTGGCGGCCAAGGAGTTCTACCGCCTGGTGGTGGAGATATTCCAGGCGATCAAGGAAACACTGTAGGAGGGCCAATGCCGCTTGATCTCTCATCCGTCACCGCTGAAGACCTGGACAGATTTAAGGACAGGGCAAGGAAGAGGCACAAACGCACGTTGCTCGGCTCGGCAGCCAACCTGCTCGGTGGAGCCGTCGGAGGAGCCGCCGCAGCCGGTACGGTCGCGGGCGCTGCTGAAGCAACCACCCTGCTCGGATCAACGACCCTGGCCAGCGCGTTGGGCGGCGTGTTCGTGGCAAGCACCCCGATAGGCTGGACCGTGGGAGCCGCAATCGCCGGTGCCGCTGTAGCGGGACTAGCCGGGAAGACCATCAAATCCGGCATATCGCGCGACCACAAGAACAAGGCATTGTACGAGGACAAGTAGATGCTGGACACCAACGACCTGACCAGGACCGAAGCCAAGGCATATCTCTCCTACTTGTTCAAAATTGCCGAAGCGGACGGTCATATCGACGACAAGGAACGGGAGTACATCGCCCTGCAAGCAAAGCTATGGGATGTTGCTTCCGAAGAGCTGGGCCAGCCCGCACCCCTAGAGCGCCTCAGGGATATCTCCCATGCCGCGAAAATGTCTCTACTGAGGGACTGCATCACCATCGCGTATATCGACGGAGATTACGCCGAAGCGGAGAAGCGGCGCATTGAGGGCTTGGCCGATTTCATCTCCATTCCCATACCCAAACTGAAAGAACTCGAAGACTGGCTCCTGGACTATTGGGAAGTCCTTGAGCGGGGCCGGATACTCATTTCGAACGCCTAACGGATTACACGGGAGTAGTCATGCTGAAATGGTTGAAAGAGAACATCGCGGAAGGAACCAAGATTATTGGCGGGGCTATCGCGGAAGAAAGAGCGAAAAAGCAAAAGCAGGCGGATGAACATGCAGCAAGGCAGGGCTTCACATTGGTCGGGACCTGCAACTCCTGCGGAAAGACCAACACCAGGGTCAAGAAGAATCATTACGTCGAAGGCAAGGAGAACGAAAACATCTGCTACAACTGCACCAAACGCATTGCCATCATGAGCAGGTAGGGTAAGTCATGCTCACATTCATCGTGCTGGTCGTAGCGTTTCTCGTCACCGCCATCATCGTGGCCCAAATCGGTGCGGGCAATCTCCCGGCATTCATCGGCATATATCTGGTAGTTGCCTTCCTGCTCTTCAAAATAGGCACATGGCTCTTTCCGCCGGAGGAACCTTCCTGGTGGATGCAGTTGGGCGGGGCGATACTGGGATAACCCTTTCTCGTCAGAAATCAGAATAGAATTCTGCATTATTTTAGACATCCAGCCAACAACTTAAAAACACACGCTTTATCCGAAGCAGTCTTTCTCCCCACTCCCACAGAGTGGGTACCCTTCCTTTTTTATCCTTTTGGTACCCCTTCGTACCCCTTTCTTGTCCCGAGCCATTTCCGACGTCTTGGGAAAAGCAGAAAGACAACGTCGCAACATATTGAAACAACTATCATAACATATTATTCGGTGAACATTTTTTCGAACAGGCTCGCTGAAACCATGTCAAGTTCCCTTTTTATGCTTTTTCTCTCCTTTTAGTACCCTTTTTCTCCCGTTTCCCTCCTGGGCGGAAAACCGGGGTTAGGATGTCTGATCTCTGAACAATCAACATCCCGACAGGAGGGAATCGGCTATGTTCGACTTTGGAAAATCACTCATCAATATGGACCCCGACGAGCAGAAGAAGATACTCGGCAACGCAACGCCCGGCCAGCGCAAGTCCGCCCTGGAACTGGGCATCGGTTTCAACAATCAGAATCAACAGCAACAGCAGCGGCAGCAAAAACGGGACGCCTACCACGACCTGGACCGGCTCAACACCATCGTCGAGAAGGAGAACGAGGCGCACGACTTCTTCGGCAAGGGACTGGCCGACTGGCGGAAGAACGTCACCGGCAGCAATCCGTCCAGGGATGCCACCAACCTCAAGAAGCAATTCGACGACTACGAGCACTCCATTCTTTCCAGCGTGCCCAAGGGCGGCAAGCGGCACGAGGCGCTCTCGAAGTCTCTGCCCGGCATCAAGGACGGCTTCCTGAAGCAAGGGCACCAATTCGCCGTGGACAAGCTCAACGAGCGGTCCCGGAGCGTCCTCGACAAGGGCTTGCGGCGCATCGCCCAAGGCGCACTCGGAGCCAGGGACGAGGATGGCGTCAAGGCCCACGATGACGCCGCCTTCGACCTCATCAACAAGTTCGTGCTGTCCGAGGCCAAATTCGACGAAAAGGACGCCGACGCCATGTACGGCAAGTACCTGGGGTATGCGGGGGTAGAATCGGACAAGCCCAAGGCCGCAAAAGCTGATGCGGGCAAAGACGCCATCAACGAAAAAACGGCAAAGGCCATCGCTTTTGGCGGAGACGTCGACCTCGATCCGGAAAACATCCCGAACGGACTCGACGACTCCCTCTCCGGCCGCGATGAAAAGGAGGAACAGGCTGCGGTGCTAAAAGAAATACCATGTCGGCACTCCCAAGTTTTGCTGGTAACAGTACCAGTGAACCCCAAAACCAAGGGAGGCCGACATGGCAAAGCTCAAAGTATCATCTGTTCATCGGTTTGTTGAAGCGTTTTCCGGCGAGAAGGTATGGATAGGAGTGGACGTCCATAAGCTGAGTTTCAGCGTGGCTTTGCTCAGACCTGATGGTGCCGTGAAGGACTGGACTTGTCCGGCTGATGCAACAGCACTCACCCGGCTTGTCATGTCATTACCTGTTGAGGTTGGCGCGGTTTGCTATGAATCTGGACCGACTGGCTTTGAGTTGGCCAGGAGCCTCGAAGCAGAAGGTGTTACGGTTGTCGTTGCTGCGCCAAGCCGAATCCCGCGCCCCATTACCGCTACCAACAAGACCGACAGCCTGGACTGCCGCAAACTGGCAGAGCTGGCAGCCTCCGGCCTGATCAGACCAATCGCCATTCCTTCCGTTGAAGCTGAAGCCTTCCGTGCTCTTGAGCGTCGAAGGCATCAGCTCACCGACTCTCTTCGTCGAGCTAAACAACGGATTCGTTCACTTCTTCTTTATCTTGGAGCGCAGGAGCCTGCCGATCTGGACCATTGGAGCAAGGCTGCCATACTCACACTTCATCAGGTGGAACTTCCTTCGGGGGCAAAAGAGACTCTTGAAAGCTTGCTCGATGAACTGGAGTACTTCGCTTGTGCACAACGCAAAGTGGATCAGCGTTTGCGAATAAGCATCCGGGAACAAGACGAGGCAAGACGTATTGCCGCCATGAGGTCCGTTCCCGGCGTTGGCGAAGTCGTGGCCACGACTTTTGCGGCAGAGGTTTACCGCCCGGAACGTTTCAATCGCAGCGAAGAGGTGACAGCTTACCTGGGCCTTGCGCCAGTGATGCGGCAAAGTGGAGGCAGCAAGGGTAAGGCAACACTTCGCCCGGTCGGTCAAAAGCGATTACGAAGTTTACTGATTGAAGCAGCTTGGGTGTGGAAGCAGCGAGATGAGTGGGCCAGGGAGTTCTACAACCGAATTTATAGCCGACATGGTGTGGCACAAAAAGCAATAGCTGCGCTTGCTCGTAAATTGGCCGCGCTTTTGTGGAAGCTCAGCTTACCTGTAACGCAGTCGTAAACAAAGATCGCGGCGGGGCTTTGGTGGCGTAGACCACGAAAATAGAAATGGCGATCTTAAACTGATTTACGTACCGAATAGGTACTTGGTGCCGTAGAGCACGAATAAGAAAAGGAATACTTGATAATTACGCTGTAGAGCGAGGGGCAAGTGCGCCCTAAGAAAAGGTGAAGTTAAGAAAGACGGGAGTCCTTGACATGGGGCCGCATAAGAAAAATCCTCGGTTGCCCACGCCCGCGACCTGGAAAAAGCAGCCGAAACCCGCAACAAATACCCCGAGCCCAAAGACAACTACCCCTTCGACGACAAAACGTACGAATTCCTTGGAAAGAACAAGGATGCGATCAACAACGCTGCCGACAAGTTCGGCGTATCTCCCGAAGCCGTTGCCGGGGCCATGGGAGACGAATTCAACCGGAGCAATTTCGTTGACCCGCTTCAAGACCAATACATCAAGCTGGATGCCGACCTTGCCGAAGTGGAAGAAAACATACGCGATGGACATACGAAAGGGACATTGAATAAGGCCATGCTCAGACCTGCAGCACATGACATCGGCCCTGGCAACATGAACGTCACTACTCTTCACGGAATGTTTGTTGATCGCATTGAAAATGGTGACGATAACGACAAGCTCAAACAGGAGCTGTCTGGAGTCATTGACCCAAAAGCCTCGCGGGAAGATCAATGGAAAAAATATGTCGAGTACGCGACTACCCCGGAAGGCACTGCCACTTTATCCGCAGCGCACATGGAGGATGCAGCCAAGAAATTGGAACCACACATGGAGGGGCTCAGCCAGGAAGAAAAAGATGCAGTTCTAGTGACGTACTATAAACAAGGGCCAAGCTATCTTGATAAGTACAAAAAAAACACTGCCAAGAAAGCCGGTGCGGATTCTGCCGAAAGCAACCGCCCGATCAAACCCGGCGAAGGGGTTGGACTGCTTTACCAGATCAATAAAATACGAAGTGCGTTAGGGAAATAAACAGGAAGGGAGAGGCCTGAGCCTCTCCCTATAACCATCATGATGTTGTGGCTAACTCGTACATTATCAGTGCCTCAAATGCCCAGGTAGTCAATACACCTGAATACGCGAGTAGGACCCAAGACTTACATGAATATGTCCTGAAAAAGTGAAAACGGCGAGCCAAACAATATAACAAATAGTAGCATAGTGGAGGCACAACGATCCAAGACGTAATTGATTTAACCCAATCAAGATCAGAATTAACATCGATAAATGCATGACCAACAAAAGCAATGACGCTGCAAGGCACTGCTAATATGACGACAACCAAAGCCCCAACGAGGAGTGTCCACCCATTACTCTTTGTCTCTGATCTATTGCCCAAGACATAAGCCCGACAAACAAGAGCAACTGCACCCAGCGCAGCCAACCCGGCGAAAACCAACAATAAAAACATGTAATTCATGTAAGACTCTCTGTTTCGATTCGACAATACCGATTATACTATTCATCGAGACTTGCCAAACAGCAACTTTGGGGCGACGTCATACCTTCTTGAGCAACTTGAGCATATCGCCTTTAAGCGCAAAGTTCTTGTCAGCCTCAACGATCGAGCACAGGTAGTCATAATTTTTCTCTGCGGCGAGAATGCAGTGAAAGCCCTTCCGCTCTTTCTTCTCATCCGGGCAGTTGGCGGCAGCACAGTCTTCAAAGGTCAAAAGGTGCGGCTTCAATTTTCGAGCCGACTTGCTTTCGTGACGCTGTAAAGTCCCCGTATAGTAGGTCCATTGCAAAGTAGAGACTTCTGGCCCAAACTGCGCCCAGGAGTTTCACATGCGCAAATCAAGATTCACTGAGCACCAGATCGTGCGGATTTTGAAATCCGTGGAAAGTGGACGGACGGTCAAGGACGTCTGCCGAGAGCACGGCGTGAGCAACGCTACGTACTACAAATGGAAGTCCAAGTACGGCGGCATGGAGGCGTCCGACATAGAGCGGATGAAAGACCTTGAGGCAGAAAACCGTAAGCTCAAGCAGATGTTTGCGGATCTGAGCCTGGAAAACATGGCTCTCAAGGATGTCATCGAAAAAAAACTCTGAGGCCGGTTCAGCGAAAACAGCTCGTCACGCACATGATCTGTGAGTTCGAGATGAGTGTCCGCAAGGCTTGTACAGCTCTTGGCGTCAGCCGGAGCTACTACGCGTACAAGCCTCATCCGCGCGACGATAGTACCGTCATCGCCGCTTTGACTGAACTGGCCGAGAAAAAGCCCACATGGGGCTTCAGTAAGCTTTTTGCTGTGCTTCGCAAGCAGGGGACCCCTTGGAATCACAAACGCGTCTGGCGGGTTTATTGCTTGTTGAAAATGAATTTGAAACGCAAGGCAAAGAAACGTCGCCCCCAAAGGACAAGGAAAGCCGTGGCCCAGCCGCTGCTGGCGAACCATTGTTGGTCGATTGATTTCATGCGTGACACTCTCTACAGCGGGCGGGCTTTCAGAACATTTAATGCTGTTGACGATTTCAATCGAGAGGTGCTTGCCGTGGAAGTAGACACCAACCTGCCAGCCGGAAGAGTGCTCAGGGTACTTGACCGGGTAGCCGAAGAAAGAGGTCGTTACCCGGAAAAGCTGAGGATGGACAACGGACCTGAATTTGCCAGTTCGGCCATGGCAGCCTGGGCTGATCAGCACGGTGTTGGGCTGGAGTTCATACAGCCAGGCAAGCCGACGCAAAACTCATATATTGAGCGTTTCAACCGGACCTATCGGGAAGAGGTCTTGGACTTGTATATCTTCGATAGCTTGAGCGAAGTGCGTGAATGCACGGAGAGATTTATCAGGGAGTACAACGAAGATCGGCCTCATGAATCGCTAGGCGACATGACGCCAGTGGAATTTGCAGCCCAGAGGGCAGGGGGTACCCCCTGCCCTCTGGGCTCTCACCAAAAAACGGCGGGAAGCCTCTACTACTAGCTGGCCCTAAGATGGGGGACTTTACACAAAAGTTGAAATTCGACGAAGAATACCAAACAACGATTTGCTACATTGGAGATTCTGAAGAAATCGAAAATTTCTTCGATTCACTGTGAGACCTGACCCATCCCACTTTCCAAGCAAATCCAAAGAGATAAGTGCATCCAGCCGGAAGCCGCGACAAAACGGACATTCCAACCCTTCGCGATTACTACCTAAAAATAAAAATGTGTCCAATGGATGTGTCCGATGTTTTTCGGACCAGAAAATAGAAAAAGGATCTTAACATAAGAGGCTAAGATCCTTGTTCTTTACTGGCGGAGCCGACGAGACTCGAACTCGCGGCCTCCGGCGTGACAGGTGCGAATTCTAGCTTTCACCACCTAATTTTATTGAACTTTTTGTAGCTTCACGTAGCTTCAAGGAGTCTCGGTGGGCCCCAAGGGCCCTCCTGAGGGCCCACCACCTTGACCCCATTTCCTCTTCTGCTACGCTGGACCGGCGTCGTCCTCGAACCAACGTTGCGTTGCGGCTTGACCCCATTTCCTCTTCTGCTACGCTAGACCGCTACCCACTCAGCGCGGTTGGCGAGTTGCGGCTTGACCCCATTTCCTCTTCTGCTACGCTCGAACCGCAAGAAAAACGTCGCCTTGGAAGGTTGCGGCTTGACCCCATTTCCTCTTCTGCTACGCTCGGAGCAAGGACTTGTCTCCACGGTCTCAAGTTGCGGCTTGACCCCATTTCCTCTTCTGCTACGCTGCCAAGCCGTTCGTTTTCGCCACGCTCCCGGTTGCGGCTTGACCCCATTTCCTCTTCTGCTACGCTTGCTCTCTGCATGTTACTTGACCTCCTTGTGTTGCGGCTTGACCCCATTTCCTCTTCTGCTACGCTATTTTCATGGCCTTATCTATTCCCTATTGGGTTGCGGCTTGACCCCATTTCCTCTTCTGCTACGCTTAAACAGAGCCCATCCGCCGTTCTCGGCGAGTTGCGGCTTGACCCCATTTCCTCTTCTGCTACGCTCCTGTTGGAGGAAACTATTCTGGCCAATGCGTTGCGGCTTGACCCCATTTCCTCTTCTGCTACGCTAACGCGGGAGTTGTCGGTTTGCAGTCAGGGGTTGCGGCTTGACCCCATTTCCTCTTCTGCTACGCTATATGCGCTATAACCAGCTATAATAATACTGGTTATAGCGCATATGGCCGAAGGAAAACGTCTTGCAGACAGTATTTTGAAGATCTGAAGAGCCATTTTTTCAAAAAAGCGACAGTTGTAGGACCTCCGGTGGCTTAACTTTTTCCCTGCCCGTGAAGCACACCATGTTCTCGTATTGTTTATCCGTGATAGTTAAAATATTTACACTACCATCTTTGGGCACTTTCTCTTCAATTTGCTTCAAATACCGCTTGGCAATCTCTTTGCTCCCCATCACTCGGTAGTATATGGAAAATTGAGCCATCTCAAATCCAAGGTTCTGCAAATGCTTGCGAAATATCCCCGCCGCCTTGCGCTCCTTTGATGTCACCACAGGTAGATCAAACATAACCATCATCCACATGATTCTGTACCCGCTCAATTCAGTTCGCATCTCCACCCCTACGGCAAAAGCATCTCTCCAAAACGCAGGTGAACCGCGTGGTCCTCGTAACTCTGCACCAATGAATAAGCCAAGGTATGCAGCACCTCGCACAGAGGAGACCTCCCCTTTTCCATCTTAAGATCCAAACGAAGCACAGAGGCAAGCCGCCGTTTCGTCTTCGGCGTCAATTCAACAGGTTCTGCTTCAGAGCACAGTTCCAACACCACACTGTCTGCCAAAGGACGGTAGGGCTCCATAAGATCATCCACCAAGGAAAACGGATTGAGCCGTCCCCTGTGGTGCACACCAAGGGCTGGAAGCAACCCGGCCCCCACAACCGCCCGAGCGACGGCGGCACGAAGCACCGTATAAATATAGTTAAACAACAGGTTCTCATCTTCGGCAAAACGATCCCGCACAAAACCAGGGCGAACCGCCACTCGCCAATACCGCTTCGCAGCCTGGGCCTCCAAGTTGTCCGGATCACCCGACCGCACCCGCCGCTCCATGGCCGCCACTGAACGGCTTGATTCGCCTATATCCAGCCAGCTTAGAACTTCGCCTTGATTACGTATTTTTTCCTGAACAAGTCGTCTCCAAAGCTGCTTGCATAACGGACGGCTAGCATTGATCTGGCTACGCACTCTGTGACCAGATTCATAATTCCCCGAGTAGGGAAGTGCTATGGATGTTGGCAGATAGTTTTTGCCACAACAGATGACTGCGGTGCTTTGTTCTGCTAAAGCCACCATCAAATTTTTGGAAAGGCTCGCCTGATTGGCGGACAGGATGAGCGCCGAGATATCGGCTAGTGGAACCCGACCTAAAGTGATTTCCTTGTCCGCCACGACAAGAAAGCCACGATACACAGACAGGTAGCGCCCGTCTTCGGCGATTTCGACGATTCCGTCTATCATACGAAAGCCCTCCTCAATTCCTATCGGAGGGCTTTCACTTTCAGTTTAGGTGTATCGAATCAGCGTAGGATTCGCCCATCCACGGTCACATGAACCTTTCGCATGATCATTTTCCCCATCAACACGGGTATCGCCTTAAAATTCTGTTTGCCTCCACTCTCCGTATGATTACGAACATCAAGCGTATTGGCCGTCGCGGAATAACCCGCTACCCGCGTCAGTTGCTCCCTGCCCTGGACATCCGTCAACATCACCATGTCATTTTTGAAAAGACGCATAACCTTCCGCGCCGCCGGATGCGGCCTATATTTTAGATGGAGTGCATCTTCATTATTCTCAAAGGCCTTGGCGTCGGCATAGCTGACGTATGTGCCAACAAAGTTCCAATGCCCATTAGCCTTGCCCTTTCGTTTTAAATTTGGAGTATACCAGATATCGCAAAAGGCAATGGAATCTGTTGAGTATCCCTTATATGGAGCGCTCTTAATAGGTTGGATAGACTGATTCTTAATCACGATGCGCACCCTGCGCAACCGTGTTTTGTTTTGTGCGGAGCCAACCCGAATAGGAGTTCGCGCAAGCAAAGCAAGCTTGTCCTCCCACTTTTTCAACGCCCTGACCTCAGGAAGATCCAAGAAATCCGCGACAGCCGAACGCACCGCATCGTCACGTATTAGATTTACCTCTTTTTCTTTCAAAGACGTAACAGGCCGCCGCACCACTCCGTGAAATCCTTGTTTGTGCCATCGGTCATTTTTATCCAACAGCCCATAGGCCGTTTCCTGATACAATTTTGACTCTCGGCTGTGATCCTGACGGAATGAAACATTTATCTTTTCGGCGACCTCCTTGATCCGTGCATCCGTTGCCCAAGCGGGACGTTCCGGGAAGCGCAATTTTGCTTTATAATCCTTGCGGCCTTCCTGTTCTTCACGGGTCTTATCGGCTATGCGCTTCACAAGGCTTCTGTCGGCCAGCGCGACAATCAGTGCGTCCTCGGCATGGTGGCGGTGATCCCGCCGCTCTTCGTCCTTCCCCTTGGCCTTGATTGCGTTGATCTGCCACTTATTGCGGATTAGATTGGTGACATGGCCATTGACCGGGACCACTCGTGACGGTTCTCCTACAACCGGAGAAAGATATCTTGCCGCGATCCGCGATATGTACTGTGTATCCACAAGTTGACGATCAATAAAGGTGCCGCTCGAATCGGCATCGTACTCACGCCGCTCTTCAAGGGTCATGCTTTTGGTGAGAATCTGTTCATAGACCTCGGCGGCATCGGGCCCGAACCGCCATCTTTTGGCACGCGGCAGGCGTTTCGCTCTCGCCCGCATAGCCTCGGCGTCGATCTCTGAATCGCCTTGGGCAAACTGGTACGGCAGTTTGTCGCCGCCTTTCCTGCGGTTGACATCACGGAAGGTCACGGTCCTGTTAGCTATGGAGTTGTCGTACGTTCTACCATAGGGAAGGATGTGCTCGATCTCTACCTCGTCACTGAATAACTGCCGGAAACCGATGGTCCGCCCGGTATATATGTCCATTCGGGCCATGGCCTGACGACCGTCATCGGTATCATCTTCGGCCAACTCCTCCCATAGCCGCATCTTGATCATATCCAAACCAGAAGGAATCTGGCCTGGAAAGCATTCTTCGTATTGCTTGCGTCGCTTTTCGTTCTTTCCGGTATTATCGGCCAGCCCCTTCAACAATTCCTGATAGTTTTTCCCCGCCTTCTTTACATTCCGGGCTAATTCCAGATGAATGTCGTAGGGGGAGCCATACCGCTTCACAAGGGTATTTATGAGCTTCCGCAGTTGGTTAAGAGCGACGTGTACTGTGGGATTGGGAATTTTTCCGTAGTTTGCCTCTTCCTCAGGAGTATTGGGCGTCACGGCAACCGGAACTGTCGCCCCGCGCAACACCTCGCCGTAATAGGGCAGTTCTTCCAGGACCTCGCCTGTTGAGAACTGGCTGTAATCAGTATGGTCCCCATAGACCTCCCTTGCCGCTTCCCAATACTGCATCCCATCCCGCATGTACGGGAGCAGCTTTTCCATGCAACGGCGGGAGATATGTCCGTGGGACGACGGGTAATATTTCTTTGAAAGATCACGAATTAGGCCGCCGGGCAAATCCCAATGGCGTTCACAATTAGCCGCCATAAACTCCGCTAGACCCCTAGCATCATGTATCATTTGCACGACGTCGTTTTGAACGCTGGATCCCAAATTGTCCCAATCACAGCCATGGGTTGTAAAAAGGACGCGCATGTCGCACCCTGTTGCATTTCCATCCAACTTTTTCCGCCTTTCACTTTCCAGATTGAAACTGGAAGTCCTCGGCAAGTTGAGGAGAGAACGTACTTTTGAAAAGGACATGGATTTCTGATGTTCCAAGGCTTCGACAAGGCTTGCCCGATGTTCCTGGGACAACTCTCTGTCACCCTCTTCGGCCTGAAACCGCAGGTTGTTTACTTCCTGTAGAATACGGAATGTGTGGGATATGGGAAGATGTCGCCACGCCCTTGGATGCTCCTCCCGTCCATCCCGTCCGTGTTCAAAAGAACAAGCGCCTGGTTCTTTGGGGAGCAAAGGTCTCTGAAAAGAAAAAATATCAAATAATTCATCCCACTGCTCATCAGTAAGATGGGTGGTTCCCTGCTTCTTCCTTATGGCGTTAAATTCATCCGCGTACATGGCCCTGGTAGGATAAATTGCGACAGTCCCGGCAGTATCATCAAATTCGGCTCCCCGAAAGCGGACGTGTTTGTCAAAAGCAATACGATCACGAAGGTATTGACCCAAGGTCAATTCCCGCTCTTCAAGAATGGCTGTTAATCCCTGCATGGCCCCCTTTCTTTCGGAAGCCTCTTTGTCTTCGCCATCGGTTTTACGATTAGAAAGAAAGCCTCTCCGTTTGCAGAGATGCAATAACGCACGGGCCAGTTCATTCTTACTGACTATCCCAACGGCAGCCTTGGCTCTTGCTTCGTAGGGATCAATAGACATGTCCATTCTGCCGGTCTTGTATTCATTTCTGCCTGCAACGCCTTTCTGCGGAATAAGACCGAACTCGACCAACCTGTCGGCAAAGACGCGTATGCGTTTCAATCTCCGATCACGGTTGCGGCGCATCCCCCTTGCCATGCGCCGGGTTACCGCAAGAGATTCTCCAATCTTTGGCAATCCTGTTTTTCTATCTGTACCGGCAGGTTCTCGACCATCCGGAAAAATGCGGACACCCATGTCAATAATTTTATATGGCTCATAGCCATGGCCTAAGTCCTCAAGGCAAAGCACCGCCCATCCTATGGAATTACTGCCAATATCTAAACCCAATCTCCACATTACAACCATCCTTGCATAGGTTGACAAGCAATCAACTCTTTTATATCCATCTTATAAATCAATGCAACCTTGCCGAGACGGTGGTAGCAGACTGTCTTCGTAGGGATTTCAGCCCGTTTTCTGTTGGGTCAAGCCGTTAACAAGCTGAAAAATGCACCAGATAAAAAGAGAGTCCACGGGCTCTCTTTTTTTGGATACAGCAATTCTTTACTGGAGTTTAGAAAACAGGTTAACTGCTGCCCATGGATGACGAAACAGAGCGTTCTCAACTTCGCGCAAGCTCACTAGCTATTACCGATTGGAAGCATGGTGTAGCCCCTCTTCTTGCTGACCTTTCAACATATCAAGCCTATCAATGTGAACATGTTTTTCGCACCGTCAACGCCATACGCTCAGGCGAAATTCGAATTACCTCAGAAAACATCCCGAATTTGAAAATCTGGTTTTCATATTACCAAAGCCACAAAAGACTTATCCTAGATGTTGCCGAATTCTTCACACCACTCTTGAAATATGTGCCACACGGATTAAGACCCCAAGAAATTCTCTCAGGAAATGGGTCACGACCTGAGGCTACAGACATTCTTTCATTCCTTCAGGCTCGTACCCTGAAGAGTAATCCAGGTTTAAACAATCTGGATTTGGACTGGCACAACTCACCGCCAGCCCTGCTCTTCTTCATTCTCATTTGGGTTCCATGCAATTGCCTCTGGGGTGAAAACCCTCCTGAGCTTTTATTCAGAGCTAGGCATGGGGATCTCAGTGCAGCCCGCAAGCTGATACAACTTGATAAAAGCATTATTTTTGAACCTGGGATAGCAAGGAAGATGCGCCAGTGGACGGCAGAGGGACGAGCCGACAAGGTCGCTGAAATTGGGAGTTATCTAGGAGAGCCAATACCCGATGTTTCTTTGCAACAGGTCAAACTTACTTGGGCGCGTTTTATCTTGGATACATCTCTGAGGGCTGGGCAGCGCATGCTAGCACCAAAAATCCAGGAGCTCTTCAACGCTATAGCCCAAGACTCTGGCCACGGCCTTCAAGACCCTGACGTTGGAGACATGAGCCCTGAGGCTTTTGCAAAGGCTCTTACGAGAAGAGTGGATTTTTGGAAGCTCTCCCCTTCTCGATAAATTCCCCAGAATAGCATTTCTCTTCCCGCCTCACTTGGACACGATTTTCTTTTTTCGTGTCCAAGTGCTTCTTTTTCCGATCCCATAATTTTCACCCCATGAGCACGAAGGAACAACACGACAAGCTTTCGCGTTCACGAGAGGGGGGGCTGATGACTATCAGCCCCCCCTCAAAGGTGAACTCGGGGCTTCCACTAGAACCTGAGGTACTTGCGTCCGGGGTGGATTCTCTGAATTTGGCCCTTGGCGTTAAGTGGAAGGACAACTATTTTCACCAGCTTTTGGAGTTGAACAAAGAAGCGGCCCGGAATACCGGACACTCCTTCCCTATGAGAATTTAAATTCCCGAATACAAAGACGAATTGCTTTTCAATACGCTCCCGAATGGAAGTAAGGGATATAATTGGCTAATTTCTGGAATCCAATACGCGGTCAAATTTGGAAAAGCGATCATTCCGAATTCCAGGCCAAATGTACTCGTAGAAATCCGGTCTGAAACGCTTTGGCGGTTCGGAGTTCGGGACGCGATCAAACGCATTACCCTCGCTCTTGAAGAGGTCCACGCTGAAATCATCGTCGTCAAGCCAAGTCGAATTGATCTCTGCATGGACATGCTCATTCCAGACAATGAATGGGATGGGGAGCTTTTCGCCAATACGGTCTGCCGCGCAAGAAAGATAAACTACTTCACGGAAAGCAAGAAGCTTGAAGGCGTCCAAATCGGCAAAGGCGATCTTTCTTGCCGCCTCTATGACAAGGCCTTGGAAATTGAAACCATATCCCAAAAGACTTGGATGTATGATGTCTGGGGAATCCCTGAGGTTCCTGAGACAAAGAGAGCCATTCGGGTTGAATTCCAGCTTCGTCGGCAATCTCTGAAAGACCTTGGCATTGACACCATGGACGATTGTATCGGTGCCCTCGACAACATCTGGGCCTACTGCACTCAAAAATGGCTCAAATTCCAGACTAACCCCGGCAAGCACCATACCCAACGCAAGACGCTTGACTGGTGGCAAATCATCCAAAACCGTTTTCTGGGTGTTTCTGAACCCGTCCCGGCTATCCGAGCAAAGGCCGTGCGGACAACTCAATTCCAGCTTGCAAGCCAGGTTGTCGGCCTCATCGTTGCCCTTGCCTCCGTTGATGACGAGTTCGGCAACGAACCTCTCTATGAGGAAGTCTCGCAGGAAGGCCTCGTTAAAGTCTTCCGCAAAGCCCTCCGCATTGCGGGGAAAAGCAGCCTTGAATTGCGGGATGCCGTAAACTGGAAGCGGGCTAAGAACTATCGTGGAAAGGCCAAATACCAGGAAGCTAATTACAACCGATTGGCGGAAGGTCTCCCTGCCGACATGCTCTCCCTTGGCATTGAAGACGATGCAACTTGGATTCTTTACGACATGGGAGCGATCAAATGATGCTCCCCAATCTTGGAAACAAAATAACTTCGGAAGAGGCTGCGAACTTCTTTGGGGTTGCCGAGTCCACTGTCTTGCGGCATCCTGCCCGGTACGGTGGTGTAAAGCTAGGCCGTCGCATCCTGTTCTTTAAAAATCTGATAGGCGAAGCAATTAGGAGGCATTATGCCTTACAAGCAAAAGAAGAACGGGAATACCGTTTGGATGGCACAAGTCAAAATAGACGGCAAGAAAATACGTCGGCAATTCACGCGGAAGGACGACGCAAAGAAATGGGAAGTCGATCAAAAGGAACTGGCAAAACTGCCGCCGGAACCGGAGACCCACACGACCTCCTATCTTGAGTGGGCCAACTGCTATTTGGACTTTGCGGTCAAATACAGCCCCAAGACCTACAGTGAAAAACGGACCGCCTTCAAGCGGCTTCTCAAGACTGTAGACCCTCAGGACGACGTCCACACCTTCAAGAAAATGGACGCGCTGAAATATCTGCAACGGATATACAAGCAGCGCACCGGCTATGCTGCCAACAAGGAGCGGAAAAACATGGCCGCTGCCTGGAACTTCGGCATCAAATATCTTGAAGGCTTCCCTGCCGTGAATCCCTTCCTGGCTGTTGAAAAATTCCCTGAACAAAGACAGGAGCGGTACGTCCCTCCTCAGAAGGACTTCTGGACGACCTTGAATGTTGCCGAAGGGCAAAACAGGGTCATGCTCCTGACCTTGCTGCATACAGCGGCAAGGCGCGGCGAACTCTACAGGCTTCAATGGAAGGACGTTGATTTCAGCCGGAAGCGTATCCAGTTGGGAACCAAAAAACGGCAGGACAGTTCAATGGAGTACGAATGGCTCCCCATGACTGATGAACTCTATGAGGTTTTGTTGGCTCACCGACAGAACGCGGTCAATGAATGGGTCTTCACCCAGCAAGGTGGGCGTTTTGCAGGAAAGCCGTATATGGAGAACCGGGGATTCCCTCAGAAGCTTTGTAAAAAAGCAGGGGTAAAACCTTTTGGCTGTCATGGTGTCCGACACCTTACAGCGTCCATTTTGGCAAACAACAACGTACCCATGATAGCCATCCAACAGATACTCCGACACAAGAAGCTGGCGACTACCGAAAGGTATGTCCGAGGCATGGAACCAATCCGGCCCCATCTGAAAATATTGGAAGGCGGCTTGATTTCCGGGCCCACCAGCGGGCCCACCAAGCAATTTGGCAATGGGCATAAGAAAAAGGACCTTAAGCTAACTGCTTAAGATCCTTGTTCTTATCTGGCGGAGCCGAAGGGACTCGAACCCTCGGCCTCCGGCGTGACAGGCCGGCGTTATAACCAACTTAACTACGGCTCCGCTCTATTATATAAAGGGTGTTAAGCTCCCCTTTATTTCAAAGATGGTGGGCGCGACAGGGCTCGAACCTGTGACCCTCGGCTTGTAAGGCCGATGCTCTCCCAGCTGAGCTACGCGCCCGCAGGAAGAGAGTGTTTAGCTTGGCAGAGACCGCTTGTCAACCACTTTCAGCAGTTGCGGCGCGCTCTTGCCCAAGCACTCATCCGCGTTCAGCGAAGGGGATACTGCCCACACGCCCGCTTTTTGTCAACGCTTTTTAACAAAAAATTTGCACTCCACAACATACTGAATTCAAACGACTATTTTGCCGAACACAAAAGACGGCCACCCTTTCTGGCCAGCCAGCCGATCGGAAGCCCCCGAAAATAGAAGCCCACACCGCCCTTGTCCGCCTTGAACGGCACGCTCTGGCCGGAAAGGAGACGCTCCAGGATATCCGTATCTTCCACATCCAGGACGTCGCAGGCGGCCTTGGCCGGATTCTGCGCGAGAAGCACCCGCGCCAGCGGGCCGGGGGTGAATTTGACCCGATCGCCCTTGCCCGCCACCTTGCCCAGCGGGAACCCCTGCCAACGCAGGGAGCCGGGAATCAGCTCCAAGGCCCGCTCGTGGAGGAAAAACGCCTTGCCGCCAAATTCGTAGACCTCGCCGGGAGGCAGCCGCGTCAGGTCGAGGCCGTCTCCGCCGATCATCCTGTCGAGCCGCAGACGGACGCCCGGCAGGTCCTTTTTTTGCGCACGGACTTCGCCGCTTGCGCTCGATCCGCCATTTTTCACGAATCGGGCCAGAAAGAACCCTTGCCCTTCCGAATCCTCGGCCACGCGCAAAACGCCTTCCATGGAGGACATGTGCGCGGGCTCGAAAACAAACCCCTCGGGCTCGGAAAGCGGTTCAAGAGCGAGGTCGAGGGTCTCCAGCGCCCAGGCGACCTGCTTCTCGTTCTCTTCAATATTAGTGGTGCAGGTTGAATACAGAACAGTGCCGCCGGGCCTCAGCATCGTCGCAGCCTTCTCCAGGAGCGTCTTTTGCAAGGCTATCAACGGGGCCGTCTTGGAGCCGGACCAAACCTCCATGACCTTCGGGTTCTTCTCCACGGTGCCCCAACCGCTGCACGGCGGGTCCAGCTGGATATGGTCCCAGGTCCCGTCCTCAAACGGCAAGTCCTGCGCCATGGCCTTGGCCGTGGCGGTGTTGACCGAGCCGGTGCGGCGCAGGTTGGCGCGCAAAGTGCCCAGCCGGTCGGCCGAAGGCTCCGAGGCGAACACGAAACCCTGCGGCCCCACAAGACGGGATAGCAGACTTGTCTTGCTGCCCGGCGCGGAGCACATATCCAGGACATCAGCTCCGGACGGCGGATCGAGGGCAAGGGGCGGCAACATGGAGGAGCGGTCCTGAATGTAGATCAGGCCGAACCGGGCGGCCAGGCTTTCACCTAAAGGAAAAGGCTCGTGAGCAAGCCTGCGGGCAAGGGGGTAAAAAGGCTCGGGACCGAAATCGAATCCCTGCGCGCGAAGCAGCCCCTCAACCACGGGGGCGGCCGGTTCGTCGCAAACCAGTCTGAACGTGCGTCCGAATCGTGTCATCAACTCTCCCTGAATCGGGCCGGGCTCCGGGCCGTCACCATGCCGTCCGGATCGGCCGCAACGGCACCAATAGCGACAATTGCCCGGCCTATCAACACTCTTGGCCCTTTGCATCCGGCCGGGAAACTGATACAAGAGGCTCCCGTGCGCACCAGCACGTTCCAACATGTCACAAAAGCAAGGTACCACCTACCTTCCGGAGGAATACATGACAAGAAGACCCGTCATCACCGTCTTGACCGCCTTTGTGGCGACCCTGTTCCTGGCCCTGCCGGTCATGGCCCAGGGGGCCAAGACCTATGCGGTCCTTCCGTTCGTCTACAACGGACCCCAAAAATATGAATACCTTTCCAAGGCCATACAGGCCAGTCTTTCGAACGACCTGGAATGGATGGGGCATGTGGAGCCCACTTCCAAGAGCCTGCAAGACGTCTCCGCGCCCTCGGACAAAGGCGCGGCCCTGAACACCCTGCGCGGCCTCAACGTCGACTACCTCACTTACGGCGAAATTTCCATTCTCGACACCACGGCGCACATGCGCATCGACACGATCTCCGCCGACGGCAAGGCCTGGCAGAAAAAGGGCGAAGTGAAAATCGACGAGATGACCGCCTGGCTGGATTCCCAGGCCAAGACCCTTCAGGGCGACGTGTTCAACCGCCCGGGTTACGGCTCTGTCGAAGAAAATAAAGCGGCCAAAAACACCATGCAGGCTGCGGCTCCCTCTGCGAGCCCGTTCATCGTCGGCGACGGCCAGCCGTTCAGGGCCGAGACCCTGAACCCCCAGTTCCGCTACGAGGGCGGTACCGAGACCACCGGCAGATGGAGAAGCCAGACTTTACCCTTCAACTCCTACAATATGTATATCGCCGACGGCAACGGCGATGGCCAAAACGAGATATTCATCCTGCAGGAGTCGGCCATTTCGGCCTATCGCTTCAAGGAAGGAAAGCTCCAGCACCTGGACACCTTCAGCTTGCCCGCCAACGTCATGAGCGTCCGACTCGAAATCGCCGACGTCAACCGCGACGGAATCCCCGAATTCGTCATCGGCGCATACCAATTCGCGAGCCAGGGCGCGGTCCGCGCCCCCCGCGGCACTCCCCGGTCAAGCATCCTCTCCTTCGAAGGCGGCAAGTTCAAGTACCTGGTCAAGAAGGTGGACAAGTTCCTCGGAATCCTGCGTCTTCCGCCGACCTACATGCCCATCCTCGCGGCCCAGAAAAAAGGCCAGCGCGACCTTTTCGACAAGCATGTCAACGAAGCCTTCATCAAAGGCGACAGCATAGAGATCGGCCAACCCATCCCCGTGCCGCCCTTCGGCAACGTCTACAACCTGACCTATCTGCCTGACGGCCTGGGCTACAAGTGCGTGGTCATCAACAACAGCCACAAGCTCGTCGTCTACAGCCAGACCTTCGAACGGCTTTACGAAAGCGACGAGACCTACAACAGCTCCGGCGTGGTCATCGAGACGGCGGACAAGATGGTGGGCATGGGCGGCGGCGCCACCGAAGAGCACGGCATCACCTACAACATCCCCATCAGGGGCATTGCCGCTCCCCTAACATCCGACAAACACTACGAGTTGCTGGTCAACAAAGATTTGTCCGCCACGGCCCAGATATTCACGAACTACAAGTACTACACCCAAGGCGAAATCCACTCTTTGGTCTATGACCAGGTGGGCCTGAACCTGGCCTGGAAGACCCGGCGCATCAAGGGCCAAGTCAATGACGTGGTCCTGGCCGACCTGAACAACGACGGCAACAAGCAGTTGTGCGTGCTCGTCAACACCTTCGCGGGCTACGGATACGGCAACCGCAAGACCCTGGTCCTGGCCTACGATCTGAAACTGCAATAACGGGCGGCCGCCCGGCCGCCCGCAACCATACGCATTTCAAGGAGAGAGTGATGCGAAAACCGACGACCGCGCTGGTCTCGTGCTTGGTCCTGGTCTGCCTTCTGGCGATCCCGGCACTGGCCGGAACCATGGTGACGTATGCCAATTTCCCGCCCGCCAAGACCTTCCCCGCCGTCCAGATGGAGCGGTGGAAGACTGAAGTGGAGAAACGCACGGGCGGCGAACTGACCGTCCAGACCTTCCCCGGCTCAACCCTGCTCGGAGCCAAAAACATGCTCCGCGGCGTGCAGACCGGGCAGGCCGACATCGGCTGCATCTCCATCGCCTACTATCCCGGCGTGTTCCCCCTCATGTCCGCCGTCAACCTGCCCGTGGCCTTCACCTCCACCGAGGCGGCCAGCCTGACCATGTGGGACTTGTTCCTCAAGTACCAGCCCAAGGAGTTCAAGGACGTCAAGGTCCTCGCCATGTTCACCTCGGCCCCGTCCCAGATCATGAGCAAGGAGCCCGTGCGGACTCTGGCCGACCTCAAGGGCATGGAACTGCGCGCTTCCGGCTCCATTTTGCGCATACTGAACGGCCTGAGTGCCCGGGGCGTGGGAATGCCCATGTCCGAAACGCCCGAAGCCCTGCAAAAAGGCGTGGTCAAGGGCGTGGTCTCCTCCTTCGACGTGCTCAAGGACTTCAATTTCGCCGAAAGCTGCCGCCACGAAACCATCGTCAACCTGCCTGTGTACCCGTTCGCCGTCATCATGAACAAGGCCAGGTGGGAATCCCTGCCCGGCGAAGTGAAGATGGTCCTCGACGACCTCGCCCGGGAACAGGCCCAGTGGACCGGCCAGTACCTGGACAACCACATCAACGATTCCCTGAATTGGTCCAGAGAGCAATACCAGGTGGAGGTCCACAAGCTACCCCCCGAGGAGCACGCCGAGCTCAAGCGGCTGGGCGAGCCCCTGGTGGACGACTGGAAGGCGGACTGCGCCAAGGCCGGCATCGATGCCGAAGCCGTGCTCAAGGACCTGCTTGCGCTCCAGGCCAAGTACGAATCCCTGTAACTCCATATGAAACGCCCCGCCCAAACGCGGGGACGTTCTTTTCGGGGCCTCCCATGATACATTTCCTCGATCGCGCCAGTGATCTGGTCGCCCGGGCTCTGGCCGTACTGGCCGGCATTTTTCTTGTCTCCATGATGCTCCTGGCCTGCACCAACATGGTCCTGCGTGCCGTGTGGGTTCCGGTGCAGGGCACATTTGAACTGATGGGCTTTCTCGGCGCGGTGGTGGCCGCCTTTTCCCTGGCCTTCGCCCAACGCCGCAAGGCGCATATCGCCGTGGGCATCCTGCTGTCTCGCTTCCCGGCCTGGTACCGCCGCCTGGCCGACGCGGCCACCAACGGACTGTCCTGCGGATTCTTCCTGCTGGCGGGCGTGGAGACCTGGAAATGGGCGACCTTCCTGGTGCAAACTGGCGAGGTCTCCGAGACCCTGCAAATAGTCTATTATCCATTCGTGTTCGCCTCCGCCGCCGGGTGCGTCGCCCTGGCCTTCGTGCTGGCCGTGGACACGCTCAAAGTGCTTATTGAGGAGAAGGTGGCATAATGGATCCGATCACCACAGGCATTTTCGGCACGCTTCTGCTTCTGGCGGCCATCTTCCTTTTCCGCATTCCCGTGGCGTTCGCCATGGGCGTCATCGGCTTCGCCGGATTCGCCTACGTGCTCAACTGGAACGCGGCCAAGGGAATGCTCGGCACCGAACTGTGGAACGTCTTTTCCAACTACGGACTGACCGTCATCCCCCTCTTCATCCTCATGGGACAGATATGCTTCTATTCCGGGGTCAACGAGCGGCTGTACAAATCCGCCTACGCCTGGATGGGCCAGATTCGAGGCGGCATCGCAATGACCACGGTGCTGGCCTGCGCCGGATTCGCGGCCATCTGCGGCTCCAACTCGGCCACGGCGGCGACCATGTCCACCGTGGCTCTGCCCGAGATGAAGAAATTCAAGTACAATCCGATCCTGTCCACCGGGGCCGTGGCCGCTGGCGCGACCCTCGGCGCGGTCATTCCGCCCTCGGTGGTGCTCATCGTCATCGGGCTGCAAACCGGTCAGTCCATCGCGAACCTGTTCGTGGGCGGCATGATACCCGGCATCCTGTTGACCGTCCTGTTCCTGGGCACCACCTGGTACTTGTGCAAGCGCCATCCCCAATGGGCCCCGGCCGGACCGAAAACCACCTTTGTCGAGAAGCTGCGCTCCCTGCCCGGCTCCATCGAGATGGTCATTCTGTTCATCCTGGTCATGGGCGGCCTGTTCCTTGGATTCTTCACCCCTACGGAAGCGGGTGCGGCGGGCGCGGCGCTGGCCCTGTTGATCGCCACGGTCTCGGGCAAAATGTCCGTAAAGAAATTCGGCCTGGCCGTAAGCGACACCCTCAAGATTTCCTCCATGATAATGGTCATCATGCTCGGCGCGGTCATCTTCGGCCGGTTCCTGGCCATCACAAGGCTGCCCTTCGAGGCCGCGGCCTGGGTGGCGGGTCTGCCCATCCCGCCGGTGGTCATCATCATGGTCATCTGCCTGATCTACGTCATCGGCGGCATGGTCATGGACGCCCTGGCCCTGCTCCTGGTGACCATCCCCATCTTCTTCCCCGTGGTCACGGCCATGGGCTACGACCCCATCTGGTTCGGCGTGCTCATCACTGTGGTCACCACCCTCGGCGCCATCACCCCGCCGGTGGGCGTCAACCTCTTCATCGTCGCCTCCATGGCGCAAGACGTCTCCATGACCGACGCCTTCAAGGGGGTCGCCTACTTCGTGGCCGCCTATGTCCTCTGCGTCGCGCTGCTGCTGATGGCGCCCGGACTGGTCACGTTCCTGCCGAGCCTTATGTAGCGCAACGTCCCGATTGAAACGCGGAACGCGCACCCTGCTGAAACCGGAAAGGGAAGTCCTGGAAACCAGGGCTTCCCTTCCTCTTTTTCGCCCATCCCCCGAGGGCTCGCCACATCTTCTTGCCAACGGGGCAGGGAACCCCGTATAGAAATTAAATGTCCGCTTCCCTTGGCAAAAAAATCCTGAAATGGACCTTGCTGGTCACGCCCTGGCTGCTGGCCGCCGTCCTGGCGGCAGGATGGTGGCTGACGGTATGGATGCCGGGATACCTGGAGCGGCTGATTCCCAAGCTGGCCGGGGACATGGGACTTCGCCTCACGGAATTTCACGTGCGCGACGCGGGGCTGTTCTCGGCCAACATCGGGCCGGTCCGGCTCGGAGACGGCGAAAACGGGCTGGTCCTGACCAACGTGCATGTGACCTATACCCCGGCCTCGCTGAAAATGGGCCGGGTGAACGAGGTCCGGCTGGACGGTCTGCGAACGTCCTGCTTCTGGGACGGAAAGCGGTTCCACATGCCGGTCCTCGACATGCTTCCCAAGTCGGGCAACGGAGCGAGCGAGGACTCCGGCGCACCCATTCCGGACCTGCCGCTGGATTCACTGACCCTGCGCAACGCGGTCATGCGTTGCGTCATCCTGGGCCGGACGGTTTCCGCGCCTCTGAACGCCGAGATCACGCCCGGCGACATCGTGACGTTCCGGGCCGACCTGACACCACGCGATCAATCAATACACCTGGAAGGGACCCTCGGCCCGACCTTGAACGACCTGTCGCTCAAGGCGAAGGCGGACGCGCTGCGCGTGGGGGTCTTCAACGACTTTCTGCCGGTGCCAGTGGACGGAACAGCGGACCTTGCGGCCGAAGCCGAGATCGATCTGGCCGCTCCGGCCGATGCCGGGGCCGGGTTTTCCCTGACCCTGATCCAAAACGACCTGCGCGCGCTCGGCGTACGCCTGGCTGAAGGCGCGGCGGTCGAGGTTCAAGGACGCCTTGAACAGCGGGAAATCCGATTTTCCGTGAGCCGCGTCGCCCTGGAAGCGCCTTATCCCGCATCCCTGACCATTCCGGCGGGCAGGCTGAACGAAAACGAGCTGTTCGCGCAATTCTCCCTGGCCGGGGCCGGGGTGAAGATGGGCGGCAGGTTCGACGCGGCGCGCAAGACGGACGGCGGGGGATTGTGGGACGTCTCCCTGACCGCCGCCAATCCAAATAGGATGGTGGTGCAGGCCACGGGCAGAACCCTCGCGCTCAACGGCTTCATCTTTTCCATGCAGGGCAAGGCCGGTCCCGATTCGGCGGATGTGATCCTCAACTGCGCCACACGCGGAACAGGGCTGGCCAACAGCGGATTCTCCTCCGGCTCCATGCGCCTGACGCTGCCGCTCAAGTGGCCCGCGCCCCAGTCCAACAAGGCGGGGACCATCAATATCTCCGGGCTTGCGCTGGACAAGCGCAAACTCGGCGACGTACAGGCGCGGGTGCGCCAAAAAGGCATGGGCCTGACCTATAACGGCACCCTGCGCACCAATCTCCTGCCCGGCCTTCGGGTGCCCTTTTCCGGCCGGTCGTCCCTGGTCGGCAATGAATCGGACATATCCTTCAAAGTGGACGGCTACACCCTGCCCAAGGGATTCTCCCCGGCGGCGCTGTCGCCCGGGTTGAAGGGCATCGAACTCGCCGGCACACTCCGCGCGGACGGCGACGTCACGATAAGTCCGCGCGGCCGGGAGAGCCGGGCCAAAGCGTCCCTGACCGACGGGAAGCTGACCTTGAGCGAAGGGAGCACCGTCATTGACGGCATCGAGCTGACCTACTACACCCCGGACCTGTTCACCCTGCGCAGCGCACCGGCCCAGACCCTGACCTTTGATGCGCTCAAGGCGGGCGACATCCTCCTGACAAAGGGCAAAATCGTTTACCAACTGGAGTCCAGGGGCTCCTTTTTGGTGGAGGAAGCCGGGTTCCGATGGTGTGGCGGGCACGTGTCCAGCAAGGCGTTCCGCATCGTTCCGGAGTCAAAGGAATACGGGATCACCCTGTTCTGTTCGGAACTGAAGCTTTCCGAGATTCTGTCCCAGCTCGGTCTGGCCAAGGCCGAAGGCGAGGCGGCATTGTCGGGCGAATTGCCCGTGAGCTGGAAGAATGGGAAAATTTCGTTCAACAGCGGATTTTTGCACTCCACGCCCGGCGAAGGCGGGACTATCCGTGTGGAAGCCATGCAGGATCTGGTTGCGGCCTTGCCCGAAGGCACGCCCGAGCGCGGCCAGTTGGAACTGGCCAGGGAGGCGGTCCGCGACTACCAATACAAATGGGTGCGCATCAAGGCGGACACCGTGGGCGAAGATCTGCTGGTCCGGCTGTCCGTGGACGGCAAACCCGCCTCGACCCTCCCCTTTGTCTACAAGCGGGAATTCGGCGGGTTCATTCGCGTCACAGGAGACGTCATGGGCTCGAATTTCCAGGGATTGCGCCTGGACGTGAATTTCAGCGTACCGTTGGACCGCATTTTGCTTTATAAAGACATCGCACGCATGATCGAATAGGAGAATGCCATGAAACAATACGTAGCCGTGACGGCTTGCCTTCTGCTGCTGTTCGCCTGGGGCTGTTCATCCAGCCACAAGGTGGAAGTGGCTCCGGTCGAAGTCAAACCCATCCACATCACCATCGACGTGAACGTCCGGGTCGACCGGGCTCTGGACGATTTCTTCTCCGACATCGATGAAGCCCCTGTTGAGCCGGAGGCGACCAATGCGAAATAAGATCACCATCATCCTCACCCTTTGCCTGGCCCTGAGCCTGGCCCTGAGCCTGGCCGCTACCACGGTCCTGGCCGGGAGCCTCAAAGACCGGATAATCGCCCGCAAACCCGCCGTCGCCGCCCTGCTGGCCGACGGAACCGTGGGCGAGAACAACCAGGGCTACCTCTCGTTCCGCGCCCCGAAAAAACAAGCCGACGTGGTGGCCGCCGAGAATCGTGACCGCGCCGAAGTGTACGGCCTCATCGCCAAGAAGACCGGGACCACCCCTGCCCTGGTGGGCCAACGCCGCGCCGCCAAGGTCGCCCAGACCGCCCCTCGCGGCACCTGGCTCCAGAGTCCCGACGGCTCCTGGTACAAGAAATAACACCCCTCCAGCCCCCATCCCGCCAAGGGATGGGGGCCGGGGCACCACCCCCCTCTTCGTCACACACCATGCCGGAAACACAATTCGTCATCGTCACTCAGGCCGAGTCCGGCCAGAAGCTGTTACAATTCCTGGAACGGAGGCTGACCGGCGACGTGCCGCGCTCGGCCATCCAGAAATGGATCAGAACGGGCCAGGTGCGCGTGGACAAGGGCCGCAAAAAGCCCTTCGACCGCATCGAGGCCGGGCAGACCGTGCGCATCCCGCCGTATACCCCGGGCGAAAGCAAGACCGTTTCCAAGGCGGGCAATCTGGTCATCGCCTTTGAGGACGACGAGGTCCTGGCCGTGGCGAAGCCCGCCGGTCTGGCCGCTCACGGCGGCGACGGTGTGGAAGACTCGGTCACGGCGAGGCTGCGGGCGATGTTCCGGGACGCGGACTTCATGCCGACCTTGGCCCACCGGCTCGACCGCGATACCTCAGGCCTGCTCCTGGCCGCCAAGAGCTACGAAACCCTGCGCGAACTCAACGACCTTTTCGCATCCGGCGGCGTGGGCAAGGTTTATCTGGCCTGGGTGGACGGGCGGTGGTGCGAGCCGGACGGCACGGTGCTGGAGGATGTCATGGAAAAATCCGGCGCTCCGGGCCGGGAACGGGTGCGTACGGGATCGGGCAAGACGGCCCTGGCGCGCGTCGCTGGACTGTCCGCGAGCAAGGACCGTTCGCTGTTGGCCGTGCGGCTGCTCACCGGGCGCACGCACCAGATCAGGGTGCAACTCGCCTCGCGCGGCTACCCGGTGATCGGAGACAAAAAGTACGGGCACAGCAAATCCCGCACGTCCATGCGGCTGCATTGCTACGCCATGCGCGCCGGGGAGCGGACCCTCAGCCTGAAACCGGCCTGGTCCGGCGGATGGGAACCTGACCGGGAGTCGCTCGAAAAGGCGTTGGCGCTGCTCTTCGACTGATCGCTCAAGCCTACCAGCTTATGGAGATGTCCTCTTCGGCCCTGCGGTCGAACTCGGCCACCTCGTCCAGATGGTCGGCCATGTATGCCTCCTCGGAGATCGTTCCGTCGCACTCGCCTTCGTAAAGCGGGCCGAACTTGACCGCGACCACAACGCCGCAGTCCACGGAAACCACGTAGGCCCGGACCAGCCTGCACAGGCCCGGCAGCCAGGAGGTATGCGGCGGATAGGCCTTGATCCCCACCGCCGTGGTCTCCAGTTCCCGGCCGATGAGGTCCTCGAACTCCTTGCGGACCATGTTGGAGACCAGCACCGACGTATGGTCCTCGGCGCGGTAGAGATGTCCCTCGATATTCGCGCCCATGAAGTCGCGCCGAACGCGCTTGTCGTACTTGAGCCTGTCGCTCAGGGTCACTGTCACGGCATTCCCGGTTTCCGGCCGGGCATAGGTGACGACATTGCCCCTGCGCTCCTCGGCGAACGGCCCCTTGGCGGCGCAAGCGGCCACAAGAAGCAGAAAGAGCAGAAGGAAGCCGAGCGAAATGATGCGTTTCATGGTCTTCTCCTATTTCCAGCCGATGACTTCATAGCCCTTGTCGCGCAGGCAACGATCAACGAAATTCTTGTGGATGGAAGCGGGGTCGGAAGATTTGAACCCTTCGCTGACCGCGCTTCCGGCAGCGGCGGCACCGCCCGTGGCGGCGGCCGCACGGCCCACGTCGTTGCCCATGATGGCGGCGAACACCGCTCCGGCTGCCGCGCCGATGGCCGCGGATTTGCCCACGTTCCCGACGGCGGCTCCGGTGTCGGACGCGTTGGCCCCCGCCGCCTCGGCCTTCATGATGCAGTCGTCGATGTCGGCCTGGGCGACCTGCATCCCCACCTCGTCCAGGTGCGCGTTGGGATAAAGCACGGGCCTTTTCGGCCCACAACCCGCCAGCAGCAGCCCGGCCAGAACCGCAATGAGCAGGATTCTTTTCATATGCAACCTCCAGGGAACAATATAGGCAGTATGATTTAATATGCGGCCCGGGTCAATGGGGAGGACATTCCGAAGCGGTTGCTTCCGGACCGCAAACTCGGTATATAGAGAAAATCTAGAAAAACTCAGGGGGAAATCCCATGCAACGTGCAAATACTCTCCTCACGCTCCTCATGCTGCTGGCCGTCGGCCTGTTCGCCAACGGCTGTGCGGTCTACGACGTGGCCGTGGAGGAACGCAACGTAAGCGAATACGCCAACGACGAAAAGATCGCCTTCCTTATCGAAAAGGAATTCCTGGCGGACGATCTCGTCAAATACATGGACTTCGATGCGTCCAGCTACGAGGGACTGGTCTACATCGTGGGCGAGTACGAATCCCGCGCACAGGTGGACCGGGCCATCGAGATCGCCAAATCCGTGGACGGAGTGCGATCCGTCACCACGTACCTGCTGCCCAAGCGGGCCGGCGACTCCTGCGGCACCACCGACAACCTGGAAATATACGCCAAGGTCAAGAATCTGCTCGTGCAGGACAAGAACATCTGGTCCACCAACGTCGAGATCAAGACCCTGCAATGCAACGTGATTCTGCTCGGCATCGTCGGCTCGACCGCCGAGCGGGAAAAGATCATCGACTACGCCAAGTCCGTGCCCGGCGTGCGCTCGGTCAAATCCTACCTGCGGATCAAACGCAACCCGTAGGCAACGGATGAAGGCGCGCCGGGGAATCACACGCCTTACGCCGCTCGCCCTTGCGGCCTGCGCGCTCCTGCTCTGCGCCTGCGCCGGGACCGTTCCCCAGCCTGTCCCGCCCGACGCCATGGTCCGGAGCGCGCCCGCCTCGCCCAGGGCGGAAAAGGTCATCCGCACGGCCCGGTCACTCATCGGCACCCCATACAAATGGGGCGGCTACTCGCCCAAAACCGGCTTCGACTGCTCGGGATTCATCTGGTACGTCTACCACAGGAACGGGGTGAACCTGCCGCGCATGTCCTGGCAGCAGCTCGGGGCAGGCGATCCGGTCTCGCGCCGGGACATCCGGCCCGGCGACCTGGTGTTCCACCAGGTGGACAAGAACGGCAAATCGCTGCACGTGGGCATCGTCACCGACCGGGGCACCTTCGTGCACTCCCCCAGCTCGGGCAAACGGGTCATGGAATCGAATCTCAACTCGGCCTTCTGGGCCGAGCACTATCTGGGCGCGCGGCGCGTGCTCTAGCCGTCTTCAGGCGAATCCTTCCCCTTCTTCCGGCGCAGCACCGCATCGCGAATCGAACGTGCGCCCTTTTCCACGGACTTACCAGTGGAGCGCAATGCGTCCTTGGCCGAACCGGCCGCGCCGCCCACGCCTTTCCCGGCCTTGCCGACAGCACGCCCGGCCGCTCCCGCCGCGTCACGCACCTTACGCGCCGAGCCCTTGACGGCCCCGACGCATTTGCCCACGGCCCGGTCCGCGCCGTCCACCACGGAACGAGTGGTATCCGTGACCCCACGCCCCACGCTCTTCGCCCCGTCGCCCACGGCCCCGGCCGCACCGGACACGGTCCGGCCAACGGAACCGGCCGCGCCCGTCACCGACTTGCCCACGCTGACAAAGGCCTTTTTGGTCCCGCCCGTGACCGCCCTGGTGGAGCCCTTGACCAGCAACTTTGTCACCTGGGTCACGGTCTCGCTTGAGATGGACATGAACATACGCGCCGCCTCCAGGGTGGCGGAACGCCGCATGGCCCCGCGCCGAGCCAGGTCGAGGCTCATGTAGTTGCGGGCCACGATGCCGCAGCGCATGGCCAGAAGCGCGTTGGTGGAACCGCTCAGGATGGAGCTGGTCACGGTCCCGGCCACGGCCTCGGCTCCGGGCATGGCTCCCAGGGCGGACCCGGCCACCAGCGGCCCCATCAATTCGTGCACATATTCCTCGATGCCGAACTCCTCGATGGAACCGGCCAGAAACGACGTCACCGCGATGTTCACATACAGGTTTACCAGCTCCCGGTAATGGGGGCGCTGGGCATAGAGCTTGGAAATGCGCCAAGCCAGGCGCGAAATGAGGAAAAGCACCACCAGGGTGTCCAGCCGCCCGTTCTGGGACACGGCCGAGCCGATGAACACCCGCTTGGCGGTGGAGCGAATTTCATCGTCCGCCTTCTGTCTGAGCACGGCGAGCCCGGCTTCAAGGTCTTCCTCGTCGCGCACGGCCATACCCTCGTTCTTGAGGATGCGGTTCCTGGACAGACGCTTCACCAGCTCGCGCCGGAAGCGTTCCATCTCCTCGGGCGTGGGATCGGCGTGGACCAGAAGCGGCCGGGGCCGGACCAGCACGAGAGAGGCCCACCAGCCCAGAGAGCCGAGCACCACGGCCAAAAGCACCCAAAAGACCCAGGGGGCCAGAGCAGGATTGATGCGTCCGGCGAAATCGGCAAGCCCGGTGATGCAGTCGTACAGAAAGGCGAGAAACGCCCCCAAAACGATGATCCCGGCGATGGTCAGGAAATTCTTCATCTGTTTCGACATGGGTGCCTCCATGCACAAGATACGTCCCGCGGGGCGAAAGGCAAGCGGAGGAAGAAAAGGCCGTCCCGGACGGGGCGGCCTCGCGGATTGGCCGAGGGGACCGTTATTCCTTCAGAGCCAGCGGCTTGTAGTACATCCCGATCTTGATGCGGTCGGTGACGAACTGGCTCTTGAGCTTGACCCGCAGGTCGTCGGTCTCCCAACGGTACTCGTCCCAGCCGTCAACCTTCTTGTGATCGGGCAGCCCGTAGGATTCCATGAGGGTACCCAGCACCTGCTTCAGGTCCTTTGCCTGGGCGATCTCCATCAGCACGACGTACAGCCCGCCCTTCCGGAAACCGTAGGTGACGTTCGCGCCTTGAACGGCGAACAAACCGCACGGCTCGGCCTTGTTCTCGTTGTAATACTTAACCCCGCCGGAAGAGTGCGAATAGGAAATCTCTTCCACGGCGGAAATGGGCGCGCCCCAGGGGATGGCGCCGCAATCCCCGGCGGGCTGGGCCTGTTCGGCGGCCACAACGGCGGTGGTCGAGCACGCCATCAGCATCAGGACGAAAAGAAAGATGCGGGTCTTCAAGGCGGACTCCCTGTTCATGGTTACATTGCATTCATATATATATGCTTTCCGAAAAACAGGCCACCTGTCAACCGTTGGTTTTGGTGCCCTTGTAGGTAAACGCCTTCTTGTCCATGGTGTAGTAGTTTCCCCTGTCGATGCCCACGGCGCGGCCGCAGGGGCAGAAGACCTTGCCCTCCCGTTCCTCCATGTTCCAGACCTTGTGGATACGGTCCTTGTGGCAGCGGTGCACTTCGCCCTGTCCGATCTTGTAATACTTCCAAAGCTTGCGGCGGCAATCGGCGCATTTGAGAACGAGCATGGCTAGACCCTGTTGAAGTGGACGGTCTCCACTGCGGGGAAATCTTCCAGCGACTTGGCGATGCCCGCCCTGAGGAAGGAGTCCACCCAACGGAAGATGTTGTTGCGACGAATCTGCTCGCGGAGCTTGGACATATGCGCCTTGCGCTCCTCCTTGGGCCAGTACAAGACGCGATGCAGCGCCTTGGCGATCCCTTCCACGTCATAGGGATTGACCAGATAGGCATGGCGCTGAAGCTGGGCCGCGGCCCCGGCGAACTCGCTCAGCACCAGCACCCCGTTTCCCTTGTTGTTGCAGGCGCAATACTCCTTGGCCACCAGGTTCATGCCATCGCGCAACGGCGTGACCAGGGCCACGTCGGCTGCCGCGTAATAGGCCACCAGATCGTCATGGGGCAGGCTCCGGTAATGGTAGTGCACGGGCACCCATCCGGGAAAAGAGAACTCGCCGTTGACCCGGCCCACCAACTGCTCGATCTCGGTTCTCAGATCCTTGTATTCGTCCACCTCTTCGCGGCTCGGCACCGCGATCTGGACAAAGTTCACCTTGCCCATGAGATCGGGGTAGCGGCGCAGCATGGTCTGGATGGACCGAATGCGCTCCGGGATGCCCTTGGTATAGTCCAGCCGATCCACGCCGAGAATGATCTTGCGGTGCCGCAACGCCTCCTTGAGGTCGAAAACCTTCTGGACCACGTCGGGGCGCGCGGCCATCTCCGAGAATTGGGCGTAGTCGATGGAGATGGGAAAAGCCCCGGCCCGGAACGAGCGGTTGCTCATGTTGACGGTAACCACCGCACCCCGCCCCTCGACCCTGGCCTCGGGCATGAGCCGGTGCAGGCAGGCCGTGAAATTGCGCCGGTCCTGAATTGTCTGGAACCCCACCAGATCGAACTCGGTCAGGGCCTGAATCAGCTTGGCCCGCCAGGGCAGCTTCATGAATATGTCCGGCGGGGGAAAGGGGATATGCAGAAAAAAACCGATGTTGCGCCTGACGCCCATGGACTTGAGGAAAAAAGCCTGGTGCATAAGGTGGTAGTCCTGAATCCAGATGTAGTCGTCAGGCGACGACCGCCGGGCCACGGCCTCGGCGAACTTGAAATTCACGTCCAGGTAGGTCCGCCAGTAACGGGGATGAAAACGGCAGAGGCTCTGCAAATCATGAAACAACGGCCAGATGATCTCGTTGGAAAAACCGTCGTAATACCCCCGCACCTCCTCCCGGGTCAGGGGTACGGTACACAGCTCGTACCCCGCCTCCTCCGTGAATTCAGAGAAAAGTTCCTCCATGTCCGCCTCGGGTTCCGCCGCACCGGACCAGCCTATCCACATGCCGCCCCGGTTCTTGAGCACCGGGGCCATGGCCGTGACGAGCCCGCCAGATCCCTGCTTGAGCTTCCAGCCATCCGCCTCTTTCTTGAGGGCGACGGGAAGGCGATTGGATACCACCACCAGCCGTTGCAGAGAGGATTCCATGTCGTGTTCGCTCCCGTTTACCTTGGTTATTTGATTTTCCTATCATTACATAGTTACTCCGCTTCGGCCCGAATTTCAACCGCGCCGCCCGAAGACCCGGAAAAATATCCGCCGAAACTGTTGACACCGTGCGCCACGTACTTATCTCTTGGCCCAGTCGAAACACACGCCGCCAAGCTTGCGGTGAAGACATCATAAGGAGACTTTTCATGGGTTTGAAACCGCTTAATGACCGTGTCATCGTCCAGAGGAAGGAAGAAGAGGAAAAGACCGCCGGGGGCATCTACATCCCGGATTCCGCCAAGGAAAAACCTCAGAACGGCATCGTCATCGCCGCCGGTCCCGAGTGCAAGACCGTCAAGGACGGCGACATCGTCCTGTTCGCCAAGTACGCGGGCAGCGAATTCAAGATGGACGGCGACGATCTCATCATCATGCGTGAGGACGACATCCTCGGCGTGTTCGCCTAAAACCGTTCGCCGCGTTGCGGCCGGGGAGACGAACCGGCGCGGAAAGACCGCGCTCAAGACCCGATTCCCCCAGGCCCCTGCACGCGGCCCCATCCAAACGGTTGGACCGACAACGGCAATAATTTCTGACACTCACATTTCATAGGATTCTGAACAATGGCAAAAGCAATTGATTACAAAGCCGTAGCCCGCGAAGGTATGCAGCGCGGCGTCAACACCCTGGCCGACGCGGTCAAGGTCACCCTCGGCCCCAAAGGCCGCAACGTCATGATCGAAAAGACCTGGGGCGCTCCCCAGGTGACCAAGGACGGCGTGACCGTTGCCGAAAAGATCGACCTTGAAGGCAAGCTCGAAAACATGGGTGCCCAGATGGTCAAGGAAGTGGCCAAGAAGACCAACGACATCGCCGGAGACGGCACCACCACCGCCACCATCCTCGCCCAGTCCGTCTTCAACGAAGGCGTCAAGCTGCTGGCCGCCGGCCGCAACCCCATGTCCCTCAAGCGCGGCATCGACGCCGCCGTGGCCGCCGTGATCGAGGAACTGGACAAGATGGCCAAGCCCATCAAGAAGACCTCCGAAATCGCCCAGGTCGGCACCATCTCCGCCAACAACGACACCACCATCGGCGAGATCCTGGCCGAGGCCGTGGACAAGGTCGGCGATAACGGCGTCATCACCGTCGAAGAGTCCCAGGGCCTGACCACCGAACTGGACGTTGTCGAAGGAATGCAGTGGGACAACGGTTACCTCTCCCCCTACTTCGTCAACAACCAGGACGACCAGACCGTCTCCTACGAGAACCCGTTCATCCTGCTGGCCGAGAATAAAATCTCCAACATCAAGCCCCTGGTGCCCATCCTCGAAGCCGTGGCCAAGGCCAGCCGGCCCCTGCTCATCGTGGCGGAGACCGTCGAGAACGACGCTCTGGCCGGACTGACCATCAACGCCATGCGCGGCGCCCTCAAGGTCTGCGCCGTCAAGGCCCCGGGCTTTGGCGACCGCCGCAAGGAAATGATCCGCGACATCGCCATCATGACCGGCGCCACTCCGGTTTCCGAAGACACCGCCGTGACCCTGGATTCCATCCGCCCCGAGCACTTCGGCACCGCCCGCAAGATCGTGGTCGGCAAGAAGAACACCATCATCGTGGATGGCGCTGGCGAAAAGGAAGCCATCAAGAACCGCTGCGACGAAATCGCCAACATGGTCAAGAACGCCACCAGCGACTACGACCGTGAGAAGTTGCAGGAACGCCTGGCCAAGCTGGTCGGCGGCGTGGCCGTGGTCAAGGTCGGCGCAGCCACGGAAATCGAGATGAAGGAACGCAAGGACCGCGTGGACGACGCCCTGAACGCCACCCGCGCCGCCGTTGACGAAGGCATCGTGCCCGGCGGCGGAACCGCCCTGGTCCGCGCCGGAAAGGTCCTCAAGGCCCTCAAGCTCGACGACGACACCGAACAGGCCGGCATCGACCTCATCGCCCGCGCCATCGAAGAGCCCCTCAAGCAGATCGCCAACAACTGCGGTCTCGAAGGCTCCGTGATCGTGGAGAAGGTCAAGGAACTCAAGGGCAACAACGGCTTCAACGCCGCTACCGGCGAGTACACCAACCTCGTCACCGCCGGCGTCATCGACCCCAAGAAGGTCACCCGTATCGCCCTGCAAAACGCCGCCTCCGTGGCCAGTATGCTCCTGACCACCGAATGCGCCATCTCCGAATTCGTCGCCGACGAAGACTAGTCCGCGCAAACAGAACCATAAAAAAGGCGGACGCGCGTTGCGCGTCCGCCTTTTTATGCCTCCGGCGGCCGGGGGAAGGGGAGGAAAACCCTTTGAAAAGGGTTCTTTCCTCCCCTTCCCCGAACCCCTATCCCCTCCTTTTCCTAAACTTTTTATACCGCTTCGCGGGTTGTTCAACAGTGTTGAACTGCCGTTTGCCCGCAAACCCAAATGCCCGCGCAACCAAATCAATTCATTGAATGGAAACCTTCGCCGAAGGCGACATAAAAAGTTTTGGAGGGTCCAGGGAACCTTTTTCAAAAGGTTCCCTGGCGGGGTCCGGGGCAGCGCCCCGGTTCCGAAACGGGCACGTCTTGTCCTCCTGTCCGCAAACCGCTAGTATCCGATCATGTCATTTCTATCCAAGCTGGTACGGCCTGAAACCAAAGGCAGAAAGAACTTCGAACGCGGCCGCGCGGCCGAGGCGCGGGGCGACTTCGCCAAGGCCGAGACATATTTCGACACGGGCGCAGCGGCCTATGACGCGTATTTGGCAAACGAAGCCGCCAAAGGACGCGAGGTCCGACCTTCGCACCTGGTCATGGCGGGCGTGTGCTACACCCGCGTGGGCCGAAACGAGGATGCCCTGCGCGTGCTGAGCGAATGCGTGGCGCGCAAGGAAATCCCCGACGCGTTTCTGAATGCGGGCTATGCGGCCGCCAAGCTGGGCCGTGGCGATGAAGCGGCCGAATATTGGAGCGGATACCCCTCCTGGGCGGACCAGCGCATACTTGCCAACGCGCTCAAGGCGCAGATCAAGGCAATCCGAACGGGCGGAGCGGACCTCGACGCGGTGTGCGGGGCCGTGGCCGTAGCCGTGTACGAACAGGACAAGCTCAACGCGCGGAACCGAAATTTCCGGGAGCAAGGCCGACGCACTTCGGAATTCCGGCAAGGCTACTGACGCCGGGGTTTGCAAGCTTCGGTCAAAGCGGGTAATTTCCTGTTTATGAAAATCACGTTCCACCTTCTCCTGGCCGTGTGCCTGCTGCTTGCCTCGCCGTTCCCGGCCTTGGCGGCGGATATCGTTGTCACGGGCACGGGCAACCCGTCCCGTGACGTGCCCAACGTGCAGGCCGCACTGGACAAGGGCGGAACGATCCGACTGCGGGGCAACTTCAATTTCGGCTCAGAGGGCCGCGCCAGGATCAGCAAGGCCGTGCGTATCCTGGGGCAGCTCGACGGCGCAGGCGAACCCCTGACCACCATTTCCGGCGGTTTCTGGACCCTATACTCCCCGCTCCCCTCCGATGTTGCGCCCCCGGCGGACAACGGCCCGCTCATCGTGGTCCGCAACCTGCACTTCGACGGAGCCAAGGGCACCCCCCTGCACTTCGCCTATGCGGGCGGCCTGGAGATCGGCGGGTGCCTGGTCACAAACGTCGCCCCGCAGAAGGCGGCCATCGGACGCACGCCGGATGAGACCTTGCCTTTCCAGGCGGGAATAGTGATCGGCAATCGACTGATCCACCCCAAGGACGCGCTCAAGCGGGCAGTCACGGGCACGGTGCTCATCGAAAGGAACCGGCTGGAAATGATGAACGACCACCCGGAGGACACCGCCGGGTACGGAGTACTCGCGGATTGGACATGGGGCGCGGAGATGACCCTCCGCGACAATGTCATCAACCGGGTCTCGCGCAACGGCATCGAAATCCTGGACAACGCCCTCGGCAACGATGGCAAGGGATTCATCCGCATCCAGGGCAACCACATCGCAACGGACGATGACGGCATAGCCTATCCGAATAAATTCGGCCCCAATGGGATTGTCGCAGGATGGTTTTTCGACACCACCGGCGGGTCCGATTTTTCAAGGAACAACCGCATGGTCATTACCGGCAACCGAATCGAAGGGCGCGGAGAGAACTCCACCGGCATGTTGCTCTACAGCAATGATCTGGTGGTCACCTGCAACGATATTGTCATGGCCGGAGGCCGAAGCGCGCGCGGCGTGGTCCAGACCGGCTCGCGCGGCTTCTTCGCGAACAACAGGGTGCGGGGCCGGGCCAACTACGCGCTGTTCTGCTATCCCTTTGAGGCGCTCACCGCCACGGCCAACACATTTGCCTGGACGGATATGGGGCTTTTTTCCGGCGTCAAAGGACAGGTCCTCTTGGGCGGACGGGTCAACGTGGTTGTGGGCGAAATCACATCGCTCATCGACCACGGCCAGGGAAACCGCATGGTCGACTGCCCCGCATGTTCCCTGCCGGAAGCGGACCCGGAAGACGACACCTGGCCCCCAACTCGATAACGGCCAACGCAAGCGCTATACTGCCGAAAACCCGCGCCACCAACACCTTTCCGCCCTTTCCTTCCCCTTCCAGCCATTTTCCGCCTCCCTTTTCCTCCATTTTTCCCCTTTCATTCATTTCCCATCCTTTTTTTGCCTAATCCTCCCCCTTCTGTCCCCATTTCACCCCTATTCCACTACCACTCCGCATTTTTTGCCCCTTCGGCTTCCCCTTTTTTCCCCTCCGCTTCATCGAAACATTTTTTCGGCGAAGCTGTTGACACCCGCCTCGCTTGTCTGTATTTATTGAAAACGATTTTCAATATCAACACAGAGAGGACAGTATGTGCGCAGCATTGATTGGCGGAATGGACCGGCTTAAAAAGGAATATGTCTCCGAAGCAAAACGCAACGGGGTGAAGCTGAAGCACTTTACCGGAAAGGAGCGAAAGATTTCCAAGGCGCTGGGCGAAGTGGATTTCGTGGTCATGTTCACCAACAAGGTGTCCCACAAGGCGCGCAAGGACGTGCTCGACGCCGTGCGCGGCAAGGATGTGCCGGTTTACATGCACCACTCCTGCGGCCTGTCCACTCTGCGCAAGCAGCTTGACGAGGTGGTCGGCTAGGCGGTCCGTTCTTCCCGGCCCCAGTCGCGAATCAGAGCGACGACCTTCTCGGCCAATCCATTGAATTCGGGTTTGGTGACCTGCGCGTCCGCCATGACCGCTTTACCCTTGTGCATGACGGACTCGGAGATGAGCGAAGAGAAAAGGACCACGGGCAACGCCTTGAGGACAGGGTCCTCCTTTACCTTTCGGGTCAGGGTATAGCCGTCCAGCCGGGGCATTTCCACGTCCGAGACCACCACGTCCAGATAATCCAGCGGGCTTCCGCCCTCCGCCCCGGCCTTGGCCTTGATCGATTCGAGGATGGACCACGCTTCGGCACCGTCCCGGGCCATGGTCACTTCAAAATTGCACCGGCTGAAATTGGTCTCAAGCAGTTGGCGCACCGAGGTGGAGTCATCCGCCACCAGTGCCCTGTACCGCTCTCCGGAAACCCTCGGCAATGGCTCGGAATCGCCGCGGCCCTGCTCATCCAGATCGGCCAGAACCTGCTCCAGGTCGAGCATGAGCACAAACCTGTCCCCGATCTTGACCGTTCCGGTGATGCAGTTGTTCTCCATGGACGCAACATACCGGCTGGGCGGCTCAACATCGGCCCAACAAACCCGATGAATCTGCGTCACCCCCGTGACCAGAAAGCCGGTTATCGCGGCGTTGAACTCAGTGACGATGATCGGCTCATTCCCGGCTGGCGATCTCTGCATCTCAAGCCATACCCCCAGGTCAACCACGGGCAGGATCAGGTTGCGCAAAGGAATCGTGCCGAGAAAACTCGGATGTGACGCGGCTTCCGACCCCTCAAGTCCCGGCGGGGCCTCCACCACCTCCAGGACCTTGGCCACGTTCACCCCGAAATACCGCCGCTCCACCCCGTCGGATGTAGCCTCGTCCATGTAGAACTCGATGATCTCAAGTTCATTGGTTCCCGCTTCAAGCAGAATATCGGTTTGCGTCACTAGTCCTCCTCCGGCAAGGCTTCGCCATGCCACCCCGGGTAGCACGCCGGTTTCCGAGGATGAATGATAATCTGACCCGAGAGAAGAACGGAACGCGACCCGGCACTCGCCGGGAAACCCTTTTCTCAAGAGGCTCCCCGGACGGAATTCGGGAACGCGCCCCGGCGTCACAACGGGACCGAAACACCGTGGGTGAAATGTTATTCGGGGATTTTACCCGCAGGCCAAAGGGGCGGACACGAGCCGAAGGATATTTCCGGATGCAAGGCGGAAGGCGTCCACCACCCGGGGATCGAATTGGGAGCCTGCGCACCGATCGATCTCGCGGCACGCTCTGTCGATGGTCAGGGCCGGACGATAAGGCCTGTCCTGAAGCATGGCGGAAAGCGAATCGGCCACGCTGATGATGCGCGCGCCAAGCGGGATGGCCGTCCCCTTGAGGCCGTGTGGATACCCTGTGCCGTCCCACCGCTCGTGGTGATGCAAAACCATGTCCACCACACCGAGGCGGTTGAGTGCGGCCACGGGTTCGAGAATGGCGGCTCCCGCCTCGGGGTGATGACGCACGGCCTGCCATTCGGCTGTGGTGAGGGGGCATCTTTTCCCAAGCACCGAATCGGGGACGCCGATCTTCCCGATGTCGTGGAGGTGCCCGGCAACATGTATAGCGGCCGCCCTGCCCGGCGGAATCCCCATGGCCAGAGCCAATGCCCAGGAAACTTCAGCCACCTCGTCGGAGTGCATCGAGGTATGCGGGTCCTTGGCGTCGATGGCGTTGCCCAGGGACAAAGCGAACTGGTGCAGGGTCGTGGGAAGAAAATCGCTTGAATCCGGAGGGTTCAGGGTCGGCTCCGGCGTCATTACGGTCGACGCCGGAGCCATTTGAAATGCGTTCATGGCTAGGCGGCCCTGCCTCTGGCGGCGGACAGAGAGCCCAGGTTGCTCATGATAACCCGGTGCAGGCCCGAGTTCTCGGCTCCGCCTTCCACGGCGCGGCTGGCCGCGATGCGAAAGCTGACGCGCGCCTCTTCGTATTTTCCGGAAAGCTGATAGACCAGCCCCATGTTGTTGCGCACCTTGGCCTCGTGCAGGGGCGAATTGAGCGACCGGGCCAGGCTGTCGGCCTGGGTCAACTGGAACAGGGCGTCGCCGGGGCGGCCTTCGTTGCAGGCCCGCATTCCTTCGCGATTCAGCATACCGAGTTTTTTCAACGAACTCATACGACTTCTCCTTGGATGTTGGTTATCCGGCCGCGCACGTGGCGGACCGGCCGATACATCGCTTTGAAAAGAAGAAGTACTGGTATTGAGCCGGAACGGCTCCTCTTTTGCGAAGGGCTGACATGGGGGAACTGTATTGAAATCGATTTTCAATTTCAAGCATTTTCTTCAAGAACTTTCCGCTTTTTTTCGAGCCGGACGAGCCTGTCCAGCCACTGGCGCGCGGAAACCAAATTGCGTAGCATGGGGAAAAGATGGAGTCTCCCATGCTACGCCCAACCCGTTTCCTTGTCCCGGCCATCGCGGCCGCGCTCCTGCTCCTGACCGCCATTGGCGGTTGCGCCTCCACATCCGGCAAGGCGGAACAACCCGCCAAAAGCCAGCCTTCCGCGACCATGAAGGTATCGGTAACCTATCGCGAGCGGATGCTTTTGCCTCCGGGCTGCACATTGTTCGTGGAATTGGAGAACCTCTCCCGGCTCGATCCGAACGACAGAGGCGTGGCCGATGCATTCCTGCCCATCAAGGCCGCGCCGCCCTTCAAGGTAGTCCTCGGATACGACCAATCGCGAATCGTCGACACGTTGCGTTACGCAGTATCAGCCCGCATCGAATTCAGGGGCCAGGTTCTCTTTTCCGGCAACACGCGGCTCGACTCCCCGCCCTGGGCCGAGGGCAAGGCCGTGGAGGTGACGGTCAAGCAGGTCAAACGATAGCCCCGCAAGAAACAGAGAAAAGGCCCGGCGCATGGCGTCGGGCCTTTTTTTACGTGAAGGGAGCGCGGCTGACGCCGCCAGGTTATCTGGCGATCATGGAACGCAACAGCTCGGCGCAGTTCTCCGTGTTGTGCCCCATATTGTCGAGGCAATCCACGAAGTGGATGAGCTGGTAGATCGCCTTGAAATCGATATCCTTGTCGAAAATCTTTTTCTCCAGATCGTTCTTGCGGCGGCGGACTTCGTCGCGCTCCCTACGAACCCTGCGATAGCACTCCTTGGTGCCCTCGCGGTCCAGAGACTCACCGTTGAGCAGCGCGATGGTGGACTTGAGCGCGGGGCCGAGAAGCGCCGTGCATTTGGCCACGGAATCCAAGAGATAGATCAGGTCCTTCTGGGTGTCCTCGGGAATGACGATCGGGCGGATGGCCAGCCAATGCAGGGCGTCCTGAGCCGCGTCGAGGATGTTGTCCTGGCTCTTGGTGTAGGACAGGAACAGGTGTTTCTCAACGGCCATGAACAGGCCCTGAGGCAGATGGTTGCGGATGTTCCGCTTGATCGAGTCGGCATGATTCTCGATCTCGTCCACGGTCTTGTTCAGTTCCTTGAACTCGCGGCACACCCCGCCGGAAACATAGCACTCAAGGGATTCATCGATGGCGGAAATGCACTCGGCGATCTTGTCGTAATGCTCGACCAGCCCTTCCATGGGGGAACGCTTACCGAGCAGGCCGAAGAAGGGGATTCTCAATGTCATATGGCGACCTCTTCTGAAAAGGATTGTTTCAATTTTTGTAACCTAGCCGTAACACAACCATTTGAGCAGCACAAAGATAACTATACTGGTCAGGGCCGCGATCGGGACAGTGGCCACCCAGTAGGCGACGATGCGCAACAGGACCCGGAAATCCACGGCCGAAAAGCCGCGGGCCAACCCCACGCCGACCACGCCGCCCACAGCCGCGTGGGTGGTGGATACCGGCAAGCCGAGATTGGAGGCGACCAATACAGTGGAGGCCGCGCCAAAGTCGACGGCGAACCCCCGGGTGTTGGTCAGAGTGGTGATTTTCTCGCCCACGGTGGCCATGACCTTATGCCCCAGCAGCGCGATGCCCACCGCTATGCCAAAGCCGCCCAGAACAAGCATGGGCCACGGAACCTCGGCCCGCGCGAGGAGCACATGCTCCTTGGCGATGAGGTAGATGGCCGCGACAGGCCCGATGGCGTTGGCCACGTCGTTGGCCCCCTGGGAGAGGGCCACATAGCAGGAAGTGCCAACCAGCATCTTGCGGAAGACCCGCTCCACGCCCTCGGCGCCTTCCTCCTCGTCGAGGACGATCTTGCCCACGAAAACCCGGGCCGCGGCCCAGGCAAGCAGGGCCAGGAACCCGGCGATGCCCAACGATACCAGCCAGTGCAGGTTCAGGGACTTGCCGGCCGGTGTCTTGTATAGAAAGGAAAGGGAGATCATGGAGAGGGTAATGGCCACCCAGATGGGCGCCCATTTCTTTGCTTGGCGGATGAAGTGATGCTGGAAGAGAATGTATCGTCGTATGTGCGTGAAGATGAAGTAGGCAATGGCTGCGGCAAAGAATGGGGAGATTACCCACGACAGGACGATGCCGCCCATCTTGAGCCAGTTGACCACGTCCGGTCCTCCCGCCACCAGGCCGAATCCGGTGATCGCCCCGACGATGGAGTGCGTGGACGACACCGGCAGCGAGGTCAATGTGGCCACCAGAACCCATATGCCCGCCGCGAGAAGCGCGGCGAACATGCCGATCATCACCAGCTTCGGGTCCGAGATGACCTCCGGATTGATGATACCCTTGCTGATTGTTGCGGTGACGTGGGAGCCGAGAAAAACCGCGCCCACGAAGTTGAGGGAGCCCGCGATGAACACGGCCTGTTTAACCGTGATGGCCCTGGCGCCGACGGCCGAGGCCATGGAGTTGGCCACGTCGTTGGCGCCGAGGTTGAAGGCCATGAGGAAACCGGCCCCCACGGACAGGTATAAGAACAGATCGTAAATATCCATCGTATCGCCCCTCTTTCGAGGGAATTGGTTAGAAGTTGCCTACAGGACCGTTTCCTCGGGTTTGTTCAGGCGGAAGCAGAAGCGCGCGCCGCGCACATCCTCGCCGTAGCCGTCGTGCCAGATCTCGCCGCCCAGGTTCTTGACGATGCGACGGCAGATGGCAAGCCCCAGTCCGGCGCTGCCCGACCCGTCGATGGTGTTCTCGTCCACCCGGTAGAAACGTTCGAACACCTTGGTGGAATGCTCGCGCGAGATGCCCGGCCCCTGGTCCTCGACGCAAAACACGATGGACTCGCCGTCGTCTTCCGCGCTGACCGTTACGACCCCGCCGTCGGGGCTGTACTTGACCGCATTGTTGAGCAGGTTGTGGAAGACGTGCAGCAGCCCGTCCGTTTCGCCCATGACCATCATCTCGTCGTCCGGGGTGCGGGTGCGGAAGGTGATGTCGCGCTCCGAGGCCCACACGGCCAGGTCGTCGATGGCGCGGGACAGATGCTCGCGCCCGGAAAGAGGCGTCATTTTAAGCAGCTTGCCAGCCTGCTCGGACTTGGCAAGCGCGAGCATACTGGAAATGACCTTGTCCATGTGATCCGCGTTCTTGAGCACGGTTTCCAGGAACCGGCGGGCGGCCTCGGGATCGTTCGGAGGCATGTCCAGCAGCGTCTCGGTGTACCCCTTGATCGAGGTCAGGGGTGTGCGAAGCTGATGAGAGGCGTTGGCCACGAAATCCTTGAGCCCCTTCTCGCTGCGCTTCATTTCGGTGATGTCGTAGAAAACCAGGATGACTTTGCGCACCCCGTTCTGGTCCAGAAACCGCTCCGCGGTGACCTCGACGGTGCGCGTGTCCATGATGTCGATCTGAATGGACTTCGGCCCGGCTTCGGGCTCGGCGATGATATGGTCCACCAGATCCTGAATTTCGTAGCGCCGGATGACCTCGATGGGCGACCGGCCGATGGTGGACGAAGGCAGGTTGAACATTTCGTCCAGGGAGTTGTTGAAGGACTCGATGCGGCCATGCGCGTCCACGGTCAGCACGCCCTCGCGCATTCCGCCGAATACGGCCTGCAACTGCCCCTTCTGGTCCTGGATGAGTTCGATGTTGCGCTCGATGGACTGGGCCATGGCGTTGATAGACTCGGCCAGCGGCTTGAACTCGCCGCCGGGCACGGCCCGCAATCTTTTTGAATAATCGCCCTCCCCGATGGACTTCGCCAGATCGGAAAAGGACCGGATGTCGCGGCCCATGTTGTGCGACATGATAACGCTCAGTACGACGGCCAACGCGAAGGTGCCCAGGAAGAGCCAGATGAGATTGGTGCGCAGCAGGTCCAGGCGCGCGCTGACATGGGAGAACGGGACGGCCATGCGCAGGATGCCCCCGTCCACGGAAGTCAGCCCGGAAAACTCCCGGGCCACATAGAGCATGTCTTTGCCAAGGGTGTCGGAGTGGCGGACGTTGACCCCCCAGCCGTCCTTCTGGGCGGCCAGGACCTCGGGGCGGCTCCCGTGGTCGTCCAGTGATCCGAGATCGGCGTAGGGCACCTCCGAATCGGCCACCACCCGTCCGTTCACGATATAGGTGATCCGGGAATTAAGCTTGAAGGCCAACGCATCAAGCCACTCGGCGAAATCCTGATCGGATTCGAACAGCGAGTGGTCGCGGATGAGCCACTCGATGGCCTCGATCTGGTGGCGCGTGCGGATTTCCGCCTCGGTGACCAGCTCGTCGCCCACGATGCTCGTGGAGTAGAAAAAGACCACGGCCATGGCCATGAGGAGCAGCCCCCAGGTCCACAGCAGGATCCGCATTTGAAAAGAGCGCAGTTTCATTGCCTGTCCTTGGATCGCGCGTTCAGCGGTTACATTGTTGATCGACGAGATCAAGTACCTCTTTCGCCGAGCGCGTGCGCTGTGTAACACAATCGTAACCGAATTGTAATATTTTCCATTGTTACAGTTCTGTGACAAACGCTCAATGGAAAGACTAAAATAAAGCCACGGGCAACGACCTCCGCGCGGGGCTCAAAGCCCCCTGACATGCCACCCAACGTATTGCATCAGCTCACATAATCAAACGGAGCGGAGGCGACTCCCCGTTTGGGAAACGCCCCGGACAGCCTTGCGCGGCACGGCGGCCGACATGCAACGGTTCGAGACCGTGTCAAAAAGGATGGTAAAATTCAGGCAACGGAAGCCGCAGTTTCAGATCTGCCGATTCAGGACGAAAAAAGGCCCGGCCGGAGCGCGGAAATTCCGCACCCCGGTCCGGGCCGGGAGAACCTTGGCCATTCGTCTAGAAGCCGCGCACGCACTCCATGAGATAGGTGGAGACCTCCACACGGCAGACGCCGTTTTCCACGATGAGGCGCACGTTGTTCTCGGGAATGAGGGCCATATCCTCGGCAACGTCCAGCCACTTGCCCTCGACCCAGTCGGGGGTCACGCCGTTGGCTTCCATTTCCCGGACGGGATAGCTCTCGGCCACAACCCATTCATCGTCTTGCACAGCAGGCATATTTTTGCTCCCCGACCGTCCGCGGCGCGCCGCGCCCGTCCGGCCTCACGTTATTCGTTCACGAAAAATGCTTATACGTATTCGCGCCTGTTCTGCCCCAGCAGGCAGAACGCTTCATAGGTGATGGTCCCGCACCACCCGGCAAGGTCCTCGGGAGTCACGGGGTTGTCTCCGGGACCGCCCAGGAGCCACGCCTCGTCGCCCGGAAGGACATCTTTCCCTTCACCCATAAGGTCTGTCACGTCAACCGCGGTCATCTGCATACACACCCTGCCCCGGATGGGCACGCGCCTGCCGTGGATGACCATCTCGCCCCGGTTGGACAGGGCGCGGCTGTAGTTGTCGGCGTAGCCCACGCCGACAATAGCCACCGTGGAGTCGCGTTCGGCGGTGAAAGTCCAGCCATAGCTGATGGATTCGCCCTTCTTCAGCGGATGGACCTGCATGACCGGAGCCGAGACCTCCATGGCGGGCATGAGCCGCCCCGGCAGGGTCTCGCAGCCTCTCCCCTCAAGGGGATCGCAGCCATACAGGCCGATGCCCAGGCGCATGGAATCCAGGCGGCAGACGTCGTGGATCATGCCTCCCGCGGAGTTGGCCAGGTTGGCCTCCACCTCGAATCCGGCCTCGGCCAGTCCGTCCAGGGCGGCACGGAACCGCCGGGCCTGCAAGGCCACATCCTGCTCACGGCCCGGTTCATCGGCGCGAGCCAGATGGGAGGTGGCCATGACCGGCGTAACCCCGCTCCCCTTGAGCAGGGCCGCGACCTCGCCCACTTCCTCGGGAAGAAAGCCGAGGCGGCGCATACCCGTGTCGAACTTGAGCCCGATCTCCAGGGAACCAAGCTCCTCGGACACGGCCAGGACCCGCCTGAGCTGGGCGAAATGGGATATGGGGGTCAGGATGCGGTGGCTCCACAAAAGACGGATATCCTCGTCGGAGACCGGACCGAGCAGGGCCAGGATGCGCTTGTCGCAACCCGAATCGCGCAGCTTGGCCGCTTCATGGACAAAGCCCACGGCGAAAGTCGTCGCGCCGTCCTTTTCCAGGGCGTTGGCCACCTCGACAAGCCCGTGCCCGTAGGCGTCGGACTTGATGACCGGGATGACGTTATCGTGGATTCCGGCGAACAGGCGGTAGTTGTGGCGAAGGTTGTCCAGGTGGATGCGCACGCGCAGTTTGTTGTAGTCGATCATCATTTTCTCTTGAACAGTTTCTCAAGATCGGAAGGCGTCCAGCGCAGGACCACGGGCCTGCCGTGCGGGCAGAACTCGCGCTCGGGCGTCTCAAGCCAGGTCTCCAACAGAGCCAGGGCCTCGTCCACGGCCAGCGGCTGATTGGCCTTGATGGCGGTCTTGCAGGCCATCATGGTCCACAGGTCGTCCAGCCCCCTGGCCTTTTCGGCCAGGGCGTCCTTCAGATACTCCCGAGCCTCGCCGGTTTCAAGGGTCGGGGGAATTCCCCTGACCAGAGCTTTGGCCGGACCGTCCATCTCGATGACAAAGCCCATGGCGCGCAAATCCTCGCGCAGGGAGGCCAGAACCTCGGCCTCGCTGGGGTGCAGGGGCAGCTCCAGGGCCAGGGCCAGCGGTTGGGAGTCACCCTTCCTGCGCTGGTCGCGCATGGCGGCGAGCAGAACCCGCTCGTGGGCCGCGTGCTGGTCCACCAGGAACATGTCGGCCCCCCGGCGCAGGACCAGATAGGTATCGGCGATCTGACCGAGGTAAGTGTATCCGCTGCCCGCAAGGGACGCGGGCCGCAGGGCATCCGGCCCGGGTTCGCGGACCTGGTCCGGGGCGTACCCGTCCGGCCGCTCTGTCGGAACGAAGGGCGCTGGCGGCGGTACCGGAAGGTCCAGGGAGCGCGCCCGGTCCTCCTTGAACGCCTTGTAGGTGGAAAATTTCGCTTCCCCGAACCCTTCTGGTCGATGGCTGCCCCCGGAGCGTTCCTCGGGACCTGTCTCCCGGAAAACAGAGCCCGCGCCGGAAAAGGCGGCGGGAGCGGGGTCGATACGGGGTTCCGAGGCCGGGAATCCGAAAGCGGTTTCCTCATCCCGACCGGACAGGGCCTGAAGCACGCCCGAACGGATGACCGAGAAGACGCGCCGCTCATCGATGAAGCGCACTTCGAGTTTGGCCGGATGCACGTTCACATCCACCTCGTCGCGGGGCAAATCAAGGAACAGCACCATCTGCGGATATTCGCGGGACAGGAGCATCCCCTTGTACGCCTGACGCACGGCCGAAAGCATGAGCTTGTCCTGCACCGGGCGGCCGTTGACGTAGAGCAGGATGCGGTCGCCGCGCCCCTGGGCCGTGTTGGGGGAACCGGCCACGCCGCTGGCGCGAAAGCCCTCGCGTTCACAATCGAAAGGGCTGAGGCTTTCGCAAACGGTCGGAGGCCAGAAGGAGGCGAGCCGGTCGGCCAACGCCTGGCCGGGCGGCAGGCGAAAGAGTTCGCGTCCGCCCACCGTCAGGGAAAAGCCGGTATCGAGGTGGGCCAGGGATGCACGCATGAGCACATCCTGGCAGCGCCGGTTCTCGGTGGAATCGGTTTTGAGAAACTTGAGCCGGGCCGGAGTGGAGGCGAACAGGTCCCGGACCTCCACACGGGTGCCGGCGGCCAGCGCGGCAGGCCCCTCGGCATGAACCTCGCCCGCGCGCACCTCGATGAAGGCGGCTTCGGCGGCCCCGGCGGCGCGGGAGGTCATGATAAAGCGGGAAACAGACGCTATGGACGGCAGGGCCTCGCCCCGGAATCCGAAAGAGCCTATGGAGGACAGATCGTGAAAATCGCGGATCTTGCTGGTGGCGTGCCGGGTCACGGCCAGGTTGAGCTGACCGGCCGCAATACCCGCTCCATTGTCCTGAACCACGATGAGGGAGCGGCCGCCCTGCTCTACGGTGACGTCCACGCGGGTCGCCCCGGCGTCCAGGGCGTTCTCCACCAGTTCCTTGACGACGCTGGCCGGACGCTCGACCACCTCGCCTGCGGCGATCTGGTTCTTGAGCCCCGGAGGCAATACGCGAATTTCAGACAATGCGGTCATATCCCCATAATTGTAACCATCACGCACGGCGACGCAACCCGGTTCCCCCGGATTCGACGGCCGCGCCTAGAAAGTCAGCAGGTCGAAGCCGACTTCGAAGCGGGTGTCGTTGGACTCCTGGGAAAAGACGAAATGGAGCGTGTAGCACTCGGCCGCCCAATCCAGGTAGAGAGTGCGTTCCAAATCCTGCTCGTCCACGAAGTCGTGTCGGTACCGCGCCCCAACGGTCACGGCCTCGTTGATTTCCCATTCGCCCTCCATCCTGATGATGGACATGGAATCCTCGCGGGTGCGCTTGTACTCGTCCAGGCTTTGCAGGAAATCGTAGCCAACGGTTATCTCGCCCAGGCCGCTTTTGTAGAAGCGAATAGAGTTATCGCTCTGAGTCATATCGCCCTTGTACGGCGAGAACCAGTTGCGGGTCACGAAGTCCACGAAATTGGCGGGCTTGATCCGCAACTCGGCCATGACATCCGAAAACGGCCTGCGCTCGTAACGATCGCGCTCGTCCATTCGCTGGGACTCGCGGATGTCGTAGGTCTGCTCCACCCGGAAGCGCAGGAAGTCGAGATAGTCGCGGGCCACCTTGGCGGCGGGTTCGCCGCTCGATCCAGGCGAGAGGACCACCTTGTCGCGCCGCCGGTCGAGAACGCTGGTCAGGGAATAGGTCACTTCGTTTCTGCCCTCCACCCGGTCGTAGGTGTCAAAATAGGGCAGCTTCTCCTGGCCTGTGGCGTGGGACGCATACACGTAGTCCACTCGGGGCATGATGGAATTCTTCAACCGGGTCCAGCGGGACGTCCCGGCCAGACTGGGATCGGCCTTGGGGACTTCGTCCATAGCAAAGGTCCGGGTCATCTCGGAAAAGGCCGAAAAGCCACCGGTCCACGTGGTCCTGGTCTGGAAGCCGTCCTTGATCTTGGTGGTGTCGATGACCTCGTCCCGGCCGCCGGTGCCGACGACCTCCAGGTCGCCCACGGACTCGCGGTGTGTCAGGGAGTAGGCCGTATGATCCAGGGAAATCGATGGAATGACCGTCAGGTAACGGCTTGTCATGGGGTACTTGAGCTCGGGAGTAAGCTTGATACGGTGCCCCGAATCCCCATATTCGCGATGGAAGTAATCGTACTTGGCGTCCATCGCCCCCTCGAAACCGGCGCCCAGCGACTGCTGGAAGGCGAACGCGTTCAGCTCGGGCAGGATTTGAACGGTCGGATTCATGCTATCCGGGTTGTTTCCGTTCCGATAGGCCAGGTTTTGGTCGTACTGGGCCAATCCGACCACGCCGAAACGGTCCCAACTGCGGCTGACGTAGGCCTTGTTCAGCCGGTGCAGGGAGTCCTTGTTCTCGATGTCGCGGCCAAAGACGTCGAGGAACTCCTCGCGGGTCTTGTCGAATCCGGTGGGTCCGTCCTGAAAATCGCGCAGGTAATTCTGGTCCGAGACCATGTCCAGGTCGAGCTTGATCTTCCACTGGGGACTGCCGAGCCAGCCGTCATACTTGCCACGCACCCACCAGCGGTCGTGGTTCTTGCGGGTCAGCCCGTCGTCCCGGTAATCATCCCACTCGTCCTCTTCCTTGGCCGCGCTGATATTGTCGCTCAGGAAATCCGCCTGCCACAGGCCCCGGGACGAGGCGTCCTCGGTGTGGCGGAACTCGACGCCCTGCATATAGCCGCGCTTGCTCATGAAATTCTGGTAGAAAGTGGCGTCCATCTCGTCGTTGATGACCCAGAAATACGGCAGGTTGACCTGAATACCGAGTTTTTTCGAGCTGGACAGATAGGGCATGAGGAAGCCGGACTGGCGGTCCCCCCGGCCGGGCAGGACCATGTAGGGCCAGAAGAAGACCGGCACGTCCTTAACCCGGAAGGCCGAACGGTACAGCTTGATGCGCCCGTCCAGGTCGATGTCGCCCTCCTCGGTGGTCACGGACCAGGCAGGCTTCTCGCCCGCGCAGGAAGTCACCTTGGCGTTCTTGAAGGTGTAGGAATCGCCCACGGCCTTGCCCACGCGCTCGGCCTCGACGTAGATGTGCGGTTTGGCCATGAACAGCTTCCCGTTCTTGAGCCAGCCGGTCATATTGGTCAGGTCGAACTCGCCCTCGTCCGCCTGGAGGAAGTCGCCGCCCCAATGGGCACGGATGTTCCCCTTGAGAAATACCCAGCCCGTGGACTGGTAGTAGCGCGCAAAGTCCGCGCGAAGCTGGTCGTCGCCCAAGCTCAGGGAGACGTTGCCGAACGCCTCCACGTATTCGCTTGTGTGATCGCCCGAGACCCGGTCGGCGGAAAAGGTCCACTCGTTCCCGGCGGGAGCCTGGGCAGGAGCGTCCGGCACGTACTTCCGGACCCTGTTCAGGTCCGGCGACTGGCCCATGATCGTCCACGGCAGGCATAACGACAGGACGAGTAGCGCCCCGGCGGTCAGCGATATGCGCGACAGCTTGAGTTTCAAAAAGAAGTCCCCCGGCTACCTGGACTTGAGGTACCTGTCGTCCTTGTCCAGATAATTCCGGACGTAATCCATGGCCCCATCCTCCAGGCTCGTCATCTCGACGGTACAACCGGCGGCCTTGAGCTTGTCCATGTTCGCCTGAGTAAAGTATTGATACTTGTCGCGAATTGTCTCGGGCATGGGGATATACTCGATGGACGGATCGCGATTCATGGCGGCAAACACCGAATTCGCCAGGTCGTTCCAGGTCCGGGCGGTTCCCGTGCCCACGTTGAAGATGCCGCCCTTGTCGCGGTTCTCCAGGAACCAGGCCATGATGTCCACGCAGTCCTTGATGTAGACGAAGTCGCGTTTCTGCCCGCCATCGGGATACTCGTCCCGGTAGGACTTGAAGAGCTTGAGCTTGCCGGTTTCAAGAATCTGGGCGTGGGCCTTGCAGATAACCGACCGCATGTCGTCCTTGTGATACTCGTTGGGACCGAACACGTTGAAGAACTTGAGGCAGACGATCCGGTCGAGAATGCCCGCGTCCTTGGCCCACAAGTCGAACAACTGCTTGGAATAGCCGTACATGTTGAGGGGCCGCAGCCGGTCGATGCCGCCCTCGTCATCGTCGAAGCCGAACTCGCCGTTGCCGTAGGTGGACGCGGATGAAGCGTTGATGAACCGAGCGTCATGGGCCATGCAGAACCGGCAAACATACTGCGTGTAGCGGTAGTTGTTCTCCATGAGAAAATCCGCGTCGCGCTCGGTGGTGGAGGAACAGGCGCCCATATGAATGACCGCCTCGGTCTTGAACGGGTCCTCGCCTTCCAGAATGAACTTGAGGAACTGATCGCGATGCAGGTAGTCCTGATATTTCAGCCCCACGAGATTGTTCCACTTCTCGCTGGTGGACAGATTGTCCACCACCAGGATGTCGTCGATGCCCATGGTGTTGAGCTTCCAAACCATGGCGCTGCCGATGAAACCCGCGCCGCCGGTGACAATATACATGGCTACTCCTTGCTGCCTCAATGACGCCGAGAGGCGTAAACGTCTCTACATACTGTGTTCACGGCCCGGACGCAACCGCAAGGACCGCTCCCTACTCGCGGGCGCGAAACATACCTTACGTCACTTATGATGTTTGTCTCTAACGCGGCGACCGCTCCCTACTCGCGGGCGCGAAACATACCATTTATAATTTGCTTCACTCCACTTGCTTCCCACCTACGTTATGCGTATATAATGAGAATAATGGCTTCTATTACATTGATTCAACGCTAGTCAACAACCTCTAAAGGAGTGGAATCATGACACAATCCAGAAAACCCATTTTATTAATGCTTGCATTGATGCTGACTTTCTCGTTCGCGTTCGCCGCAACGGCCAACGCCAAGATGGTCAAAAAAGTCGACAACTTCATACTCTTCCTCGACCAGTCAGGCTCCATGGCCATGAGGAACGCCGACGGCGTCAAGAAAATCGAGAAAGCGAAGAGCGACATGCAGGCCCTGAACGCCGCCATCCCGGCCCTTGATTACAACTCCGCCGTTGTCCTGTTCGCTCCGTTCCAGGTGCAATGCCCGCCCAAGGCATACTCCGAAGCCACAGTTTCGGCGGCCATCGATTCCATTAACACCGACTATGAGATCTTCAACCGCCGGACCCCCATGGGCACCGGCCTTGACGAGATCAACCCGACCCTCGGCAAGATGTCCGGCAAGACCGCCCTCGTCATCTTCACCGACGGCGAATCCAACTACGGCGCCGACCCGATCGCGGTAGCCAAGAACATGTACGCCAAGTACGGCAACAACCTGTGCGTCCACGTGGTCAGCTACGCCGAGACCCCTGAGGGCGAGGCCGTGGTCGACGGTATCCGTGCCGCCTTCCCCTGTTCCGTGCCCGCCGACGGCGCCACCTTCACCGACGCCAACGCTCTGAACAAGTACGCCATGAACGTCTTCTACACCGAAGTAGCCGAGCCCGCTCCGGCCCCGATGGTCGTCGCTCCGGCTCCGGTCCCGGCCAAGGAAGTGGTCACCTTCAACCTGAACTTCGGCTTCGACAAGTACCAGATCACCGATGAGATGATCCCGGTTCTGGAACAGGCCAAGATGATCCTGGAAGAAGATTCCTCCGCCTCCTACGAGATCTCCGGCCACACCGACGCCACCGGCACCGAGGCCTACAACCAGGGCCTGTCCGAGCGTCGCGCCAATTCCGTCATGAAGTGGCTCACCGACAACGGCGTTAGTGCCGACCGTCTGGAGTCCAAGGGCTATGGCGAACTCGCTCCCAAGTATGACAATTCCACGAAGGAAGGACGCAAGCTCAATCGTAGGGTTGAAATCCAGACCAAATAGAGGTAAAGCGCATATAGGTTGGGCGGCATACCGCCGCCCAACCCTTTGCTCTGGTTGGAAGGATTCAACGCCATGCACAAATTTTTCGTTTATGCCTCACTGGCCGTTTTTCTGACCGGGGCTTTTTTTGCGGCCTCTGTCCGACCCGCCTGGGCGCAGGACCTCGCCGCGATTTCTCCGGGCGACGCCTCCACCCCCGTCCGAGTCGAGAACATGCCGGCCTTCCTGGACACGGGACTGGCCACAAAGAAAGCCGACTTCACGCGATTCGCCCGATCCAGGGCCAAATCGCTTGACCGCAATCACTGCCAGGCGCGCTCGCGAATGCAGATCACGCAGCAGCCGGATGGTTCCTATCTGGCCCGCTTCCACGCCATCGACATGGACTCTATCGTCACCAATGTTCGCCGTTCAAAATCCAAAACCGTTCCGTTCGTCGGCGTCATGCGTTTCTGCGAACTGGTCATGGAAGCCAAGGCCGACTCCCCGGACGCTTGCCGGGCAGCCGAATTCACAGCCGTGACCGTCATCCCCAACCGCCAGATCTTCAGCTACAAAAAAGGCTCCTGGCAATAGTCCGATTCTTTGTTATCCCTGCGGGCGGCTCGCTCCGCTCTTTACACTCGTCCTCGCCTCGGCACACCCGAAACGCCCTGCGGGCTCGCGGTGCTGGACAAAGCCGTGTTTCACGGGATCGGACGCGCCGCAAACGACATTCAAGCGCCCCCGGCCTGTCCTAGGTTGAATAACGCCCCTCTTCAAAGGCAAAGGGCTGAGCACTGGACAAATCCTCGCCGCCTTCACATCACACCGAATACCGAGCAACACAAAACCTAGGAAACACCATGGACGGAAAAAACCGCAAGAATATCAAACCGGGTCAAAAGGTCCGCATAGTGCTCAAAAAGGACCAGCGGACAGGCACGCTCACCGAAGGCGTTGTCGCCACCCTGCTGACCAAATCGCCCACACACCCTCACGGAATCAAAGTCCGGCTCGCCGACGGCCAGGTCGGTCGCGTAAAGGAGATACTGGAATAGAATTCCGCCTTCGACACTCGGCGGAGACGAAGGAAAACCTTTCCATACGATTTTTCATGCCAAACGCCTTGTCGAGGTCTTACCCCCCTCTAGCCGGCGCCCCCTTTCTTCTCCTAGCCTCGCGTAACCTACGCGCGTGTGCGGCCGTCATCGCGCCGCGCACGCTCTTGGCGAGTCGCCCGATAGCGTCTGAACTGATTGAATGCGTGAGTTGGCAACAGCTTATTAGCACCCTGCGCCCCCCTGTCCGGGGCTGCTCTCGTTCAACCTCGCGGACCCCGGCCACACAAAGGAAGCCTGGGAGGCGGGGGAACAAACTCACTGCCCAGCTCTCCATCCTCGGTCAAACGCCCTCTCCCGCCCCTCTCCGCCGCGTAAACTTCTGCTTTCTGACCACATCTCCCGCCCGACCAAACAGACGCTCACACATACGTTTGTCGCCCGCATACGCTTGCGTGGGCCGGAAATGTTTGGACAGCATGGAGATCACGTGTGGGATCAATGGGAAACGTGACCGCCAAGTCATGCTCAAAGGCGGCGGGAAGCTACCCTGGGCTGGGTAACATGGAAGATCTGCCTGTTCTAACAACTGCCTGTCGAGTAACCAGTCTTATCCGGCGGCTGGCGTTTTGTCCGGCTGTTGGGCTGTGTGCGAATGGCGGCCTGTCCTGCAATGAACGGCCTGCGCGAAATACAGCTTGTCCGGCGAACGACTCGATTGGAGAGAGGCATGAGGGTGCCAGGTGCGCCCGCAGGGTTGTGAAGGCTGGGCGTTGGGCAATAAAAATACCATGTCGGACTCCCAAGTTTTGCTGGTAACAGTACCAGTGAAACCCAAACCCAAGGGAGGCCGACATGGCAAAGCTCAAAGTATCATCTGTTCATCGGTTTGTTGAAGCGTTTTCCGGCGAGAAGGTATGGATAGGAGTGGACGTCCATAAGCTGAGTTTCAGCGTGGCTTTGCTCAGACCTGATAGTGCCGTGAAGGACTGGACTTGTCCGGCTGATGCAACAGCACTCACCCGGCTTGTCATGTCATTACCTGTTGAGGTTGGCGCGGTTTGCTATGAATCTGGACCGACTGGCTTTGAGTTGGCCAGGAGCCTCGAAGCAGAAGGTGTTACGGTTGTCGTTGCTGCGCCAAGCCGAATCCCGCGCCCCATTACCGCTACCAACAAGACCGACAGCCTGGACTGCCGCAAACTGGCAGAGCTGGCAGCCTCCGGCCTGATCAGACCAATCGCCATTCCTTCCGTTGAAGCTGAAGCCTTCCGTGCTCTTGAGCGTCGAAGGCATCAGCTCACCGACTCTCTTCGTCGAGCTAAACAACGGATTCGTTCACTTCTTCTTTATCTTGGAGCGCAGGAGCCTGCCGATCTGGACCATTGGAGCAAGGCTGCCATACTCACACTTCATCAGGTGGAACTTCCTTCGGGGGCAAAAGAGACTCTTGAAAGCTTGCTCGATGAACTGGAGTACTTCGCTTGTGCACAACGCAAAGTGGATCAGCGTTTGCGAATAAGCATCCGGGAACAAGACGAGGCAAGACGTATTGCCGCCATGAGGTCCGTTCCCGGCGTTGGCGAAGTCGTGGCCACGACTTTTGCGGCAGAGGTTTACCGCCCGGAACGTTTCAATCGCAGCGAAGAGGTGACAGCTTACCTGGGCCTTGCGCCAGTGATGCGGCAAAGTGGAGGCAGCAAGGGTAAGGCAACACTTCGCCCGGTCGGTCAAAAGCGATTACGAAGTTTACTGATTGAAGCAGCTTGGGTGTGGAAGCAGCGAGATGAGTGGGCCAGGGAGTTCTACAACCGAATTTATAGCCGACATGGTGTGGCACAAAAAGCAATAGCTGCGCTTGCTCGTAAATTGGCCGCGCTTTTGTGGAAGCTCAGCTTACCTGTAACGCAGTCGTGAACAAAGATCGCGGCGGGGCTTTGGTGGCGTAGACCACGAAAATAGAAATGGCGATCTTAAACTTGTAAAGTCCCCGTATAGTAGGTCCATTGCAAAGTAGAGACTTCTGGCCCAAACTGCGCCCAGGAGTTTCACATGCGCAAATCAAGATTCACTGAGCACCAGATCGTGCGGATTTTGAAATCCGTGGAAAGTGGACGGACGGTCAAGGACGTCTGCCGAGAGCACGGCGTGAGCAACGCTACGTACTACAAATGGAAGTCCAAGTACGGCGGCATGGAGGCGTCCGACATAGAGCGGATGAAAGACCTTGAGGCAGAAAACCGTAAGCTCAAGCAGAAGGTTGCGGATCTGAGCCTGGAAAACATGGCTCTCAAGGATGTCATCGAAAAAAACTCTGAGGCAGGTTCAGCGAAAACAGCTCGTCACGCACATGATCAGTGAGTTCGAGCTGAGCGTTCGCAAGGCTTGTGCAGCTCTCGGCGTCAGCCGGAGCTACTACGCATACAAGCCACATCCACGCGACTACAGTGCTGTCTCGCCGCCTTGACTGAACTGGCCGAGAAAAAGCCCACATGGGGCTTCAGTAAGCTTTTTGCTGTGCTTCGCAAGCAGGGGACCCCTTGGAATCACAAACGCGTCTGGCGGGTTTATTGCTTGTTGAAAATGAATTTGAAACGCAAGGCAAAGAAACGTCGCCCCCAAAGGACAAGGAAAGCCGTGGCCCAGCCGCTGCTGGCGAACCATTGTTGGTCGATTGATTTCATGCGTGACACTCTCTACAGCGGGCGGGCTTTCAGAACATTTAATGCTGTTGACGATTTCAATCGAGAGGTGCTTGCCGTGGAAGTAGACACCAACCTGCCAGCCGGAAGAGTGCTCAGGGTACTTGACCGGGTAGCCGAAGAAAGAGGTCGTTACCCGGAAAAGCTGAGGATGGACAACGGACCTGAATTTGCCAGTTCGGCCATGGCAGCCTGGGCTGATCAGCACGGTGTTGGGCTGGAGTTCATACAGCCAGGCAAGCCGACGCAAAACTCATATATTGAGCGTTTCAACCGGACCTATCGGGAAAGAGGTTTTGGACTTGTATATCTTCGATAGCTTGAGCGAAGTGCGTGAATGCACGGAGAGATTTATCAGGGAGTACAACGAAGATCGGCCTCATGAATCGCTAGGCGACATGACGCCAGTGGAATTTGCAGCCCAGAGGGCAGGGGGTACCCCCTGCCCTCTGGGCTCTCACCAAAAACGGCGGGAAGCCTCTACTACTAGCTGGCCCTAAGATGGGGGACTTTACAAACTGATTTACGTACCGAATAGGTACTTGGTGCCGTAGAGCACGAATAAGAAAAGGAATACAAACTAATAGCCGTTATGGTGAGGGTGGAGTCTGGCCTAAGAAATAGGGAAATCGAGTAAATAGGGAGTCCTTGACATGGGGCCGCATAAGAAAAGCCCCCGGTCAAAAAGACCGGGGGCTGAAATATTCCTTGGCGGCGACCTACTTTCCCACACGCTACCATGCAGTATCATCGGCGATGGAGGGCTTAACTTCCGGGTTCGGAATGGGACCGGGTGTACCCCCCTCCTCCTTGGCCACCAAGAAAATTTGGCGAACTTGGTGTTCAAATATATAGTCAATAGGGGAAGAGAGAATTCCTAATTTTGTTAAATAAGCCGCACGATCTATTAGTACCGGTCAGCTGAACAACTCGCGTTGCTTACACCTCCGGCCTATCTACCTTGTAGTCTTCAAGGGATCTTTAGGGACTTGCGTCCAGGGAGAACTTATCTTAAGGCGGGCTTCCCGCTTAGATGCTTTCAGCGGTTATCCTTTCCGAACTTAGCTACCCTGCAATGCCGCTGGCGCGACAACAGGAACACCATAGGTTCGTCCACCCCGGTCCTCTCGTACTAGGGGCAGACCCTTTTCAATTCTCCTACGCCCACGGAGGATAGGGACCAAACTGTCTCACGACGTTTTAAACCCAGCTCGCGTACCACTTTAAACGGCGAACAGCCGTACCCTTGGGACCTGCTTCAGCCCCAGGATGTGATGAGCCGACATCGAGGTGCCAAACCGCGTCGTCGATGTGAACTCTTGGACGCGATCAGCCTGTTATCCCCGGCGTACCTTTTATCCTATGAGCGATGGCCCTTCCATTCGGAACCACCGGATCACTAAGACCAACTTTCGTTCCTGCTCGAGATGTCTCTCTCACAGTCAAGCTCCCTTATGCCTTTGCACTCAACGGCTGGTTTCCAATCAGCCTGAGGGAACCTTTGCAAGCCTCCGTTACTATTTGGGAGGCGACCGCCCCAGTCAAACTACCCACCAGACACTGTCTCCACACCGGATCACGGTCATGGATTAGATACCTAAGTAATAAAGGGTGGTATTTCAAGGGCGACTCCACGCATACTGGCGTACACGCTTCAAAGTCTCCCACCTATCCTACACGTTATTAATCAAATACCAATGTCAAGCTGCAGTAAAGGTGCACAGGGTCTTTCCGTCCTTCCGCGGGTAACCGGCATTTTCACCGGTAATTCAATTTCACTGAGTCTCTGGTTGAGACAGCGGGGAGATCGTTACGCCATTCGTGCAGGTCGGAACTTACCCGACAAGGAATTTCGCTACCTTAGGACCGTTATAGTTACGGCCGCCGTTTACTGGGGCTTCGATTTAGAGCTTCGCTTACGCTAACCCCACCTCTTAACCTTCCAGCACCGGGCAGGCGTCAGTCCCTATACATCGTCTTACGACTTAGCAGAGACCTATGTTTTTAGTAAACAGTCGCCCCCCGATTCCTGCGTCTCAAATCCGCTCACATAGCTAAATGGTCACGGAATCGAGCACCCCTTATCGCGAACTTACGGGGTCATTTTGCCGAGTTCCTTAACCAGAGTTCTCTCAAGCGCCTTGGTCTGCTCGACCCACCTACCTGTGTTGGTTTGCGGTACGGTATGCATACGCTAAACTTAGAAGATTTTCTTGGCAGCATGGAATTAACGGCTTCAGTCAGTTTAATGACACGGCATCACGTCTCAGGCTCACAGAGCTGCGGATTTGCCTGCAACTCAACCCTACACGCTTGCACCGGGATATCCAACACCCGGACCGTCTATCCTCCTGCGTCCCTCCTTCGCACACGTATACATGTACAGGAATATTAACCTGTTTCCCATCGACTACGCATTTCTGCCTCGCCTTAGGGGCCGACTTACCCTGGGAAGATTAGCTTTACCCAGGAAACCTTAGGTTTACGGCGAATAAGTTTCTCACTTATTTTATCGTTACTCATGCCAGCATATTCACTTCTCATTAGTCCAGCACACCTCACGGTATACCTTCATCCCATCTGAGAACGCTCTCCTACCGCTCACAGCAAGCTGTGAACCCAAAGCTTCGGTACAATGCTTAGCCCCGTTACATTTTCGGCGCAGAATCGCTAGGCCAGTGAGCTATTACGCTTTCTTTAAAGGATGGCTGCTTCTAAGCCAACCTCCTGGATGTATCAGCAACTCCACCACCTTTCCCACTTAGCATTGATTTGGAGACCTTAGCTGTTGGTCTGGGCTGTTTCCCTTCGGCCACGGGCCTTCGCACCCATAGCCTGACTGCCACACATCATTTACCGGCATTCGGAGTTTGAAAGGGGTTGGTAACCTGGTGGGGCCCCTAGCCCTGTCAGTGCTCTACCTCCGGCAAACTAATGTGACGCTATACCTCAATATATTTCGGAGAGAACCAGCTATCACCGGGTTTGATTGGCCTTTCA